>JAEWHT010000342.1 GCA_023387695.1 Pseudomonadota bacterium | reverse complement strand
GAGGACAGGCTGCGCATCGCGCCCATCAGGCCGAGCGTCGAGAGCATGCGAACTTTTTCCATGGGATGTCCCGTCAACAATCAGGCGCGATGCATCAGCTTGAGCCCGGCGTTCAGGCGCAGGCTGCGCTTGCCGGCCAGCGCCGTCGCCTCCAGCACGGCCTGCTCGCCATCATAGGTGCCGGAGAAACCGATGCCGACCTCGTGGCCGCCGAAGATCGGATCGTCCTTGGCGGGCGTATGCTCCTGGTTGAGGATCTGCCCCTTCCAGCGGCCGTTCGCAGCCGTATAGCTGCCGAGATAATAGAACGCTGCATCGCCGCCGAGGATGCGGCCGCGGTTCAGCAGCATCACGCCGGTCAACCCGCCGTCGACACCATCGAGCATGTGCAGGTGAATTGAATAGAGGCCGTCGACGATGCCGGCCTCGCCGACGCCGCCCGCGATTGGCATCTCGTCCTCAGTGATCGGCGTCATCACCGATTGGAAGGGAATGCCGGGCAGCTCCTTCAGCTCGCCCTTGAAGCGGTAGAGGTCGCCGTCGGCCCATCCTTTCGCGATCAGCGTCGCGTCGTCGGTGCCGGCCATGGCGCGGTAGTTCGGATCGGGGTTGTGGCGCACGGTCTTGATGACGATGTCGATGCCGTCGGCGCTCTTCTCGTAGGTGCCGATATGGGCGAACGCCGAATTGCCGCCGAGCATCTTGCCATTGCCGGCATGCATCACGCTCCGGCCGATGTTATCGCCGAGCTGAAACCGCACCTTGTAGAAGCCTTCAAACACCAGCCGTGTCCCCGGCCCCGCGCGCATCCTGCGGACCACTCTATCCCGGTTTCGGCTGGCATGGACAGGCTCCAGGCCGGCATGGCGGCCAGACCCACAACAAGCGCTGTCATCAGAACGCAAAAATCCGCCGGAGCCTTTCAGCTCCGGCGGATTGAAAACCAACCCGGGCCAGCCCCCCGGCCCCGGGTCAGGAAGACCTTAGGCCGCGGCCTTCTTGTCAGCCGGGACCGACGCGATGGTCTTCAAGATCTGCGAAGCGATCTGGTATGGGTCGCCCTGCGAGTTCGGACGGCGGTCTTCCAGATAGCCCTTGTATCCGTTGTTGACGAAGGAGTGCGGAACGCGGATCGACGCGCCACGATCGGCAACGCCGTAGCTGAACTTGTTCCACGGCGCGGTCTCGTGCTTGCCGGTCAGACGCTTGTCGTTGTCCGGGCCGTAGACGGCGATGTGATCCATCAGGTTCTTGTCGAACGCGGCCATGAGCGCCTCGAAGTACTCCTTGCCGCCGACCGTACGCATGTACTCGGTGGAGAAGTTGGCGTGCATGCCCGAGCCGTTCCAGTCGGTGTCGCCGAGCGGCTTGCAATGGAACTCGATGTCGATGCCGTACTTTTCGGTCAGGCGCAGCATCAGGTAGCGGGCCATCCACATTTCGTCAGCGGCCTTCTTGGAGCCCTTGCCGAAGATCTGGAATTCCCACTGGCCCTTCGCGACTTCCGCGTTGATGCCTTCGTGGTTGATGCCGGCCGCGAGGCAGAGGTCGAGATGCTCTTCGACGATCTTGCGGGCGACGTCGCCGACGTTCGAGAAGCCGACGCCCGTGTAGTACGGGCCCTGCGGCGCCGGATAACCGGCGGTCGGGAAGCCGAGCGGACGGCCGTCCTTGTAGAAGAAGTATTCCTGCTCGAAGCCGAACCAAGCGCCGGAATCGTCGAGGATGGTTGCGCGCTTGTTGGACGCGTGCGGGGTCTTGCCATCGGGCATCATGACTTCGCACATCACCAGCACGCCATTGGTGCGGGCGCCGTCCGGGAACACAGCAACCGGCTTCAGCACGCAATCGGAGCTGTGGCCTTCTGCCTGCTGGGTGGAGGAGCCGTCGAAGCCCCACAGCGGAAGCTGCTCGAGCGTCGGGAACGACGAAAATTCCTTGATCTGGGTTTTGCCGCGCAAGTTCGGAGTCGGCGTATATCCGTCGAGCCAGATGTACTCGAGCTTATACTTGGTCATTGAGCCTCTCTGTAGATGATGCGAAAGGTGGGGTTGAGAGCCCCCGCACGTTTGTACCCGGCCATCATCGGCCGACCCTTTACAAGCATTTTGCGTGCCAAAAGGCCGCAGTGCGGTAGGTTATCCACTGCGGCCGGAACCGAGCTGGCGAAGGCAAAACCGTCCACAGTGACGTGCGTCATAGGCGCGCACCTTCGCGTGAAGCTGCACTGCAAAAATCCCGCGGAAAACGCCTGATTCTGGAGCAGGCCCGCCCCTGCCGGAAGTTGCCGATCAAACGCGCATCAACGTCCGGCAACTTTCGCAAAGCCGCCTGCCTCTGCCTAGCAACCTTTGGAATGGCCTACGCGTTAGCCACCGGCATGGTGCCTTGGGGGATGCAGATGGTCGGCTGCACAAGAATTGGGCGGAAACTGATTTCGATTTCAGCACTTTGCATTTCGGGGGGCCGGGCCGATATGGGGATTCCAGTAACCACAATCGAACGAGTCGGGCGCACCATGGAGGCCAAGGCGCTTCGACCCAGGAGCAATCGCAATGATGAACAATGGTCTGAGTCACGGATCTGCAACGATCTACCAATTCCCTGTCGGGGGCCGCGCGGCTCTTGCGGGGCGCCGCTATGGCGACACCGGCACTCCTGCCGATCGCGTCTCGCTTCCCGCGAACGCGTCGATCTGCAGCGATAGCTGGTACCACCAGGACGCGGTCGACGAAGCAAAGCCCAAATGGGAACGCTAATGCCACTATCTGGTTTGAGACCGTCGCGCTCTCTCAAGCGCTCAGCGGAAGTTTGAAAAGGGTCGAAACAACGAGGTTTCGACCCTTTTTGATTCCAGACCTTGGTGACGTCTTCAGATCACCGAGCAGGCCGTAAGCGGCCGCTTCAGATGCTTGACCGTGGTCGCGCCGGTCTTGTCGATCCTCAGCGTGATCCCCGCTCCGGAATAGCGCGCGCCAGAAACCGTCAGCCGTTTCGCCAGCGTCACCGGCTCCCCATCGATCTGGAGAAAGGCCCGGTTGTCGTCGTCATAAAGGGCTACGATGAACTGAGTACCATCGACGCAGCGATAGTTTCGGAACGTCTGCGCATCAGCTTGCCGCGCGCCGGAAATTCCAGCCATCAACATGGTGATCCCCAAAAGAATGGCCTTGTGCCGGCCCATGATCGCCCCCTGTAATAGATTTCAAGGACGCCCTCAGTGCGTCCGGTGGAACCATAACCCAAGCTGAGCCCATGCAAGACTCTTCTCAAAAAGATGCTCCCGCTCGTCACCTCGCCCTGCAAGGCGCCAGCAATTTCCGCGACCTCGGCGGATACGCCGCAAGCGACGGCCGCACCACGCGCTGGCGCCAC
The DNA here is from genome assembly GCA_023387695.1 of Pseudomonadota bacterium. Taxonomy (GTDB): domain Bacteria; phylum Pseudomonadota; class Alphaproteobacteria; order Rhizobiales; family Xanthobacteraceae; genus Bradyrhizobium. The sequence continues at coordinate 2,006 of JAEWHT010000342.1, read as the reverse complement.
ATCTTCCGCTCCAACCATCTCGGCCAGCTCACCGCCGAAGACATCGCGATCGTCCGCGCGCTGGGTGTCAAAAGCGCGTTCGATTTCCGCGGCGTCGAAGAGCGCGCGACCGGCGTCTGCGTCGTCAACGAGATCACGGTACATTCGCTGCCGATCGAGCCGACGGTGGTGGCTTCCTTGCGCGCCGAACTCGCCAGGGGCGCGCTCACCGGGCCGGTCGCGCTCGAACTCATGCGCGAGTCCTATCGCAACTATGTCCGCCACAACACGCACAGCTTCCGTGCTTTGTTCGAACATCTCCTGGAGGACCGCGCCCCGCTCGTGATCCACTGCACCGCCGGCAAGGACCGCACCGGTTTTGCCAGCGCGCTGATCCTGCACGCACTCGGTGTGCCCGATGAAATCATTGCCGAGGACTATCTGTTGACCAATCGCCACTACAAGCGCGACTTCTCGAGCGTCTCCGATCTGCCGGCCGACGCCCTCGATGCCATCGGCTCGGTCAACGCCTCGTATCTCGATGCAGCCTTCGACGCCGTCAGCCGCGACTATGGAGATGTCGAAACCTATTTGCGCGACGGGCTCAAGCTTGGCGTGGCTGAACGGACAGCACTGAAGGAGCGCTATCTTCAGGCGTAAGGGACCCAGGGCGCGGCAAGTGGTTGAAGCGCGGCCTTGACGATGGCGTCCCTGAGAGCGAGCGAGACCTGTTGCGTGCTCCAATCGCTCTGATGCAGTTGGTCCGGGTCGGTCGGATCGATCATCTGGTCGAGCGAGACATTGTTCTGCACGTGCCAGTGTCGCATCAACGCCCAGCGCCGGAACAGATTGACACCGAACTTGTCAGCGGCGGCGCGGATCAACCGGACCATCTTGTCCGATAGTTCGGCACGATCATCCCACAACATCTTTGTCGTGTATTGCGGGTCGATCAGCAGAACCTCGAAGCCGCGCTCTTTCAGTCGCGCAAGGCCCTGCTCGATTTTCTCGGCAACGTCCTCCACCTTGTATTTGTCATTGTGAAAGACTGCGTTGGTGCCGACTTGCCAGATCACGAACACTGGATCGTCGTGGAAGATATCCCGCTCGAAGCGGTCGAGCTCCTCGTTCGCCTCCTGCCCACCCTGGCCCCGATTCAGCACGTCGATCAAGATGCTCCCGTAGCTTTGCCGCAAGTACATTTCGAGCCGGTAGGGATAAGGAACGACGTCGGCGCGCCCGGCCGTTGAGGACGACCCCATCGCCACGATCCGCACCCGGTCCGTTCCAGCCAAGGCCTGGCGAAACCGCACCAGTTGATGCTTCAGGTCAATGATGCCTGCTGGAAACTCGACCGACGGAATAAAATCGCACATGAAAAATGACCCTGCACAACGATCTAAAGTTGCAGCAGCCATTCAGCCTTGATGACGCCGCCATTGCAAGTCCAATTCACCTCACGCAATAGTCGGCACCAGTTCGGACGACGGAGGTTATCGTGCAGGGAAAAATCATTGTCGTGACCGGCGCGCTCGGCGCGCTTGGCAAGGTGGTCGCCGACATCGCGTTGTCACGCGGCGCGCGGGTTGCCGGCATCGATCACGCGCCCTCCCAAATGCCTGCGATAGCCGAGCGCATCGAGATCGGCGGCGTCGACTTGTCTGACGCCGCGCAGGCAAAGACGGCGATCGAGACGGCCGCGAAGCACTTCGGCAGGCTCGATGCGCTCGTCAACATCGCCGGTGGCTTTGCCTGGGAGACCGTCGGCGACGGCGACATCAAGACCTGGCACCGCATGCATACGCTGAACCTGCTGACGGCGCTCAACACCTCGCACGCGGCACTGCCGCATCTCGTCGCTTCGAAGGCCGGCCGCATCGTCAATATCGGCGCCATGGGGGCGCTCCAGGCCGGCTCCGGCATGGGGCCCTATGCGGCGTCAAAGGCAGGCGTCCATCGTCTCACAGAGGCGCTTGCTAACGAATTGAAGGGCAAGGTCACGGTCAACGCGGTGCTGCCGTCGATCA
>JAEWHT010000246.1 GCA_023387695.1 Pseudomonadota bacterium | reverse complement strand
GCCATGGTCAAGGACGGCATGATGGAGCGCTTCGGCATCGAGCAGGTCTACGGCATGCACAACGGTCCCGGCATTCCGATCGGCTCGTTTGCGATCCGGCCCGGCCCGATCATGGCGGCGACCGACGAGGTCGATATCAAGATCGAGGGTCTCGGCGGCCACGCCGCGCGTCCGCATAAGTGCATCGACTCAGTTCTCGTCGGCGCGCAGGTGATCACTGCGTTGCAGTCGATCGTCGCGCGCAGCGTCGATCCCCTGGAATCGGCCGTGATCTCGATCTGCGAGTTTCACGCCGGCAATGCCCGCAACGTCATCCCGCAGACAGCGGAGCTGCGCGGTACCATCCGCACACTGTCGCCCGACGTGCGCAAGCTCGTCGAGAAGCGGGTGCACGAAGTGGTGGCGGGTGTGGCGCAGATCACCGGCGCCAAGATCGATCTCCACTACAAGCGCAACTATCCGGTCGTGAACAACCACGCTGCGGAGACCGAGGTGGCAACGCGCATCGCCAAGAAGGTCGCTGGCGATACCAATGTACACGAGATGCCGCCGCTGATGGGCGGCGAGGACTTCGCCTATATGCTGGAAGCGCGCCCCGGCGCGTTCATCTTCTGCGGCAACGGCGATAGCGCCGGCCTGCATCACCCCGCCTACAATTTCAACGACGAGGCGATCGTGTTCGGCACGTCGTATTGGGTGAAGCTGGTCGAGGAACAGCTCGCAGCGTAGTGACTCGCTGAGCTAAATGCACACATGAAAAGGGCCCGTGCGATACACGGGCCCTTTTTGCTGGTATGTCGTTTTGCTGCTCAGAATACTTTCGAGAACAGATAATAGAGCACGCCGGAGATCAACATCGCGGCCGGCAGGGTCAGAACCCAAGCCATCGCGATGTTGCGGATCGTCGCCCATTGCAGGCCCGATCCGTTGGCGGCCATGGTCCCGGCGATGCCTGACGACAGCACGTGAGTGGTCGAGACTGGGAGACCATAGACGTCGGCGGCGGCGATGGTGGCGGCCGCGGTGATCTCGGCGCAGGCGCCTTGCGCGTAGGTCAGGTGGGTCTTGCCGATCTTCTCGCCGACGGTGACGACGATGCGCTTCCAGCCGACCATGGTGCCGAGGCCAAGCGCGATGGCGACCACGATCTTCACCCAGCCGGGGATGAACTTCGTGGCGCTGTCGAGCGAGCCCTTGTAGGCGTTGAGCACGGTAACGTCGGCGGCACTGAGCTCGGCTTCCTTGTCCTTCATCAGATAGCGGAGCGCTTCCGAGACGAGGTACATGTCGTTACGCGTGTTGCCGACGAGGTCGGCCGGCACCTTAGCGAGCGAACCGTAGGTCGCCACCTGCTTGGAGATGTCGCGCACCAGCACGGCGAGCGACGGGAACGTGCCTTCGTTGACTTCGTGCTGCGCGACATAATTGGTCACGGCGGGGCGCGGATTGCCGATCACGCTATAGCCGGCAGCCTTGCCCTCGATGATCTTGCTGGCGGCTTCCGAGTTCGTGCTGAACGCGGCGAGCTGGCTTTCCGGCAGCGCGCGATTGAGCGCATAGGCAGTCGGCACGGTGCCGATCAGGATCAGCATGATCAGACCCATGCCCTTCTGACCGTCATTGGAGCCGTGGAAGAAGCTCACCAGCGTACAGGTGAGGATCAGGATGCCACGGATCCACCACGGTGGCGGCTGGTCGCCCTTCGGCTCGCCGAACAGAGCGGGCGTCACGCGCAGCAGCACGGTGCGCAGGACCAGCAGCAGGCCGGCGGCAAGTGCGAAGCCGAACAGTGGCGAAAGCAGCAGTGCCTTGCCGATGTTGGTGGCCTGGGTCCAGTCGACACCAGAGGTGCCGCTACGACCATGCAGGACCGCATTCATGATACCGACACCCATGATCGAGCCGATCAGAGTGTGCGAACTCGAAGCCGGCAGGCCGAAATACCAGGTGCCGACATTCCAGATGATGGCGGCGATCAAGAGCGCAAACACCATTGCGAAGCCGGCGCTGGAGCCGACCTGGAGGATCAGTTCGACCGGCAGCAGCGAGACGATGCCGAACGCGACGGCGCCCGAGGACAGCAGCACGCCGAACAGGTTGAACATGCCAGACCACACCACGGCGACGTGGGCGGGCAGCGAGCGGGTGTAGATCACGGTCGCGACCGCGTTGGCGGTGTCGTGGAAGCCGTTCACGAACTCGAAGCCGAGCGCGATCAGGAGCGCAACGAAGAGCAGGATGAAGGGGGCGAAGGTCTTGACCTGTGCGCCGGCCGCGTCGACGTCGACCCAGATGCTGTAGGCGACGAAAAGCAATGCGGCGGCGATCACGCCCATATAGATCACGCCGGTCAGCGGATGAAATCCGCGATTGAGGTCTGGCCCCTTACTCAAGGCCGGCTCGATGGAGCCTGGCAAAGCAACGTCACTCATTGGAAATTCTCCTGTCCCAAGGCCCCGATTTTGCGCGTGGCATGTGACAGGCGATTGAAATCACGGGCGGGCCGCGGGAATGATGTGAGTTCTCCACGGCTTGTTGCAGTGCATCCGGATCAGTTCAGGCGGCGCGCGGAGCTTTCCTCTGCATCGTTGCTGCGATCTTCAGGTCTTCGACAAAGCGCTGATATTCCACCACCTTCGCCTTCGGATCAGGGAGCCGCAGCAGATAGGAGGGATGCACGGTCACGAGAGCCTTGCGTCCATCAGGGAGGTCTATGAGCCGGCCGCGGGTCTTGCCGACAGGCGTGATCTTGCCGAATACGCTCTGCGCGGCGGTCGCGCCCATCGCCACGATGAGATCGGGCTGGATTGCCGAAACTTCCCGCTCGTACCACTGCCGGCAGGCTTTGATTTCCGGTGTTGCCGGTTTCTGATGCAGGCGAATTTTTCCGCGCGGCACGAATTTGAAGTGCTTCACTGCATTGGTGACGTAGACCTTGTTACGATCGACGCCGGCCTCCTGAAGCGCGCGGTCGAGCATCTGGCCGGCGGGACCGACGAAGGGATGACCGGCGAGGTCTTCCTTGTCGCCGGGTTGCTCGCCGACCAGCATGATGGTGGCGTCATCAGGGCCTTCGCCGAACACGGTCTGCGTCGCGTCCTTGTAGAGCGGGCAGGCGCGGCAATGCGCGGCCTCCTCGCGAAGGGCGTCGAGATCGTTGGCTGCAGGTTTACGTGTCATCGGAGCCTCCGGTCGCTTCTGAGGCTTGTGCGGATCGGTCGCGGCCTTGGCGATCATGGCGCCGGTCATCCGCTCAGCATCCTCGATCAAGGGTTTAATGATCGAGGCCTCAGGCAGGTTCCTCCAATATTTCTTCGGCATCTCGGTCTGCATCGCCTTCACCTTCAACCGCGCCGGATTGAAAATGCTGGCGTAGTAACGCCGCCAGGTTTCCTCCAGCCGGTCTTCGCCGGGTGCCTCGCTCTTGCTGACGCCGGGCGAGAACGAGAGCGCGTGGCCATGCCAATGCGCGCAGAGGTCCGGCGTCAGGATCGACCAAGGCATGTCGGCAAAGCGTTTTGCGAAAAACGGCGCAGCTAGCTCGACGATGTAATGCTCCGGTTCGAACCAGGCGACGTAATGCGCTGCGCGTTCCCTGCCGATTTCGCGGAAGCGTACGAATGCATGCATCTTGTGCTCGTCGCGGTGGACTGCGCGTGCCATCGCAACGATCTGCGCGACGTCAGGATCGGTCGCCACGTCGATGAGATCATGATTATCCTTCAGCCGAAACAGCAGACGGTAGAGGATCGCAAATCGCTGGGCATCGCGATGGAGGATCGTTGATTTCGCGAGGTCGACGAATTTCGCGGACACGCTGAAGGTGCCGTCGTTGACCGCGAGGATCGGCGGCGGCGAGGGCGGTGCAAACAAATCGGCGTCGTCGCCTTGCACGGTCCAGGTGACATCGGTGGGCGGCACGTGACCAAGCACGAGTGAACGCGCGGCTTTGCGCCAGCCGTCGAAATCGGTTTGGGTCTCGAGGGTGATGTACTGCATCAGAAGCCAAACCCCAATTGTGTTGCTTTCGGCTTGAATCGTTCGATCAGCCCGCCGGCATCGAGATGATGCGGTGAGGGGCGGTGATCGCTGAGGACGATGAACGGCAACGCCTTGTTCCGAGGGACATGCAGCCGCGCCAGGTCAGAGAGGCGGATCGTGGTCGTGCGCCGCGTTGCGATGATGCGCTCGACGGCCTTGGTGCCGAAGCCCGGCACGCGCAACAACTCCTCGCGGCTGGCGCGGTTGATATCGAGCGGGAAGCGGTCGCGATGGCGCAGCGCCCAGGCGAGCTTTGGATCGATGTCGAGCGGCAGCATCGCACTGTCGTCGACGATCTCCGCAACATCGAAGCCGTAGAACCGCATCAGCCAATCGGCCTGGTAAAGCCGGTGCTCGCGCAACAGCGGTGGCTGCACCAGAGGCAAGGCGCGGCTCGCATCAGGGATCGGGCTGAACGCGGAGTAATAGACGCGCCGCAGCCGGTAGGAGCCGTAGAGATTGGCGCTGGTGTGGAGAATGGTGTGATCGGATGCCGCGTCGGCGCCGACAATCATCTGCGTGCTTTGGCCGGCCGGCGCAAAACGCTGCGGTTTCGCCTTCGTCTTCGCGGCGCGATTTTCTTCCGCTTCATCGAGCTTCAGCCGAAGCCGGCCCATGGTGCGTCGGATCGCGCGCACATCTTTTTCAGGCGCGAATTGCTGCAGGCTCGTCGCCTCCGGCATTTCGATGTTGATGGAGAGACGATCGGCATATTTGCCGGCCTCCGCGATCAGAGCGTCATCGGCCTCCGGAATGGTCTTCAGATGGATGTAGCCACGGAAGTGATGCTCCTCGCGCAGCTTTCGCGCGACGCTGACCACCTGCTCCATGGTGTAGTCGGGGCTGCGGATGATGCCGGAGGAGAGAAACAGTCCCTCGATGTAATTGCGCCGGTAGAAGTCCAGCGTCAGCTTGACGACTTCGTCGATGGTGAAGCGGGCGCGCGGCACGTTCGAGGAGGCGCGGTTGACGCAATAGAGGCAATCGTAATTGCAGGCGTTGGTGAGCAGCACCTTGAGCAACGAGATGCAGCGCCCATCCGGCGCGTAGGAATGGCAGATGCCCATGCCCGGCGCGGTCGAGCCCATGCCCTTGCCGTCGCTGGAATCCCGCTTTTCGGTGCCGCTGGAGGCGCAGGACGCATCGTACTTGGCGGCGTCCGCCAGGATCTCCAGCTTGCGTTGCACGTCCATATTGAATCCCTTTGATTCCACTGGTGAATCCGACGGAGCGCCAATTCGATTGACTCTTCGCGCGCCGTTAGCTTTATATTAGAACATATCATGAACAAATGAGCCAGCTGCGGGTTCTTATTTTCGAGAATCCCGGCAAATCACCTCTGAAGGAGCGGCGAGCATGAGCGGCGCACGCATGAGCGCGCTTGCGACCTTGCGTACCCAGATCGAACGGATCGAGACGGCGGAGGTCGTGCATCATCACGACCGCGTCGCGCTCGGCCATGGCGAGGTGGACCGCACCTTGAAAGGCGGGCTTGCGCGCGCGGCGATCCACGAGGTGTTTTGCGAAGGGCGTCAGGGCGCGGCCGCGACGGGCTTTGTCACCGGGCTTGCGGGCCGCGTGACGTCGCAACGGCCACTGTTATGGGTGCGACAGGATTTTTCGGAACTTGAAACCGGTGCGCTGTCGATGAGCGGGCTCGCTGAGCTCGGCCTCGATCCGCGCCGCGTGGTGATGGTGCGCGCGGCTGACGTGGAAAGTGCGCTGCGCACCTCGGCCGATGCGCTCGCCTGCGATGCGCTCGGCGCCGTCGTGCTCGAGCTCTGGGGCGAGACCAGGCAATTCGATCTGGTGGCGAGCCGCAAGCTGACGCTGGCTGCGCAAGGCTCAGGCGTCACTGGGCTTTTGTTGCGGATGGCCGCGCAGCCGCTGCCCTCGACTGCGGAGACCCGATGGATGCTGCGCGCGGCGCATTCACCGCCGGGGCCAATGTGGAGTACCTGGGGCGCCCCGCGCTTCGATGTCGAGTTGTTGCGTAATCGTCATGGCCCGTGTGGCCGGTGGATCATGGAATGGAAATGTGATGAGTGCCAATTCTCTGAACCGTCGGCGCATTCTCAGCCTGTGGCTGCCGCGCCTGCCCATCGACCGGATCCAGCGGTTCTTCAACAGCGCCGGGCTGGGTAAAGCCAAAGCGTTTTCAAGCGAAGTGGGTACCGGTTCGCGTGAAGAAAGCGCGTCAAAACAAAAAGATGATCCCAGCATTGTCGTCATCAAGGAGAACAATGCGCTGGTGATCCATGCGCTGGACGAGGCCGCTGAGCGGCTCGGTCTGCATATCGGCCAGCCGCTCGCAAACGCGCGGGCGATGTGCCCGGATTTAAAAGTGTTCGACGCCGATGTCGTAGCCGATGCGAAGACGCTGAGTGACATCGCCGACTGGTGCGACCGCTTCACGCCGCTGGTGGCGCTCGATGCGCCGCATGGATTGTTCCTCGACATCACCGGCTGCGCGCATCTGTTCGGCGGCGAGGCGGCGCTGTTGCAGACGCTGGTTCGAGCGCTGTCGCGCCAGGGATTTGCCGTCAGCGCGGCCATTGCCGGGACTTCGGTCTGCGCGCGCACGCTGACGCGGCAAGTGTCCGGCAGCATCGTCGCAGATGGCGGAGAGGCGGCGGCGATCGACCGGTTTCCGGTGTCCGCGCTCGGTGCGGACGAGGCGATCACCACCGGCCTGCGCCGTGCCGGCCTGAAAACCATCGGCGATGTCGCTTCGCGCAACGCCTCCGAGATCACGGCGCGATTCGGCGTGCGCTTCTCCACGCTGCTTGCACATGCGCTGGGGCAGGGCGATGCACCGATCAACCCGCGCAAGCCGCTGCCTGATTACATCGTGGAAAAGCGCTTCGCCGAGCCGATCGCGACCGACACCATGATCGCGATGACGCTGTCGCGGCTGGCGGACACGTTGATCGCGTCCATGGAGAAGCAGGGCAAGGGCGCGCGGCGGCTCGAGGCCGCATTCTTTCGCACTGATGGTGTGGTGCGTGCGATCATGGTCGAAACCGGGCGACCGGTCACGCAAAGCAAAGTCATCGACCGACTGTTCCGCGAGCGTCTCGACGCGCTCGCCGATCCCCTCGATCCCGGTTTTGGTTTCGACATGGTGCGGCTGTCGGCGAGCCGTACCGAGATCGTGGTGCAGGAGCAGCGCGATCTCGACGCCCATGTCCACGACAATGACGAACTCGCCGCGTTGATCGACCGCATCGCCGCGCGGATCGGCGGAAAGCGCGTCGTCGTGCATTTGCCGCAGGATACGCACATCCCCGAGCAAGCGGTGCTGGCCGTGTCTGCCCAGCATCATCTCGCCGTCGCGATGCAGGCGGAATGGCCGGCGCGTGCCGCGAGCGAACCGCCGCTGCGTCCCCTGCGGCTGTTCGACCAGCCGGAGCTGGTCACCGTGCCGTTCGCGACCGTGCCCGACGGCCCGCCGCATCAATTCACCTGGCGCCGCGCAAAACATGCGGTGGTGCGGGTGGAAGGACCCGAGCGCATCGCGATGGAATGGTGGCGGCAGGATGGTAAGCAGCTGACGCGGGATTATTTCCGCATCGAGGACGCCGAAGGCCTGCGCTTCTGGATCTTTCGCGACGGTCTTTATGAGGGCGAGGTGTTCGACGCCGACGGCAAGCCCGCTCCCCCCCGCTGGTATGTGCACGGTCTCTTCGCATGAGCACATCAGCCTATGCCGAGATCGGCATCACCACGAATTTCTCCTTCCTGCGCGGCGGCTCGGATCCGCGCGCCTATGTGCATCAGGCCAGCGAGCTCGGCATTCCCGTGATCGGCATTGCCGATCACAATACGCTCGCCGGCGTGGTGCGGGCCTGGAAGGAGCTCGACAATGACAAGGTGCTGCACAAGCCAAAGCTGCTGATCGGTACGCGCATCGTCTTCATCGACGGCACACCCGACATTTTTGTCTATCCGCGCGATCGTGCGGCCTATGGCCGGCTGTGCCAGCTTCTCACCAAAGGTAAGCGCGGCGACGACATCACGCGGATCGAGAAGGGCGAGTGCGATCTCAGTCTTGATGATCTCTTGGAGTTTTCGGAAGGCCAGCTCCTGATCCTGACACTGCCGCATCGTTTCGAGCCTGCGCAGGCGTTGGACGTTCTTGAAAAGTTGAAGGCCAGCCGCGCCGAAGGCGTGTGGCTGGCGGCAAGCCTGATCTATCGCGGCGACGACCGCCGTCGCCTGGCAGGGCTCGACGATCTCGCCACAACAGCAAAGGTGCCGCTGCTTGCGACCAACGAAGTGCTCTATCACGATCCCGGCCGCCGTCCCCTGCAGGACGTGCTGACCTGTATCCGGGAAAAAACCACGATCGAGGCAATCGGACGGAAGCTGGAAGCCAATGCCGAACGCTTTCTGAAGACCCCCCGCGAAATGTCCCGGCTGTTCCGCGATTTTCCTGAAGCGATCGCGGAGACCATGCGCTTTGCCAACAGGATCGACTTCACGCTCGATCAGCTCAAATACCAATATCCGGATGAGCCAGTGCCGCCGGGCAAGACCGCACAGGGACATCTGGAAGATCTGACCCGGGCCGGCGTCGATACATATTTCGGCGGCAAGATCGACGACAAGCTGCGCGCGACCCTGAAGAAGGAGCTCGCGCTGATCGCCGAGTTGAAATACGCGCACTACTTCCTCACTGTGCACGACATCGTCCATTACGCGCGCAGCCAGAACATTTTGTGCCAGGGGCGGGGATCGGCGGCGAATTCGGCCGTGTGCTACGTGCTCGGTATCACCTCGGTCGATCCGACCAAGGTTGATCTCCTGTTCGAGCGCTTCATCTCCAAGGAGCGGCTGGAGCCACCGGATATCGACGTCGATTTCGAGCATTCGCGCCGCGAGGAGGTGATGCAATATGTCTATCGCCGCTACGGCCGTCATCGCGCTGCTATCATCGCCACCATCATCCATTATCGTCCGCGCAGCGCCATCCGCGACGTTGGCAAGGCGCTGGGGCTGACCGAGGACGTCACCGCGGCGCTCGCCGACACCGTCTGGGGCAGTTGGGGCAAGGGCCTCAACGACATGCAGGTCCGGCAGGCCGGGCTCGATCCCTGCAATCCCATGATCAATCTCGCGGTCGCGCTCGCGACCGAGCTGATCGAATTCCCGCGCCATCTGTCCCAGCATGTCGGCGGCTATGTGCTGACGCAGGATCGGCTCGACACCTATGTCCCGATCGGCAACGCCGCGATGGATGACCGCACTTTCATCGAATGGGACAAGGACGATGTCGACGCGCTGAACATGATGAAGGTCGACGTGCTCGCATTGGGCATGCTGACCTGCATCAGGAAGTGTTTTGATCTGATCGATCAGCACAAGGGCAGGCGCTATGTGCTCGCGAGCGTTCCGCAGGACGATCCCAAGGTTTACGACATGCTGTGTGAAGGCGAATCGCTCGGCGTGTTCCAGGTCGAGAGCCGCGCGCAGATGAACATGCTGCCGCGCCTGAAGCCACGGACCTTTTACGATCTCGTCATCGAAGTTGCGATCGTGCGGCCCGGGCCGATCCAGGGCGACATGGTGCATCCTTATCTGCGGCGGCGGAACAATCTAGAGAAGGTGACCTATCCCTCGCCATCGCCCGAACATGGTCCCGTGGACGAGCTCTACAAGGTCCTGCACAAGACGAAAGGCGTGCCCCTGTTCCAGGAGCAGGCGATGCGCATCGCGATCGAAGCGGCAAAGTTCACCTCCGAGGAAGCCAACGGCCTGCGCCGTTCGATGGCGACGTTCCGCAATGTCGGCACCATCGGCCAATACGAGGAGAAGTTGATCGGCAACATGGTCGCACGCGGTTACGATCCTAACTTCGCCAGAAGCTGCTTTGACCAGATCAAGGGTTTTGGCTCTTACGGCTTCCCGGAGAGTCATGCCGCAAGCTTCGCGCAACTCGTCTACATCTCGTCATGGCTGAAGCATCATCATCCGGACGCCTTCTGCTGCGGTCTGTTGAATTCGCAGCCGATGGGCTTTTACGCGCCGGCGCAGATCGTCGGCGACGCCCGCAAGAATGGGGTCGAGGTCCGCGAGATCGACGTGTCCTACAGCTTTGCGCAGAACACACTGGAGAATACTGACAAAAAATATTGCGCCGTACGTCTCGGCCTTCGCCAGATCGACGGCTTTCAATGGCTCGATCCGAATGAGGAGGAGCTCAAGAGGCAGCAGGCGGAGCGGCAGGGCAAGGTCTATGTCACGCAGGAAGACTGGGCCGACCGCATCATCAAGGCCCGCAATCGCCGCCCCTTCACCTCGCTCGAAGACTTTGCCCGCGATACCGGCCTGCCCAAGCGCGCGCTGATCCTGCTGGCGGATGCCGATGCATTTCGCTCGCTCGGGCTCGACCGTCGCGAGGCGCTGTGGCAGGTGCGGCGGTTGCCCGACGATGTGACGCTGCCGTTGTTCGAAGCGGCGACCGCGCGCGAGCAGCCGGACGAGCATGCGAAGCCATTGCCATTGATGCCGCGTCCCGAACAAGTCGTCGCCGACTACCAGACGATCCGGCTGTCACTCAAAGGCCACCCGATGGAATTCCTGCGCGAGACGTTTTCGCGCGAGCGGATCGTTGCCTGCAAGGAGATCAGCCACGAGAACGACCGGCGCCGCGTTCGCTGCGCCGGCGTGGTGCTGGTGCGGCAGCGGCCGGGCAGCGCCAGCGGCGTAGTGTTCATGACGCTGGAGGACGAAACCGGCATCGCCAATATCGTGGTGTGGCCCAAGGTCATGGAGCAGTACCGGAAGGAGGTGATGGGTGCTCGCCTCATCGAGGTGCAGGGCTATATCCAGAGCAGCCCCGAGAAGGTGACGCACCTGATCGCGCAGCGCATGATCGACCGCTCGCACGATCTGGTCGGATTGGCCAATGATGCGCTCAGCCGCAAGCATCCGGTGCCGGCAGGTGCAACCGTGATCGAGCCGCTCAACGACGACCGCCGCGACCACGCCGACATGCCGGCGCAAAAAATCCGCCACCCCCGCAACGTCCGCATCCTGCCGCCGTCGCGGGATTTTCATTGAGGTGTGGTGCGGGATATCGTCGCGCTCTCAGTCGTCATTCCCGGGCTTGTCCCGGGCATCCACGTTCTTCAACGCGTGCGGCAACGCGTGGATGGCCGGGACAAGCCCGGCCATGACGGAATGCCCCTAAAAATTCACCCGGTTCGATATCCCGCCATCCACGATGAGATTGGCGCCGGTCGTGAACGACGATGCCGGGCTTGCCAGAAACACCGCGGCATTCGCAATCTCCTGCGGTGTCGCCATGCGCCCGGTCGGATTGCGCTTCATCGCGTCGTTGTAACGCTCGGGCATGTTCTTTTCGATCATGTTCCAGACGCCGCCCTTGAAGTAGACGGTGCCGGGCGACACGACATTCACGCGGATCTTCTTCTTTGCGTATTGCCGCGCCAGTCCCTTGGCCATGTGGATCAGCGCTGCCTTGATCGGGCCGTAGGAGCTGGCGATATCGGCCTGCGCCGCGGAAATTGAAGAGATAATGACGAAGGCGGCATCGCCGCTCTTCTCGCCGCTGGCCTCCAGAAACGGCCGCGCCGCGTCGAATGCATGCACGGCGCCGAGCACGTCGAGCCGGAAATTCTGCTCCCACGATGCGGGGTCGTGGCCCTGCGCCATCGCGCCGGCATTGGCGAACAGCAGGTCAAGGCCGCCGAGTTCCTTGGCTGCGCCCTCGACCCATGCCTTCAGCGCCGCGCCGTCGGTGACATCGACCGTGCCGCCGGTGGCGTTGATGCCGCTTGCCTTCAGCTCGGCCACGGTGGCCGCGACCTGCTCCGCATTGCGCGCGCACACCGCGACATGGCTGCCTTCACCGGCAAGCGTTCCCGCGATCGCCCGCCCGATGCCGCGCGTACCGCCGAGCACGATGGCGTTCTTTCCCTTGAGACCGAGATCCATTGTTTGGTTTTCCTTTTTGTTGGTCGCTATTTTTTGTTGGCCGTCACGAGTGTAGCCGTGGAAGCGGAGAAAGTCCTCCCTTCACTCCGGCGCAGCTCCCACCGGCGGGCCGCCGGGCGGCCGGTGCAGGAAGGTCAGCGATGCATAGGCGCCGGCCCAGGAGCCGATTGCGGCGAACGCGACATAGAAGGCGTTTTCGGTGTAGCTGATCACGGCATAGGACGAGAGCAGATACCAGACCGCGCTCCAGTTCGCGGCCGGCACACGCTTGCGTGCGATGACCGCCGAGGTGAACATCACATAGACCGCGTCGGTCGCCGCCGTTGCGATGAACACGGCGCCTGCGGTGAGGGGATCGATGGCGGCCATTGCATTCCTTTCCGTGCTAATGGGATGGTCGCAAAGTTAAAGGGAGAGAAGAGGCCATGCAAAGCCCTGCCGACATCCTAAGCGATATCTGGACCTCCGCCGGCGGCGATAGAGCCGCGCTCGCACGTGTGCATTTGACCGGCGAGGAGCCGCAAATCCCGTCCTCGTTTCGCGTCGCCGTCGCTGGCCAGGCGACGATTGCCGCCGCAGGTCTCGCCGCCGCTGAAATCTGGAGACTGCGCAGCGGTGAGGCGCAGGACGTGGCCGTCGACATGCGCCACGCCGTCGTCGAATGTCGCTCCGAGCGATATCTGCGCCTCGATGACAAGCCGCCGCCACCGGCCTGGGACGCCATCGCCGGTGTCTACAAGACTGGCGACAACCGTTTCGTCCGCTGCCACACCAACTTCCCGCACCATCGCGACGCCGTCTGCAAAGTGCTTTCTTGCGTGCCCGAGCGCGAGAAAGTGCAGGCCGCGCTGATGCAGTGGAAGGGCGAGGATTTTGAGACTGCGGCCTATGCCGCCGGTGGCGTCGTCGCGCTGATGCGCTCTTACGACGAATGGTCTGTGCTGCCGCAATCGCGCGCGCTTGCCGAATTGCCGCTGATCTCGATCGAAAAGATCGGCGATGCTCCACCCAAGCCCTGGCCCGAGGGCGATCGTCCGCTCGCAGGCTTTCGCGTGCTCGATCTCTCCCGCGTCATCGCCGGTCCCGTCGCCGGCCGCACGCTCGCTGCGCATGGCGCCGACGTGCTGCTGGTCTCGGGGCCCGATCTGCCGGCCATTCCCTGGCTCACCATCGATACCGGCCGCGGCAAGCTCACGACTTTTATCGAACTGAAGAGCGAGGCGGGCAGGGCGCAGATGCGCGAACTGCTCAAGGATGCCGACATCTTCTCGCAAGGCTATCGCCCGCGCGCGCTCGCCGCCCTCGGTTTCTCGCCGGAGGAGGCCGCCGAGATCAACCCCGGCATCGTCTATGTGACCCTCTCGGCCTATGGCCATGCCGGCCCCTGGGCCGAGCGGCGTGGATTCGATTCGCTGGTGCAGACCACGACCGGCTTCAACCATGCTGAAGGGAAGGCCGCCGGCATCGAAGGTCCCAAGGAATTGCCGGCGCAGATGCTCGACCACGCCACCGGCTATTTAATGGCGTTCGGTGCGATGATCGCAAAGGCCCGCCAGGCCAACGAAGGCGGCAGCTGGCATGTCCGCGTCTCGCTCGCGCAGACCGGACGCTGGCTTTGGAATCTCGGCCGGCTCGGTGGCGGCCTGAGCACCCCGGATCTCGCGGGCGAGGCCGTACATGCAGCGTTCATGGAAACGGTGTCATCTGGCTTCGGTACGTTGACGGCCGTGCGCCATTCGGCGGTGTTGTCGAGGACACCAGCGCGATGGAGCCGTCCGGCCATGCCGCTCGGCAGCCATCCATCGCAATGGCCGGCGCGAAGCTGACGTGAAGCTGACGTGTCGCAAAATTTTAACGCAAACCGCAGGACGTGCAGCGTTTTTTAGGTTGTTTGAAATCCCAAATCGGCACTATTAGCGCGACCGATGAGGCAGTCGTCTGCCGAGATCGTCGCAGACACGACCGGGCCCCATGGTAGCTGAAAATACCAAACGATTGCAGGTGCTTACAAAGCGGCGGGTGATCACATCCGTAGTTGTACTGGCACTTGCCGGGGCAGGCGCCTACGGCTTCATGTTTGCCGGCGCCAAGGAGAAGAAGCACTCCGAAGTCTCTAGCCAGTCGCGCAAGAACGCCCAGAATTTCACGCCGACGCCGTCTGAATGGGCGACGCTGACGATCGAGCCAGTCAACGCCAAGACCTTCCGCGCCGAATACGTCACCGAAGGCAAGGTCGCGGTCGATGAAGACCGCTCGACGCCGGTGTTCTCGCCCTATGCAGGCCGCGTGACCAAGCTGCTCGCCAAGCCCGGCGAGACCGTGACCCAAGGTCAACCGCTGTTCACAATCGAGGCCGCCGACACCGTGCAGGCCCAGAACGACTTCATCACGGCGATGACGTCGCAGAACAAGGCAAAGTCGGCGCTCGAGCTTGCCGACATCCAGTACCGGCGCGCCAAGGACCTCTACGAAGGCCGCGCCATCCCGCTCAAGGACTATCAGCAGGCTGAAGCGACCCAGGTCCAGGCGCAAAACGACATGCGTTCCTCGGTGACGGCGCTCGAAGCCGCCAACAACAAGCTGCACATTCTCGGTTTCACCGACGACGCCATCAAGACCTTCCAGAACAAGGGTGCCATCAACCCTGAAATCACGATTTACGCGCCGCTCTCGGGCACCGTCGTGCAGCGCAAGATCGGCCCCGGGCAATATGTCAGCGCCGGCGCCAGCGACCCGGTCTTCGTGATCGGCGATCTCTCTACGGTCTGGCTCACCGCCTTCGTGCGCGAGAGCGACGCTGCTCAGGTCAGTGTCGGGCAGGACATTTCCTTCAAAGTGATGGCGTTGCCTGGCCGTCCGCTGACCGCCAAGATCAACTACGTCGCCGCTGCGATCGATCCCAATACCCGCCGCCTGCTGGTTCGTGCCACCATCGACAACAAGGACGGCCTGCTCAAGCCGGAAATGTTCGCCAATGTCACGATCTATTCGGCCGGCGACCGCGCGGCGCCTGCGGTGCCGAAGCAGGCGTTGATTTACGAAGGCGACCAGGTTCGCATCTGGGTCGCGCGTGAAGATAAGTCGGTCGAGCTCCGCCAGATCAAGATCGGCCTCATCAACGGTAACCTCGTCGAGGTGACCAGCAACCTGAAGCCCGGCGAACAGATTGTCGTCAAAGGCAGTCTGTTCATCGACCGCGCGGCATCCGGTAGCTGATCGACGACCAAGAAACTGCGAAAAACCTGAATGGACCGTCTCGTCGCCCTTGCCGTCAACCGGCGCTTCCTGATGGTCGGCATGTTCGTCGCCGTGTTCATCGGCGGCCTGATTGCGTTCAACCAGCTCAACATCGAGGCCTATCCCGATCCGACCCCGCCGATGGTCGACATCGTCACGCAGTCGCCTGGCCTGTCGGCGGAAGAGATCGAACGCTACATCACGATCCCGATCGAGACCCAGGTCGCGGGCCTGAAGAACCTGACGACCATCCGCACCATCTCGCTCTACGGCCTCTCCGACGTCAAACTGCAGTTCTCCTTTGCCTACACCTATGAGGAGGCGCTGCAGCAAGTCTTGAACCGTCTGGCGCAGCTCGCGCCGCTGCCGGGCAACGTGCAGCCGCAGATTTCGCCGCTGAGCCCGATCGGAGAAATCTTCCGCTATCGGCTGGTCGGTCCGCCGAACTACAGTGTGCTCGACCTCAAGACCATTCAGGACTGGATTCTCCAGCGCCGCTTCCGTTCCGTGCCTGGCGTCATCGACGTCACCGGTTGGGGCGGCAAGAGCAAGACCTATGAGCTTCAGGTCGACAACAACAAGCTCGTCGCCAACGGCCTGACGCTGCCGCAACTGCTCCAGTCCGTCAGCAATTCCAACGTCAATGTCGGCGGCAACACCGTCAATATCGGCCAGCAATCCGCCGTGGTGCGTGGCGTCGGCTTGATCCGCTCGATCGACGA
Source organism: Pseudomonadota bacterium (assembly GCA_023387695.1). Classification (GTDB taxonomy): domain Bacteria; phylum Pseudomonadota; class Alphaproteobacteria; order Rhizobiales; family Xanthobacteraceae; genus Bradyrhizobium. The sequence goes on along the minus strand of JAEWHT010000246.1, from coordinate 7,935 downwards.
CCTCGCCAACACCATGGTCGCGCAGACCAATGGCAATCCGGTTCTGGTGAAGGACGTCGCAACCGTCACCGTCGGCCAGAAGCCGCGTCTCGGCATCGCCGGCCTTGATGATTCCGACGACATCGTCCAGGGCATCGTGCTGATGCGCCGCGGGGAGCAGAGCACGCCGACCATCAATCGCGTCGAGGAGCTGGTCCGCACCATCAACGGTTCCACCATCCTGCCGCCGGGCGTGCGCATCGAGCGCATCTACGACCGCAAGGACCTGATCGACCTCACCACCCACACCGTGCTGCACAACATGGTGGTTGGCATCCTGCTGATCGTGCTGCTGCAGTGGATCTTCCTCGGTGATCTCCGCAGCGCGCTGATCGTCGGTGCCACGATTCCGTTCGCGCTCTTTTTCGCCGTGATCATCCTGGTGCTGCGCGGGGAATCGGCGAACCTGCTGTCGGTTGGTGCGATCGATTTCGGCCTCATCGTGGACGCCACCGTCATCATGGTGGAGGCGATCTTCCGCCGCCTGACACAGACTACGCCACCGATGGATTCCGAGCAGATGTCGCAAGAGACGCTGTTCGGCATGAAGAGCCACGCCATCCTCAGCGCCGCGGCCGACGTCTCTCGCTCGATCTTCTTTGCCGCCGCGATCATCATTGCGGCGTTCCTGCCCTTGTTCACGCTCTCCGGTGTCGAGGGCAACATTTTCGGACCGATGGCGCGCACCTATGCCTACGCGCTCGCCGGCGGCCTGCTCGCGACCTTCACCGTCACGCCTGCGCTGTCCGCGATCATCCTTCCCGCGCATGTCGAGGAGACCGAAACCAAGGTCATGCTGATCTTGCACCGGCTCTACATGCCTCTGCTGAACTGGGCTGTCGCCAACCGCACCATCGTGCTCGGCGGTGCCGTCGGTCTCGTCGTGATGACGATCATCTTCGGCCGGCTGCTCGGCCTTGAATTCCTGCCCAAGCTCGAAGAGGGTAATCTCTGGATCCGTGCCACGCTGCCGCCGACCATCTCGCTCCAGGAAGGCAACAGCTACGTCAACGAGATGCGCAAGGTGATCCGCGCGCGGCCCGAAGTGGAGTCCGTGGTGTCGCAGCACGGCCGTCCCGACGACGGCACCGACGCCGCCGGTTTCTTCAATGCCGAGTTCTTCGCGCCGCTGAAGCCCGCGAGCCAATGGCCCGGCACGCATGACAAGGATGAGTTGACGGCCCAGTTGCTCAAGCAGCTCGACGATCGCTTCCCCGGCGTCGAATTCAACTTCTCGCAATATCTTCAGGACAACGTCTCCGAAGCCGTGTCCGGCGAGAAGGGCGAGAACTCGATCAAGCTGTTCGGCAGCGATCTCCAGGCGCTGACCGACACCGCCAACAAGATCAAGTCGGTGCTGGCCACCGTGCAAGGCGTCACCGACCTCGCGGTCTTCACCTCGCTGGGGCAGCCGACCGTGCAGATCGACATCGACCGCGCCAAGGCCGCGCGCTACGGGCTTGCCCCCGGCGACATCAACGCCACCATCAAGGTCGCGATCGGCGGCGATACCGCGGGCGATCTCTACGAGCCGGGATCCGACCGTCACTTCCCGATCATCGTTCGTCTTGCCCCGGAGTATCGCCGCAGCGCCGAGGCGATCCAGAACATCCGGATCGGCGCGCCCGGGCCGAACGGCTCGGTCACCCAGATCCCGCTCAGCGAAGTTGCCACGATCAGCCTCGTCTCCGGCGCCGCCTACATCTATCGCGAGCAGCAGGAACGCTATCTGCCGATCAAGTTCTCGGTGCGTGAGCGCGATCTCGGCAGCGCGATCCGCGAGGCGCAGCAGAAGATCGCCGAGCAGGTTCAACTGCCGCCCGGCTCGCACATGGAATGGGTCGGCGAGTTCGGCAATCTCCAGGACGCGATCCGGCGGCTGTCGATCGTGGTGCCGATCTCGCTGGCGTTGATCGCTGTCCTGCTTTGGTTCAATTTCGGTTCGATGACCGACACACTGCTCGCCATGAGCGTGATCCCCATGGCGATCTTCGGCGGCGTGCTCGGCTTGTTGATTACCGGCACCGCCTTCAGCGTCTCGGCGGCGATCGGCTTCATCGCGCTGTTCGGCATCGCAGTGATGGACGGCATCATCATCCTGTCGCAGTTCAACCAGCTGATTGATGAAGGCATGGACCGCCTGAGCGCGGTGATCCGTACTGGCGAGTTGCAGCTCAGGCCCGTGTTGATGACCTGCGTGGTCGCCGGCGTCGGCCTGCTGCCGGCCGCGCTGTCGGGAGGCATCGGCTCGCAGGTGCAGAAGCCGCTCGCGGTCGTCGTCGTGACCGGCATGATGCTGGCACCGATCGTGATCCTGGTGACGTTGCCGGTGCTGATCTCTTTCTTCTCGCGCCGCGCGCGCTGAAGTCAAAAGCCGTAAAGCCGCGCGGGATTCTCGACCAAGATCTTCTTGCGCACATCGGCACCCGGTTCCCAGACCGGAAGCTGGTTGAGCAATCGGCCGTCGTCGATCTGGTGGAACGGTGCGAGGTCGGTGGCTTTGCGGCCCGCGACTTGCGCCGAATCCGGGTGAGGCCAGTCGGTACCCCACACGATCCGGTCCGGATTCGCGGCGATCAGCGCTCGCGCATAGGGCGCCATGTCCTGATAATCGGGCGCGAGGCTGGATGAGCGATAGGCGCCGGAAATCTTCACATAGGCCTTGCCGGATTTGACCAGTGCGACGAGGTCGGCAAAGCCGGGCTGCTCGAGTCCAAGCGAGGCTTCGAGCCCGCCAAAATGATCGAGGACCACGGGCACGGGTGAAGCCAGCACCAGATCCTTGATTGCCGAGATCATCGCCAGTGTCGTGTAGAGCTGCACATGCCAACCACGTGCCTTCATCCGCTCGACGGCCGCGGTGAAGCGGGCACGGCCGACATCGGGATTGTTGACCCCGTCGGTCGCCATGTTGATGCGGATGCCGCGAAAGCCTCGCACGTGCATCGCGTCGAGCTCGGTCTCCGTGGTCTTGTCGTCGATCACGGCCACTCCGCGCGCGGTTGAGCCGCGCGCCTTGATCCCGAACAGGCTCGCCGAATTGTCGGTGCCGTAGACGCTCGGCGTGACGATCACCACGCGTTCGATATGCAGCGCCTTGTGTAGTGCCGCCATCTCTTCGGGGCTTGCCGGTCCCGGCGTATAGACGCGCCCTGCGAAAAACGGAAACTTCTCGACGTCGCCATGAATATGGGTGTGACAGTCGCAGGCACCCGCCGGCACATCGAAATTGATCGGCGTCGCGGGCTGCGCTGCGCGCGCGTAAACTTGGTCGGTCATGGCTGCTCCGGCGGCGAGGAAGACTCGGAACGATATCACATCAGCCGGGTAGTCGCGCCAATTCGGCGCATAGCTGGTCGACGAGCTCCGCAACCGGACGCGCGCCGTCGACGCGCATGACCGGGCAGGGCAAGCCGGCGAGCCATGCTTCATCTTTTGCGCGACTGCGTCCGTCGCGGTCACCGGCCTCGTAATGCGAGGCCCATTCAACGAACGACTCCATCTCCTGGCCGCGCCAGCCGCCGGGCGCGACAGCATCGGCACCGAAATGCGCAGCCTCGCGGGCACGCAGGCGCTGCATGCGAAGTTCGCGCGGCGCGGCCACGAAGACAACGAGATCGAAGAGCGGGACGAGCTCGTCGCCCCAGCCGGTGACCGTTCCGCTGAGCACCCAATCGAGACGCGGCAGAAACATCTCGTGCATCAGGCGTAGCCGATCGGCGGCCGTGCGTGTCGTCTGATACGGCGGAATGGTCGGCAGCCAGAAATAATCGTCGGTGTCGTGATGCGGCAGCGCCAGCCGGTCCGCGAGCGCGCGGCCCAGCGTCGTGACGCCGGAACCCGAAGCTCCCATCAGATGGATGCGGCGGCTCTTCATCGGTGTCAGCCGGAAGATTGTGAAAACTACTGCCCCGACGGCGTGCGCAGGCCGTGCCAGGCGTCGCGGACCTGGTGATAATGCACCTCGGGCAGATAGTCCGGCGTATTCAGGCTCAGCGTCTTGACGTCGAGATGACCGACGGCGCTGAGCAGCGTGTAGGAGGCGATCACGCGATCGCGCAGCGCGCCGATCAGGCGGGCCCTGGCCTGGATCAGATCGGCCTGCGAGTTCAGAACATCGACGGTCGTGCGCTGGCCGCCGGCGGCCTCGCGCAGCACGCCCTGGAGCGCGACGGTCGCGGCCTTCACTTCGGACTCCGAGGCCGAGACCGCGATCTTGGCGCCTTCATTGGCGACCCAGGCGCTGACCGCAGCGGTGCGCGCCTGATTGCGAACCTGGTCGAGCACGAGCCGGCTCTGCGCCGTGACTTCCTTGGCCTGCCGGGTCTGCGATGCCGCCTGGCCGCCGTCATAAATCGGCGCGGTGACGTTGGCGACGATCGAGGCCTGGTCGGTGCTGAAGGTACCGAGCGTCTGGTCGCTGTCGCGGCTGCGGCTGACGCTGCCCTGCAGGCTGGCGCTGGGCAGCAGCGCGCCTTCGGCGACGCGGATATTGGTCGAGGCAACGTCGACGTCGAAGCCCGCTGCCATCACCGCCGGATGCTCGCGGATCGCCATCGTGATCGAATCCTCGCGGTTCTTCGGCAGATAGCGATCGACCACTTCGGCCGGGCGAAGCGCGGAGGGCGCGTTACCGATCACCTGCGAATAGGTCGCCTGGCTCACCGCAAGTGCGACTTCGGCCGCATTGAGATCGGCGAGGCCGCGGCTCAGGCGCGCCTCGGCCTGGGCGGTGTCGGTCGGGGTGACGTCGCCGGCGTTGAGGCGACGTTGGGTGATGGCGAGCGTCTCGCGCAGGAAGGCGACGTTGGAGCGTTGCGCTTCGACCAGCGACTGGTTCGCCAGCACGTTGGTGTAGGCGGTGACCGCGTCGAGGAGCACGCCCTGGCCGACATTGCGCAGCGCTTCGCGGCCGGATTGCACCTGGAGTTCCGCGACCCGCACGCTGTTAGCGGTGCGGAAGCCGTTGAACAGGGTCTGCGACACCGTGACCCCGATGGTCCACGGCTTCAGTGTCGCGGTCTGGATGGTATTGTCAGGCAGCAGGTTGCGTACCGCCTGCAGGCCGGCGCTCAGGCTCGCTACGATCTGCGGCCGGTAACCGGCCAGCGCCTGGGGCACGTTCTCATCGGTGGCGCGCTGCCTTGCACGTTCGGCATTGAGTTGCGGATTGGTCTGGTAAGCCTTGACCAGCGCCTCCGGCAGGGCTTCTGCGCGGGCCGCAGCGGGCAGGGCGCAACAAAGCGCCAGCGCGGTCCATGTCGCCAGGACAGGACTCACGCCTGATCGGCGTCGCGTCACTACGCGACCAGCTCTGGCGGTACGCCCAATCATGTATTCCCGCAAAACCCCGGCTGTCCGCCCCCGCCGACGGCGGCTCTCTTAACTGTTTACCCAGCGCCGGTCCCGCAGGCAAACTGCCGCGGAGGAAACCCCCATGAAATCCGTGCTTGTTGCAGGTGCGTCACACACCGATTCCGCCTCGAATACGCTATACGGACCGGTGGCGCCTTCCGATTCCGTCGGACGCCCATGCAATGTGGTCCGGACCCACGGATGATGCCGAAATTCTTCTCCGATCCCGATGCGCTCGCGGAGGAGATTATTCGCGACGTCGGAACCGATCTGGTGGTCGGGCTGCCGCTTGGCCTCGGCAAGGCCAATCACGTCGTCAATGCCCTCTATGCGCGGGCCTGTGCCGATCCTTACGTCAAGCTGACATTGTTGTCGGCGCTGACATTGGAGAAGCCGAAGCCGAAGGCCCTGATCGAACGCCGGTTCATCACGCCGGTGATCGACCGCCTGTTCGGTGGGTATCCCGATCTAGCCTACGCCCAGGCGCAGCGCGAAAATCGGTTGCCGCCCAATATCAATGTCGTCGAGTTCTTCTTTCTTGCCGGACGCTGGCTGCACGTGCCGGCCGCCCAGCAGAATTACATCTCGGCCAATTACACCCACGCGGCGGGCTATCTGCTCGCGCGCGGCATGAACGTGGTCCTGCAGCTTGTGGCCAAGCGCGTGATCGATGGCGTGCCGCGCTACAGCCTGTCCTGCAACACCGACACGACCCTGGACGTACTGCGCGAGCGCCGCGCCGGTCGTGCCTCGTTCAAGCTGATCGCGCAGGTGAACTCCGAACTGCCATTCATGCCGGGCGAGGGCGATCTTCCAGCTGAGGAGTTCAGCGCCGTGCTGGACAGTGCGGCGACCGACTTTCCCCTGTTTGCGCCGCCGTCGGAACCGATCTCCGATACCAAATACGCGATCGGCCTGAACGCGGCGTCGCTGGTGCGCGATGGCGGTACGCTTCAGATCGGCATCGGGCAGATCGGTGATGCGCTCGCGCAGGGTCTGATCCTGCGTCATCGCGACGGCGCAGCGTTTCACGATATTGTCACACGGCTGTCTCCTTCGCGACCTGCCGTCGCGCAGGAAGCAAGAGCCTTTGCGGCCGGTCTCTACGGCGTCAGCGAGATGGTCACCGAGGCGTTTATCGGCCTGATCGACGCCGGCATTCTCAAGCGTGCCATCGACGGCGTGGTGCTGCACGGCGCCTTCTTCATAGGTCCCAAATCCTTCTATCGTGAGCTGCGCGAAATGTCGCCGGACCAGATCGCGCGCATCCAGATGATGCCGGTGTCGTTTACCAACGAGCTCTATGGCGAGGAGGATCAGAAACGCCGCGACCGCGTCGATGCACGCTTCGTCAACAACACGATGATGGCGACGCTGCTGGGCGCGGCCGTGTCCGATGGTCTCGACGATGGCCAGGTCGTGAGCGGTGTCGGCGGCCAATACAATTTCGTGGCGCAGGCCTTCGCACTCCACGGGGCGCGATCGGTCCTGACGCTCGAGGCGACGCGGCAGGCCGGCGGTGTGCCCAAGTCCAACATTCTCTGGCGCTACGGACATGAGACCATTCCGCGTCATCTGCGCGATGTCTTCATCACCGAATACGGTGTTGCCGATGTCAGGGGAAGGTCGGATGCCGACGTCGCCGCAAGCATGCTGGCAATTGCGGACTCACGCTTTCAAGACGAGTTGGCGCGGGCGGCGAAGGACGCCGGCAAGCTGCCGCGGAGTTACGAAATCCCGGCGGCACATCGCGAAAACCACCCCGAGCGGATTGCCGCTGCGCTCAAGTCTGCGCGCGATGCCGGGCTATTGCCCTCATTCCCTTTCGGCTGCGATTTCACCGAAGTGGAACAGCGCCTCATTCCGGCACTGCAGATCCTGCAAGGCGCGCAACATTCACCGCGCGTGCTCGCGGGCCTGCTGTGGCAGGGATTGATGCGAAAGCCCGATGCGGCGGATGAGGCCTGTCTCGCGCGCCTTGGCCTCGATCGCCCCAAGACCTTGCCGGAGCGCTTCTATCGCGCGCTCGTCAGCGCGGCCCTCGCAGAGAGCCGCGCCAGCTAGCCGTTACCGGTTCTTGTTCACCGGCTTGCGCTTCTCGATGAACGCGGCCATGCCCTCGGAGCGGTCTTCGAGTGCAAAGGTCGAGTGGAACAGATTGCGCTCGACACTCATGCCTTCGGCAAGCGTGGTTTCGAACGCGCGGTTGACGGCTTCCTTGGCCATCGCGACCGCAGGCCGCGACATCGCGGCGATCTTCTCTGCAGCCGCCATCGTCTCGTCCATCAGCTTGTCGGCGGGGACGATGCGGCTGACGAGGCCTGAGCGCTCGGCTTCCGCTGCATCCATCATGCGGCCGGTGAGGCAGAGGTCCATCGCCTTGGATTTGCCGATCGCGCGGGTCAGGCGTTGGGTGCCGCCGATGCCGGGGATGGTGCCGAGCGTGATCTCGGGCTGACCGAATTTGGCGGTGTCGGCAGCGATGATGAAGTCGCACATCATGGCGAGCTCACAACCGCCGCCGAGCGCGTAGCCGGAGAC
>JAEWHT010000230.1 GCA_023387695.1 Pseudomonadota bacterium | reverse complement strand
TCGAGTTAGGTGCCGACGGCAAGATCACGATCTTCTGCGACCATGTCGAAATGGGCAACGGCATCGGCACCGCCCTGGCGAACCGCGTCGCCAGCCATCTCGGCGCGATCGCCGACGAGGTCTCGGTTGCGCGCGTCGACAGCTATGACGTGCTCGGCCTCGTCACCTCCGGTGATCCCTACACGATGGACCAGAAGACCCAGGACGCGGCGGAAAAAAATCCGCGTTGGGTGCCCTCGATTTCGTCGGCGACATCGGCGTCGATCGGCGCCCATGTCGGCACGCATTCGGCATCCGAAGCTGCCCGCGTCATCTTCCGCTTCGGCTTGTGGCCCGCCGCGCTCGAACTATGGCGCATTCCCAAGTCCGATCCACGCGCCAGACAATCGGCGAATGCAAGCTGGCAAAACGGCCAGCTTACGATGCCCGGCCTCGAACCACTGCCGCTGACCACGCTCGCCGCAACCGCGCACGCGCGCGGCTTCGTCACCGGCGCGGTCGCGCATAGTTTCTCGCGCTGGGCCTGGTCACGCGCGCGTTTTCCCCTGTTCGGCGAGCAATATCGCGCCGAGATCGACGCGCTCGCGATCCGTCGCGGCAACAACAAGTTCGAGCGGATCACCCGCAGCAGCGTCAAATTCCCGCCGACCGACAACAACCGCATCGGCACCGCCTACACCTCGATGTGCGGCACGCTGGTCCGCGTCGAGATCGAGCGCGCCAGCGGTACGATCCGCATCGCCAAGGCCTACAGCGTGTTCGAATGCGGCACCGCGCTGGTACCTGAGGTGGTGATGGGCCAGTCCCATGGCGGCTTCGCTATGGGTGTCGGCTACGCGCTGCTGGAGACGCTGCCGCCGTTCGAAGGCGGCCCCGGCAACGGCGAATGGAATCTCGGCCGCTACCTCGTCGCGCGCGGTTCGGATCTGCCCTTGCGCGATCTCGAAATCGAGATGCTGAAGCCGCTCACACCGGACGAAGCGCCAAAAGGCATGGCCGAGGTCGTGATGATCCCGATCGTGCCTGCGCTGATCAACGCCATCCATGACGCCACCGGTCATCGTTTCCGCGCGCTGCCGGTGACAGCGAGCCTCTTGAAGGGAGTTTTGGCGTGACGACCCTCAGCCTCACCATCAATGGCCAGAAGCATGGCCCGATGGACGTCCGCGACGATCTCTCCATGAACGATCTCTTGCGCGAAATGCTCGGCATGACCGGCACCAAGTTCGGCTGCGGCGCCGCGCAGTGCCTGAGCTGCGCCATCATCATCGACGAGCCCGATGGCACGAGCTACACCAGCCCGACCTGCGTCGCGCCCGCCGTGAATTTCGACGGCAAGTCGATCCGCACCGTCGAAGGCCACGCCAAAGGCGCCCAGCTATCGGCCCTGCAACAGGCCTTCATCGATCACTTCGCCTTCCAGTGCGGCTATTGCACCGCCGGCTTTCTCAACGAAGGCCAGGTGCTGCTCGAACGCCTCGCGCGCACACCTGTCGCCCGCGAGGCGCTGGAGCAGACCATTGCGGATGCGCTCGACGGACATCTCTGCCGTTGCACCGGCTATATCAAATATCACGAGGCCGTGCGCGACGTGATCCTCGCCGATGCCAGCCGCTATCTCGTCGCCACCAAATGAGTGCGCCTGCAATGATCAACGCGCGCTTCAAGATGATGGTGGCGGCGGCCGCGCTGACAAGCAGCCTGTGCGCCGGCTACGCCGCGCCTGACACGACGAGCCACGGCCTCGCCTCGCCCGAAAGCTTTGCCGGCATCGCAGACGCAGAGAAGCGTTCGGCCGCGATCTTCACCGAACTCGGCAGAGTGCTGACGCATCCCCGTTGCACCAACTGTCACCCCGCCGGCGACAGCCCACGGCAAGGCGACACGCCGCGCCTGCATCAGCCACTGGTGACGCGGGGCGCCGATGGCCACGGCGGAGAAGCGATGCGCTGCCACACCTGCCACCAGAAAGCCAATTTCGAGCCCGGTCGCATTCCGGGTCATCCCGAATGGCACCTCGCCCCGCGTGAGATGGCGTGGGAAGGCAAGACGGTCGGCGAGATCTGCGAACAGATCCGCGATCCCGCCCGCAACGGCGGCCGCAAGGTGGAAGACCTGATCGACCACATCGGCAAGGACACCCTCGTCGGCTGGGCTTGGAAGCCCGGCTTCGGCCGCTCGCCCGCGCCGGGCACGCAGGCGCAAGCCGGTGCGCTGGTGGAGGCATGGGTGAAGACGGGAGCAGCGTGCCCCGCGCCTTGATGTAACACTGGTCAACCTCCGAACGCCGCCAGGCCAGCCGCAGCGACTTGCGCATCTTGCGTTGATTGCATGCCCGAGACGCCGATCGCGCCGATCACCTTGCCGTCGCGCAGGATCGGGAGGCCGCCCTCCAGAGGCGTCAGGTTGGTCATCCCCAGAAGCCGCCAGTGAAGGCCGCCCTCCGCCAGCACGGATTCGAACAGGCCGGTCGGCCGCCTGAAATCGACGGATGTCGCGGCCTTCTGTTGCGCAACGAGCACGCTGCCATGTTGCGCCTGATCGAGACGATACAAGAGAGCGAGATGCCCGCCGCTGTCGGCGATCGCGATCACCATGGGCCAGCCATGACGCTGCGCCTCAGCGCGCGCCGCATCGGCTACAAGGGTCGCCTCGTCGAGCGTGATCGGATCGCCATAGAGAGGCGTCAAGGCCGCTAGCGCTGCTTTGGCCGTGATGGACTGAGGTTTCGTCATCGGAAGCTCCAAATCGTTGGGAGCCCCTTCACAACACATTTGGCAGGTGATGATAATGTGCGCAAATATTGATATATTATCTCACTTTTCGGGAGAATAACGCTGACCTCATTTACGGACTACGCGACGTTTCTGAGTATCATCGATGCGGGTAGCCTGACGTCGGCTGCAACCCGTCTCGGCAAGTCACTGCAGTCGGTGAGCCGTTCGCTCGCGCGGCTCGAGGCCGAGCTCGGCGTCGAGCTGGTCTCGCGAACGACGCGGCGCCTGCGCCCGACAGAACTTGGCCTCGCATTTGCCGACCGCATCCGTCTGGCCCTGACGACAATCGACGCCGCGCGTGAAGATCTGCTCGCCAGCGATCAGCGGCTTGCCGGCACGATCCGCGTCGGCACGTCGAGCCTGTTCGGCCCCGAATATGTGGCTCCCGTCCTGAGCCAATTCCTGACCCGGCATCCGGACATCGATGTCGAGCTCGTGCTGTCCGACGAACGTGTCGACCTCGTCGCCGAGAAGCTGGACTTCGCCATCCGCATCGGCAGCCTGCCGGATTCAAACCTGCGCGCTCGCCGCCTCGGCGGATTGAGTTGGGCTGTTTTCGCTTCGCCTGCCTATCTCGCCGCGCGTGGTTGCCCTGAGCATCCGCGAGACCTGCGCCATCATGAATGTGTGCTGCGAACCAGCGACGATGACAGATGGACGTTTGGCAGCCGCAAGCGGCGCGTCGAGGTTCAGGGCCGCTTTCGGTCGGAAAGTGCCGCAGCACGCAACGCGGCCGTGGCTTCCGGCTTTGGCATCGGTCTCGCTCCACTCTGGCAGGTGCGCAGGCTCATCGAGCAGGGCATCGTCGAGCAAATCCTCGTCGGCCACGAGCCGCCGCCAATCCCACTCCAGGTCGTCTGGATCAAGCCGAGCGCCGGCGCCTTGCCACGGCGCGTCCGCGTCGCGATGGACTTCCTCGCCGCGCATCTCGCTGCCCTGCGGATATGAAAGGCCGCGTCCAAAGAAAGTCGCGGCTTCTGCCGCACACCCTGTAGCCAATCCCGCGACGACGGGAGAGAATGACCGTCCTACCGGATGATGGACGAGACAGCGATGGACTCCCCACAAGCAGGCCCCTTCGCACCGTTCGAATGGATGCTTTCCGCCCGCTATCTCCGGGCCCGCCGCAAGGAAGGCTTCGTCTCGGTCATCGCGGGCTTTTCGTTTCTGGGCATCATGCTCGGGGTTGCCACGCTGATCATCGTCATGGCGGTGATGAACGGCTTTCGCACCGAGCTTCTCGGAAAGATGCTCGGATTCAACGGCCATCTTGTGGTACAGCCGCTGGAAACTCCCTTGACCGACTGGAAGGATGTCACCGAGCGCATCGCTCAGGTGCAGGGCGTCCGGCAAGCAGTACCCGTCGTTGACGGCCCGGCACTGGCCTCGTCATCCAATGCCTCCGGCGTCCTCATACGCGGCATTCGCGCTGAAGACCTCAATCGCCTTCCCGCGATCGCCAACAATATCAAGCAGGGGTCACTTGAACATTTTGACGAGGGTCAGGGCGTCGCGATCGGCCAAGCCCTGGCCGATCAACTCTCCGTCCATGCCGGTGAGAGTATCACGCTCGTGGCTCAGCGCGGCGCAGTTACGCCGATGGGCATGATGCCGCGCGTCAAGAAATATCGGGTCGCAGCCGTGTTCGAGATCGGAATGTCCGAATACGATTCCGGCGTCATTTTGATGCCGATCGCCGAGGCGCAGGCTTTCTTCAACCGCAACCAGGACGTCACGGCGATCGAGGTGTTCACGTCGAACCCCGACCGGGTCGACCTGTTTCGCAAGACAGTCGCGGACGCGGCTGGCCGACCGATCTTTCTGGTCGACTGGCGCCAGCGCAACGCGACCTTCTTTGGCGCACTCCAGGTCGAGCGCAACGTCATGTTTCTGATCCTCAGCCTGATCATCCTGGTGGCTGCACTGAACATCGTGTCCGGCCTAATCATGCTGGTGAAGGACAAGGGCAGCGACATCGCCATCCTCAGGACCATGGGCGCCTCGCGAGGCGCGGTCATGCGGACCTTCATGATTACAGGCGCCTCGATCGGTGTTGCGGGGACGCTGGTCGGCTTCGTTGTCGGGCTCCTCGTCTGCGTTAACATCGACGAGATCCGGCAGTTCTTGTCCTGGCTGACGAACACCGACCTGTTCCCGCGAAAACTGTATCTTCTCTCAAAGCTGCCGGCGGACATCGATCTGGTCGAGACCACAGCGGTCGTGATCATGGCGCTGGCCCTGTCCTTCCTCGCGACGCTCTACCCGTCATGGCGTGCTGCTCGGCTCGACCCCGTCGAGGCTCTCCGACAGGGGCGCTAATCTTGACCGGGATTTGCCTCGCGAAATGGCCCGGAAGGAGCCGCCTGCCCCGCGCAATGACGGGTTCCGCATCACCGGCGTCGTAGGACAATCGTAACCAATCACGCCCGAGAATGGCGCGTTTTTGCGCCACCGGCAGGTCCGTGAGTGAAAGAGAATAGATCGCCTCCGCCTGGCAGCCGCGATGGATGGCTGGATCTGCTGCGCGCGCTGGCGGTGAGCCTGGTGCTCGCCTCGCATGGCAGCTGGTTCTTCGAACATCCCGAGGACAGCGTCTTCGCCAATGTCACGGCGACGCTCGGCGTGGAAATCTTCTTCGTGCTCTCCGGATTTCTGGTCGGCGGCATCCTGTTTGAGCAGGTTCAGTCAGGAGCATCCTGGCAAAGCTTGCTTCCGACCTTCTGGGCCCGCCGCTGGATCCGGACGCTGCCGAGCTACTATTTGTTCCTCGGGCTCAATATTCTCATCTACCAGAACTCGGGGCTTCCGCCGCTGGCTCCGTATTTCGCCTTCTTGCAGAACTTCGCCCATCCCATTCCGGCGTTCTTTCCGGAGTCCTGGAGCCTCGCCATCGAGGAACTGTTCTATCTGTTCTTCCCGCTCATCGTGATGGCATTCAGCAAGGTCCACGGTCGCACAACGCGAACCTTCATCGCTGCCGGCGCTTTCGTCTTCCTGATCTCTCTCGCCACCAGGATAGGCGCGGTCATCCTGTTCGAGCCGACGATGGAGGCCGGCATCAGGAAAGTCGCGATCTTCAGGCTCGATGCGATCATGACCGGCGTGTTCGCTTATATCGCGTTGAGGTGGATCAGGCCGTCAAACAAGCCGGCGCTTCGCCTGGCGGGCCTGGTCATCCTCGCAGTTTCGATCCTTGTACTCGCACAGCCTCAACCGGTGCTCGATCACAGCTTCTTCGCCAGAACGTTGCTGTTCAATCTCGTGCAGTTGTCGGTGGCCCTGCTCATCATTGCCGGCGTCGGCCTTGTCCAACTCCCCTACGGGATCGCAGCCGGCGTCACCGCATTGTCGAAATGGTCGTACTCGCTCTACTTGATCAACCTTCCCGTGATCATCGTGATCCACTCGTTCTGGCGACTGGAGCCGCACGCCTCACTGGCGACGCTCATCTCGGCCGCGCTCTATGCAAGCATCTGCCTGATCCTCGCCGCCGGGCTCTATCACTATTTCGAACGGCCTATACTGGCTTGGCGGGACCGAAAGACCCTGGCGACCGCGTAAGGCCAGTCACGTCCATCATCACGTTGGCGAAAACATCTCGACGAACGCTTGGATCGTGCTCGACACCTTGTCCTCGGAGACGTGCCAGGCCGCGCCATCGTCTGCCGCGTAGTAATCGCCGGCGTTCGATCCTGCCCATCGGAAAATCTCAAACGATGGCCAGTAGAAGATATCGGCGATACCAGAGTTGTTCACCACCTCGTGGGCAGTCAGCCGCATGGTGCTCTTGGACAGGCAGTCGGCCTGCACAGCCGACTCGAATTCGAAGGAGGCTTGCAATGGCACCGGAGAGACCGTGACGACGATCTTGATCTCAGGCGCAACGCTTCTGACGAAGTTGAGAAGATAGAGAACGTTGTCGACGTTCTCCTGGACGCTCGTGGTCCGGTACAGATATTTCTCCGCAAGCGCCCGCGAATTCAGCGCCGTCGGGCGCGGCAACACGAAGCTGCCGGTGTCCCTGTCGAAGAAGGCCGGCGCAACGCCAAGCGTCAGGATGAACACATCACTGCTCTTGATGGCCTGGAGCGTGTTGTCCTTGCTCCAGCCAGGAGGCAGCAACTCGACGAACCTGGCCTTGATAGCCTCATCGATATCGGCGTCGCGAAGCCAATCGACGAAGACCCTGTTGGCAAAGGTCGTATTGATATATTCCGAGATATCCATGTGGTGGCTGGCGTAGCCACTCTCGGTTAGATTCTTCGAGAGATTCTCAGCAAAACACGATCCCATCGTGAAGAAGCGCGTTGTTTTTTCAATGAACTTCGGCGCGCTGTTCAGGTTGACCGCAATATGATTGCGGATCAGCTTGCGAAGGTCCCCAGTGAAGTCACGCGTCTCCGGATAGCGGCCCACCTTCTTGCTGTCATTTGCGATACCGGAGGTCGCCTTGTTCAGTTGCGACCTGGCAAATTTCAGCGTTTCCCTGTTCATCTCAGTGTCGAAACCGTTGGGAGCGATCCGCATCGCCTTCTCAAGGCTTGCGATCGCCTCCTCGAAGGCGTTGCAACGCGTCAGGGCTTCGCTGAGATGAAAATGGTCGTCGGCGCGATTTGACGCGCGGGCGAGCTTGCGAAACAGTTCGACGGCCCTGTCGTTCGGCCCGAAACGGCTGCACCTCAGTGCCGCGCCTCTTACGAGGTTCAGATTATCCTCGGTCGGAATGTCGAGGATCGCGGGATGGTCGTCCAGGATCGACAACAACAGATCGCGCGCCTCGGCGTGCTTCTTGTGAGTGCCGTCCTCGATGAGATGGGCGTAGACGAAGCGCGCGTTGACGTCCTTGCTGTCCAGCTGCAGCAGTTTCCTGAAGGTCAGTTGCGCACTGATAAAGTCCTTGTCCTCGATATATTTGGTGCCGAGCTCCCTGAGCTGGCTCGTCAATACCTCGAACTTGCTCAGAGACGCAGGCTTCGCGTTCTTGCTCAAATTGCACCCTTTGTTGCCGATGGCATGCATTGCTGGGCCACAGACGCATGTACAGACGCAACTAGGATGGATCGAAGGGCCCGCTGATCAACCGTCAGCAGGAGTCGATTCGCGTAAAGAGAGTATTAACCAACCTTGGTGGCACGGATATCTACGGGTCCACCAGGCGCTCCAGGGAACTCCCGGCATTACCAAAAGCGCGTTACGCCCGTCTCATCAGCCTGAGCGAGGCCGTAAGCCGCAGACTGCGCTTGCCGGCGAGCGCGATACCTTCGAGCTCGCCACCGTCTTCCGTGCAAGTTCCGGAAAAGCCGATCCCGACCTCGTAGCCGCCGAAGACGGGATTGTCGCCCTTCGCCGGCGTGTGCTCCTGGTTGAGCATCTCGCCTTTCCAGCGCCCATCCACCGAAGAATAGGAGCCGAGATAGTAGAAGAACGCATCGCCACCGAGGATGCGGCCGTCGAGCAGCAGCATCACGCCTGACAGCGTCGCCTCGACGCCGTCGAGCGCGCGCAGCTGCATCCCGTAGAGCCCGTTGGCGATGCTGCCCTTTCCGATTGCGCCGCCCGGCGGCAGTGCCGCGTCGTCGAGCGGCGCGAGATTGGCCCAGAACACGCCATCAGGCATCGCGTCCGCCCTGCCTTCGAACAGGATCGTCGATCCCTCCATCCTGCCCAGCACCTTGATCGCGGTGACTTCAGCGCCCATCAACGGCTTGAAATAGGGATCGTCATTGTAGCGTTCGGTGACGACCTCGGCTTCGATCACGCCGTCGTCTCTGACCTCGTAGGTGCCGAGATGTGCGAAGGCAGAATTGCCGCCCAGCATCTTGCCGTCGTGCAGGCACATGATGCTGCGGCCGAAAGCACCGTTGATGCCGTATTCAACCTTGTAGAGGCCGTCGAGCAAAATCTGGAACCCGCAAAATCAAAACAATCGCGGGGTTCCTAGCATCGTTGTCGCACCGATGCCATCCGACTGATCCGCGCAGGCTGCTCGCGGAGCCGATCGTCGCCATGATGCCATCATGCTCCTGTTTTGCCCGACGGAGCAAGCAAATTTCGTCAAATCAGCAATGTCCGATGTCAGCCCTTTGGCTACTGTGCATGGGGTTGTTTTCAACTATTCATTTTGGCCAACATTGCTAAGGCGTCAGTGACGCTTGAAATACACATCGCGCTCATGCTTCTCGGCCGCCCTCAAGGCTCGAGCCCTGACTGCCGCAACACGGGCACCACTTCGGGCGACGCCAGATAACGCAGCAGCCGATCGGCGGCCTCAGCCTGCTTCGCGTTGACCATGCGGCCGGCGGAGAACACGGCCGGCGTCTGCAGCTCGTGCGGGACCGGGCCGATCACCTCGATGCCCTCGACCTGCTTCAGCTCGCTGATCTGCTGCACGGCGAGGTCCGCTTCTCCACTGACAAGACGCTCTGCGGTAAAGCCCTGCTCGACGATCGTGGCCTTGGCGTTGACCTCATCCGCGATGCCCATCCGCACGATCAGCTGGGCGAAGTAGACTCCGCTTGCACCCAGCCGCGAATAGGCGACCGACCGTGCCGCGAGCAGCGTCTTGCGCAGCGCGGCTTCGCCGGCGATATCGGGATGCGGCGCGCCTTTCCGCACGGCAAGGCCGACATAGGAACGCGCGAGATCGGCCGCGCTGTCTGCGATCACGCGGCCCTCGCCGATCACCTCGTCGAGCCCTTCACGCGTGAGGATCACGAGATCGGCAGCCTCGCCGGCGCGGAGCCGCTTGAGCAGCGCCAGGGTCGGCGCGAAGTCGGCATCGACGTGAATGCCGCTCGCCGCTGCGAATGCCGAGGACAGGCTGCGCATCGCGCCCATCAGGCCGAG
>JAEWHT010000183.1 GCA_023387695.1 Pseudomonadota bacterium | reverse complement strand
CTGTCGCTTGAACAGGTCGGTCACCAATTGTCGTGCCGATTGCGAATGCACCGACCAGTTGGTTACGAGCAAGGCGCGCGTTCCCGCGTAGAAGAAGGCACGGCCGAGGCCAGAGGCCGCCTCGGCACCGGCGCCTGCGCCCGCACCGGTGTTGCAGGCGGACAGGATCACCCAGTCGGCGTCGAGCTTGAGGCCGAGAATTTCCTCCATGGTGAGAAGGCCATCGCCACTATCACCCGTCACCGTCGGCGACGACAAGGCAAGCGCCGGCTGCGTCAGGCCATTGAGCTCGCCGGGCACAAGACCGTGCGTGGCGAAGGCAATAATCCTGAAGCCCGAGAGATTCATCGTCTTCACGGCGCTCTCGGTCGCGCTCTTGCCAAGGAACAGCACCTTTGCCGGGTCGGCCTGCAAGGCGAACGCGATCGATTTGAGTTCGTCCGCCGTATCGGGAAGGCGCGGCAAGAGACCGAGCTCGGCGCTGTCGACACCTTCGAGCTTTGGGCTGCTGCGACGCTTCAGCGGCATGCCGCGGGTGACGTTGCCGCCGACATCGGCGACCTGAACCTTGGCGTCAGCGCTTTCTGCCTCGGTCTGCTGATCCTTGTTGAAATAGGGATCGCCGAACGCCACGAGATCACCGCGGCCGGGCTTGCCCGGCGGCAGCTGACGCAGCGTCCGCAAGGCCGCCGCCGACGGCACCGTCGACACGGCATGGGTCCGCGCCAGCCACGGCACCTTGCGGTAACCAACGAACAACGGATCCTCGTCCGCGGCCACTTCGCTAGGTGCGGTCGGCAACAGCGACAGCGGCAACAGGCCGAGCGCGCCGTTGGTCACGACGATCAAGTTCTTCGCCGGCTTCCACCCGCTCTCGACCGGCTTGAGCAGGAGCTCATAGAGCTCGTAACCGAGATTGAGATCGAACGGCGGAATGTCCGAGATCATCGCCGCCTGCGGTTCGAGCGCCTCGCGCAGCTTGCGGATCTTGGTCTCGATGTCGCCGATCCCCGCTTTCACGGCGGCGAACGCCACCGGTCCCGTCTTCGGCACCGCCCAGACGAAGCTGCCATTCTGGCCGAAATAGAACGACAACATCGCTTCGTTGTCCGACAGCGTAGCGCGGATCTCGGCAACGCTCGGCGGTTTCGGCGAAACAAGATCGGCGTAGACCGGAAACTTCTGCTTGATCTCCTGGCGCGCCTTGTCGCGTTCAGCGCGCAAGGCTGTAATCGACGCCTGGATCTGCTGCGCGCCCTTCTCGTCGCGCTCCGCCGAGGGAATGGCGAGAACGTTGTTGAGCGTGCCGAGCTGGGCGTTGACCTGCTTGGTGAGATCCTGCTCCTTGCGCACGAGCTCGGCAAGCGCGGGATCCTTGGCGGCGGCACGTGCGCTGGAGGCCGCCAGCGCCTGCTGCACGGAGCGGCCGCGGATGGCATCCGCCAGGCTGAACGTCTCCTCACCGACGGCGCCGCTGGTGCCCTCGGCGCGCGCGAGCAGCAGCAGATAACTCTCGACGATGGTCTGCAGCCGCTGACTGCGTGCGGCGACCACGGTCGTGTTCTCGTCGTCGGCGTTCTCGTTGGCGTTCGCCATCATCACCGGGATGGCGGCCTTGAACTCGCGGATGGCGTCGGCATCGCGCTTGGCGCGCATCAAGCCCACAGCCAGGGTGCCGCGCGCCGAGGCTGTATCGAAATGGCTTTCACCGACGCGGCCGATCTGCTTCTTGACCAATTGCTCGGCAGCGGCGATGCCGGCGTCGAGCTGTCCGGAATTATAGAGCGAGAGAATACGCCCCGGATTGAGCTCGATGACCTGGCGGCGCTGCGGATCCCAATTGGCGACGGCCTTGTCGATCCGCGCAAACATGTCATTGGCTTCCGCATTCTTGCGCTGCAGGTTGAGAATGCCGGCAAGCGCCGAGAGCAGTTGCACGGTCGACTGCGAGTCTTCGGGCACGCCGACCGCCTTATTGATCTCGAGCGCAACGCGGCCGAGTTGCTCGGCTTCGTCGTAACGGCCCTCGTCGACCAGAACTCCCGCCAAGCCCATGACGAAGCGCGGCATCAAGGGATTATACTTGCCGGTATCCTTCAGGCGCGACAGCAGGGCCCGACGCGCATCGACCTCGGCTTCGGCAAGCCTGCCCTGCCGCGCCTTCATGCGCGCCTCATTCAGGACGTTGGTGTCGATCGCCTGCAGCACAACGGTTTCGGCAGGCGGATTTTCTGATTCCAGAACACCCTTGGCACCTGCGCGCTTGCGCAACTCCGCGTTGCGATAGGCCGCCTCGGCCTCGGCGAATTGCCCCCGCGCTTCGAAAATCTGGCCGCGCGCAAATTCGACCTCGCCTTCCCAATTCTGGCCGAGCCGGGCATAGGAGTTGCGCCAGCCCGGAAGTCCGCTGGTGCGCGCTTCCTGGATCGTGGCGAGGCTCTTGCGCAAATAGGCTTCGGCCTGCGGGATGTCGCCCATCTGAATCAGGATGGCGCTAATGTTGCGGTTGGCGTTGAACTGAAATCCCTTGGCGCCGGGCAAGCCGGCCGCCTCGCGCAGCAGCCGCTGCATGACGTCGAACGCGCGCTTGGGATCGCCGGCGGCGGCATATTGCAACGATTGAAGCTGCATCATCCGTCCCAACATGTTTGCGCTCACGGCGCCGCGTCCCGTCTCGACGGCCTTGTTGGCATCGGCGACGGATTCGTTGAGACGACCGAGCTGCGCGCGGGCATTGGCACGATCGAAATAGAACTGCGCGAGGTCCTCGCGGGACTCCTTGCCCGTCGGCACGGAATCGGCATCCGACTTCAATTCTGCAATCGTCTTCTCGTCAGGCTTCTCGGCGTCGAGGATAGCCGTGATGTCGGAAATGTTGCGCGGCGGCGCGACGAAACCCTTCGGCAGCGCTGTGCCGGGTTCCAGTTTGGGCGCAACTTCCTTCGGGAGTTCGACCGCGACATTGGCGCGACCATTGGCGGCGTTGAGGGC
>JAEWHT010000162.1 GCA_023387695.1 Pseudomonadota bacterium | reverse complement strand
ATTGCCGGTCGGCTCGTCCGCCAGCACCAGATCCGGGCTCATGGCAAGCGCCCTGGCAACTGCCACCCGCTGCTGCTGCCCTCCCGATATGTTGTTGGCGAGGTTGCCGCCAAATTTCTCCAGACCGACCTGGCGCAGGAGATCGTCGGCCCGATCCTCGATCTCCGCGCTTGGAAAACCACGATCCGCCAGCATCGGCATCATGACGTTTTCTCGGGCCGTAAATGCCGAAATCAAAAGATGGTATTGAAAGACGAAGCCGATGGTGTGCCCCCGCAGATGCGTAATCTCGTCGTCACCGAGCAGCGCCGTATCGCGTTGCTTGATCAGCAGGCGACCGCTCGTGGGCCGATCCAGCAGGCCGACGATATTGAGCAGAGTGCTCTTGCCGGAGCCAGACGGGCCAATCAGGGCCAGAAACTCGCCGCGGTCGAGTTCAAGATCGATGTCGTGCAGGACTTCAACCTCGGACGGCAGACCAAGGTTATATCCCTTGCAAACTCGCTCGAGCTTGAGGATCTGATCAGCCACGGATCGCCACCACTGGGTCGAGCTTTGCGGCTCGCACCGCCGGCGCCATCGCAGCCAAGAGACCGGTCGCCGTGGCGAGAACGGCGGTATAGATGAAGAGGTTTTCTTCCAGAACGAGCGGAAATAGCTCAGTGCCGTCGGCCTGCCTTGCGACGGCGTGCCAGTACACCAGCGCCACCGTCCCCAAGGCTGCACCGAACAGAGAGCCGACGAAGCCAAGCAGCCCTCCCTGGAGCAGGAACACACGCAGGATTTGACCGCGCGACGTGCCCATTGCCCGCAAGATGCCTATTTCCTTCGAGCGCTGGATCACGGAAACGATGAGAACAGCGGCGATGCCGAAGGCCACCGACAAGCCAACAAAGATGCGGATCAGGGTATTCGTATAGATCTGTGCCTGGACCGCGGTGAAGAATTGGGCGTTCGTGGCAATCCAGCTATCTGCCTCCACCTGCGTCGCAGCCTGGATCTGTTGGGCAATGATTTCGGCGGAGTAAATGTCCTTGACCGTCATGTCGATGGTCGTGACGCCACCGATCATGCCGAGAAGCGATTGGCCTGTCCGCAGTGCAACAAAGCTCACGCGCTGATTGACGCTCTTGTTGCCGAAATCGACTAGCCCGGAGATCGTCAGCACGCGATTGGCGCCGCCCGTGGCTTGCAGGTTCAACTTGTCTCCGACGGTAGCGCCGAGGTTCTTAGCGAGTTCGACCCCGATAACGACATCTTCGCTGGTCAGACGCGCCTCTCCGGCGACGATGTACTCCGGCACTTTGACGATATCGAAATACGTTTCGGGCTCGACCCCCGTCAGCGTCACGGCCCGGGAGGCGTCTCCGCGGACCGCCAGGACTGATCCGGTGATGGTCGGAGAGACCGCAGTGACTTCTGGCATTGCCAGCATCTGGCTCATGATCTTCGGCCACTGATCAATCGAGATGACCCGTTGGCTCGGTCGCTGCACGGCTGCATCCTCGATCTCGCCGGCGGCGCTGCGCAAAGGACGCGCAATCTGGTCGGGCGTGACCAGCTGGATTTGGGGCTGAGAGGTCAGCACGCGTTTGATGAAATTCGCCTCCAGGCCGGCCAGCATCGCCGACATGAAGACAATGACCCCAACACCGATCGAGATGCCCCCGACGATAAAGATCGTCTGTAACCGCCCCTCACGCAGGAACCGCACGGCGGCGATCCACTCGAAAGGGAGCCAGTGGTTCATGGCAGCACCGGCCGCACGCGCTGTCCGGCGCGCACACCCGAACTCTGCGGGATCACAATGTCGCCCGCATCCAGTCCTTCCAGTATCTCCATCTGGCTGATCCCGTGGAGTCCGAGCGTCACAGGATGCTGGATCGCCCGTCCATTCCTGATCGCCAGCACCCACGGCTGCCCCGACAGGATGTCATGCACGGAACGCGTCGGAAGAACCTCAGCATTATCCTTCGCGGCAACCTCAACATCGACCGAAACGGTCATATCCTGGCGAAGATAATCAGGCGGCTCGGGCACCGTGAGCTTCACCTCGACGGTTGCCCGGGATATGTCTATGCCGGGATTGATATAGGTGACCGTCGCGGAAAAGTGCCGCTCGGGATAAGCATCGGCAGAGGCCCGCGCTGTCTGCCCAAGCGCAAGCTTGCCAAGGTTTCGTTCGTCGATCTGAAGAATCAGCTGCAGCTCACCGGTAGGCGCGAGTACCAGGAGCGCCTTTCCAGCTTGGACCACAGCGCCTCGCTCGACGCTTCGGGTGATGAGCACACCGTCGCGCGGCGCGACAATCGTGGCGTAGCCGAGACGGGATTCTGCGGTATCGAGATTCGCACGCGCCTGATTGAGTTGTGTCTGGGCCATGACATAGTCGCTGCCGCCCGGACTCGCGGTGTAGACTTGAAACTCGGCGGCGCGCTTGACGGCCCGCGCCACGTCAAGCGTCTTCTGCGCATCATCGAGTGCGGCTCGCGTCGCATAACCATTGCGCTCGAGTTGGGCCGTTCGATCAAAGGTCTGCTGCGCGTTGAGAAGTGTCGCGTCAGCTTGTGCCTTTGCCTCATTCGCTGAGGGAAGCGTGAGCTCCTCAAGCTGTCTGATCCGGGCCTCGGCCTGGGCAACGGCACCCTGAGCCTGCACGACGGATGCTTTCAATTCACGCGCTTCCAGCGAGATGAGCGGCTGCCCCTTCAGAACCCTCTCACCTTCCTGGACGAGAACATCTTGCACCGTCCCTGTTATCTGGCTGCCGATCTCGACCCTGTACGGAGTCTCGACATGCCCACTCGCAACCACGGTCTCGACCAATCGACCGCGAGCGACGCGATCGACCACGACGGCAGGTCCGAGCACCACGCGGATTCCCTGCCACGCGCCGAGGCTGAGCAGGACAGCAACGGTCAGAAAGAACCATTTATGAGCGATGAAGCCCGACCACGCCGACGCGACGGAGATCGGGCCTATGTGTATCTTCTTTGGGAGTGACAGACTTTGTTCGGCCATAGCTGCGCTGCGCAGATCGCGCAAAACGTTTGGCGACCTTCTCATTTCGATCTTTGGTATGACGCTAGCGCGGCGGGCCCTTATGCGGATTGCGCTAAGTCAAGTCTCGCTCGGGTCAAATTCAGGTCGAGTCCAAGCACCACCTGAAGATCGAACAACGTCTGCCGTCCTGCCAGATTATCGCACAGCAAGGCTCAACTC
>JAEWHT010000359.1 GCA_023387695.1 Pseudomonadota bacterium | reverse complement strand
AAGGCGATCACGGCCGGGATCGACTGGATGCCCATCTGGCCCGGGATCGCCGGATGCTGGTCGATGTTCATCTTGACCAGCTTGACCTTGCCCTTGGCCGCCTTGACCGCCTTTTCCAGCACGGGGGTCAGCTGCTTGCAGGGGCCGCACCACTCCGCCCAGAAGTCGATCAGCACCGGCTGGCGCTTCGATTCCTCGATGACGTCCTTCACGAAGGTCTGGGTGGTGGTGTCCTTGATCAGATCGGCCGCAGCCGGGCCCGCTCCGTTACCCTGGTCGATGATCGTCACGGGATTCCCTCGTCAATGTCTGGAATGGCGGGTGCTTTAGCACGTCGCCATCACATATGCTTCGTTCCAGGCGCTAAAATTGGGCCGGGACGGCCGAATTTCAATCCGTCGGGGGCGATTCGGCTGTTTCGGGTCATTTCCGGCCGATTTGGCCGGGATCGAGCTCATATGGGGGCTCCGAAAGCGAATTGATGCTGCCGGTAGCTGTTGCATTCGCCGCCCGCTTTTGGCATACGACAGCCGTTGCCGGCGCGTCACGCGACCGACACAGGATGCGGGTGTAGCTCAGTGGTAGAGCACGACCTTGCCAAGGTCGGGGTCGAGGGTTCGAGCCCCTTCGCCCGCTCCAATTTTTCCCAGAGCATCCAGCCAAATCAGGTCGGGCCGTGGTTCTCCACGCCGCTGTCGGCTGGCTTGGGTCTCACATGACAATTCTGGTCACCGGCAGCGCCGGCCATCTCGGGGAAGCCCTTCTCCGGACGCTCCGGCGCCGCGGGTCGCCTGCGCGCGGGATCGACTTGAAGCCCTCGCCATTCACCGATGCCGCGGGCTCGATCGTCGACCCAGGCTTCGTTCGGGCACAGATGAACGGCATCACGGCCGTCATCCACACCGCGACGCTGCACAAGCCGCATGTGGGGACCCACAGCAGGCAGGCCTTCGTCGACACCAACGTCACCGGGACGCTCAACCTGCTCGAGGCGGCCAGCACGGCCGGCGCGACGAGCTTCGTCTTCACCAGCACCACCAGCGCATTCGGCTCGCAGCTCCGCCCCGGGGCGGGACAGGCGGCGGTGTGGGTTACCGAGGAGTTACCGTCGGTGCCGAAGAACATCTACGGCACCACAAAGCTGATGGCGGAAAATCTTTGCGAGCTGTTCTTTCGCGAGCGGGGCTTGCCGGTCGTGATCCTGCGGACCTCGCGGTTCTTTCCGGAGGACGATGACGATCCCGCAATGCGGTCGGCCTACCCGCTCGACAATGCGCAAGCCAATGAATTGCTTTATAGACGGCTGGATATAACGGACGCGGTCAGCGCCCATCTGCTCGCTTTGGCGCGTGCGGGGGAAATCGGCTTCGGCCGCTACATCGTCTCGGCGACCAGCCCGTTCGGGAAGCACCACCTGGCGGCGCTCGCTCGTAACGCGGCCGGCGTCGTGCGCGAGCTCTATCCGGACTGCGCGCAGCTCTATGCGGCGCGCGGCTGGCAGCTGTTTCCGCAGATCGACCGCGTCTATGTCAACGCCCGCGCACGGCGCGAGCTCGGATGGGATCCGGAATTCGATTTCGTCCATGTGCTGCGCAGCCTGCGCGAGGGGCACGATTTCCGCAGCGCGCTGGCGCGTGAGGTCGGCGCGAAGGGCTATCACGACAGGCAGTTTGACGACGGACCTTACCCCGTCGCCCAATAGTCGGCGCTTTTGTCAAATCGCACGATGTTTCAGATGCGTGGCTGGCGTCACCGCGCACCATCCGCTCGCTGCCGTTCTACTGTGCATGGGGTTGTTTCGCGGTTTCGGATTGGTCTCGGTTCCGTTGCCTGCAAATGAGGTCCCCATCATCGCGGTTTCGCGTTGCAGCGAGAACGTCGTCGCCGCCGCATGCGACAATGTGAGAAGTTCTGTCTCAATTTTTATTGAGCGCAACCGCAGCGCACCTGATGCGCTTTTCACCGCTCGCAGATGTGCTAACCTTTTCGTGTCTGCCACCTCGACAGACTCCGAACTTCGCCTACTCAAACAGCAAAACAAAGAACGTGCAGCCCTGACGGCTGCCTTAGGGGAGTGACGCGATGACATCGATGATCCATCGATCCGTGTTGGCGCTTGCAGCGGTTGCCCTTCTTGCCGGGACGAGCGTTGCCAGTGCACAACAGGACAAGGCCCGTGCACTGAAGAAGTACGAATCCGGCACCAAGGAATTCTGGACCCATCCGCCGGATGACTGGTTCCTCGGCGACGAGACCGAGGCGCAGAAGGGCCTCGCCCCGCCCTCGGGGCCGCCGACGGGTGCCTCCGAATCCGAGCTCGCCAACATCATCAAGAAGGTGAAGCTGCCGGCGGGCTTCAAGATGGAGGTCTACGCCTCCGGCGTTCTCGCCGCGCGGCAGATGGCCTGGGGTGACAAGGGCACGCTGTTCGTCGGCTCGTTCGGCCTCGGCAACGTCTATGCCATCAAGGACAATGGCGGAAAGAAAGAGGTCAAGACCATCCTCAAGGGGCTCAACATGCCCACAGGTCTGGCCGTCAAGGATGGCGCGCTCTACGTCATCGCGGTCGACAAGCTGATCCGCTACGACGACATCGAGAACAAGCTCGACAATCCCGGCGAGGGCAAGGTCGTCTATGACGACATGCCGTCCTATGCCGCGCATGGCTGGAAGTACATCGCCGTCGACAAGGAAGGCTGGTTCTACATTCCGTTCGGACCGCCCTTCAACGTCGGCATTCCCCCGACCAGCGTCTCGCAGATCCGGCGCGTCGATCCGAAGACCGGCAATGCCGAAGTCTACGCGCTCGGCGTTCGCAACTCGGTCGGCGGCGACGTCGATCCGCGCACCGGCAAGTACTGGTTCACCGAGAATGCGCGCGACTGGGTCAGCGATGACCTCCCGTCGGACAAGCTGAACATGATCTCCAAGCTCGGCGAGCATTTCGGCTATCCCTACTGCCACCAGGGCGACCTTCCCGATCCGAAGTTCGCCATGGGCCACAAGTGCTCCGAGTTCACACCGCCCGTGCTGAACCTCGGCGCGCACGTCGCTCCGCTCGGCATGAAGTTCTATACCGGCGACCAGTTCCCCGCCGAGTACAAGAACAACATCCTGATCGCCGAGCACGGCTCCTGGAATCGTCACAAGTACCAGGGTGGCCGCATCATGCGCGTGATCGTCGGACCCGATGGCAAGAACGCCAAGCAGGAAGTGTTCGCTTCCGGCTGGATCGAGGGTGACCAGGGCTATCTCGGCCGCCCCGACGACATCATCCTCGCCAAGGACGGTTCGATCCTCGTCGCCGACGATTGGGCCGGCGCGATCTATCGCATCAGCTACAGCAAGAAGTAGCGCACGACGACACGAGGCTGCGGCGGCCGCGAGGCACCGCAGCCTCTTTCATTTATTGTGGCGCTGTCGTTCCGGATTGCGCGCCAGCGCAAGTCCGGAACCCATAACCCCGACTCGTGGTTATGGATTCCGGGCTCGTGCTCCGCACGCCCCGGAATGACAAGCTCGATGGATTGGAATTCCTAACATGTGCCGGCAGTTCATCTCGTACGCAATCAGCGCCGTCGTGCTCGCGGCGCTCAGCGCCCTTCCCGCAGGCGCCGCCGACAACGCCGCCGTCCAGGAGAAGGCTGCCGTGTGCTCCGGCTGCCACGGCGAGAACGGCATCTCGCAGACCGAGAACATTCCCTCGCTCGCCGGCCAGCCCGATCAATTCCTGCAATGGCAGCTCGTGTTCTTCCGCGCCGGCTCGCGCAAGAACGAGCAGATGCAGCCGATCGCGCAGGAGATCACCAACGAGGATATTCGCAGCTTAGGCGCCTATTTCGCAGCGATGACGCCGCCGAAGGCCGCGGAGGACAAGGACCCGGACCTGTCGAAGAAAGGCGCGCAAGTCGCCGTCGGCCGCCGCTGCGCCTCATGCCATACGGATAACTTTGCCGGCACCAAAGCCGTCGCGCGCCTTGCGGGTCAGCGCGAGGAATATCTCGTGAAGGCGCTGACCGACTACAAGAGCAGCCAGCGCGTCGGCGGTGGCGGCGCTGCAATGGCCGACGTCGCCTATCACATGAGCGAAGAAGAAATCACGGCGGTCGCGCACTATCTGGCGTATTTCAAATAGCGGCTGGGCACGATCAACTCGCCCGCTGTTTCTCATACGCCTTGAGATGCGTATACGCGATGCGCAGCTTCGGCACCGGGACCTTCGCCGCATCGGCGCGCGCGATGAGATCGCCGATCACGTGATCGGCCTCGACCGGGAAGCCCGCCTTGACGTCGCGGAACATCGAGGCCGTCATCGGCGAGCCCTCGGTGGTGAGGTTACCCTTCACGCGCTCGAAGAACGGGCCGCCCGGCGTGAAGCCCGACGCCGTCGCGATCGAACTGGTCTCATCTAACATGCCGAGCAGGAAGTCGCGGCCGCCGGGTGCCGCGAGGATATTGCCGACGGAGGTGCGCATCAGGCTGGTGGACGCTGCCAGCGAGGATAGGAACACCCACTTCTCCCACATGTCCTGCATGATGTTCTGGCTGGCGGTCGCGCCACTGATGGCGCCCTTGAAGGCCTCGTCGATCGCCTTGACGCGGTCCGACATTTTGCCGTCGCGCTCGCCGTAATTGATCGACTGCATCGGCTGCAGCTGCACGACTTCGCGCTTCTCGTTTAGCGTTGCCGCGATGGCGCAGAGACCGCCCAGCACGCGCTCCTTGCCGAACCTGGCATCGAGCGTGTCGAGATGCTTCATGCCATTGAGCATCGGGATGATCGCGGTATTGGACCCGACTGCCGGGGCGAACGACTTGATGGCGTCGTCGAGATCGAACGCCTTGCAGCTGAGCAGCACGACGTCGAACTTGTCCTTGATCGCATCGGCCTGCACGGTCGGCGGATTTTTCAGGGTCACATCGCCATTCGGGCTCTTGATCACGAGGCCGTCGCTTGCGAGTTCGCTCGCGCGCTTGGGTCGCACCAGGAAGGTGACGTCGCGGCCGGCCTGCAACAGCCTGCCACCAAAATAGCCGCCGATGGCGCCGGCACCGACCACGAGGATACGCATGGGAAAGTCCTTATTTTTGTTCTTCCGTCGCCCGGAGCATGCC
Source organism: Pseudomonadota bacterium (assembly GCA_023387695.1). GTDB lineage: Bacteria > Pseudomonadota > Alphaproteobacteria > Rhizobiales > Xanthobacteraceae > Bradyrhizobium. Next base: position 8,735 of record JAEWHT010000359.1, on the reverse strand, counting down.
AGAACGACCTCGCGGAGACCACCCGCTTTCTGGAGGATGCTGGATCACGTCCCCAGCACCATCTCCTCGACCTCGCGCAGCTGCTCCTTGCCGAAGAACATCTCGTTGCCGACGAAGAAGGTCGGCGAGCCGAACGCACCGCGTGCGACCGCTTCCTCGGTGTTCTTGATCAGCTTGCCTTTCACCTCGGGCTCCTGGGCGCGAGCGAACAGTTTCTGGGCATCAAGCCCCGAGGATGCCAGCGCCTTCGCAGCGACTTCAGGATCATCCATCTTCTTCGGCTCGCGCCACATGTGATGGAATGCCGCGTCGACATATTTCTCGAACACGCCCTCGGCTTGCGCCGCGATCGCCGTGCGCATCAGGTTCAGTGTGTTGACGGGGAAATTCGGATTCCAGACGTAGGGCTGAACCTTGAAACGCTTGAGAAAGCGCTCGGTCTCGACCTGCTGGAATTCGCGCTTGTTCTTGACGCCGGCAAGCGTTTCCGCCGGCGACTTGTTGTTGGTCGACTTGAAGATGCCGCCGAGCAGGATCGGCACATATTCGAATTTGACGCCGATGCGCTGCTCGATCGCCGGGATCGCGAGATGGCTGAGATAGGCGTTCGGGCTGCCGAAATCGAACAGGAATTGCGGGGCGGTGCGGGTCAAATGCGTTTCTCCCTGAGGTCGCTTTTCACCCATTGTGGCGCAGGGCGCGCCACAGGTCCACCGTTTAATGATGGTCATAATATCTTGACCGTCATACCAGCCGTTTGATCGCCTGCTTGCGCCACACCAGCAGGTAATAGCCCATCTGCAAAACGAACATGGCGCAGAACACGATCGGATAGGCGGCCCATACGCCCTTGAGGCCGATCATGCGGCTGAGGATCACCGCGGACGGCAGCTCGATTGCGACGATGGCAAAGATCGACAGCAGCATCGGTGTCAGCGCCACGCCGGCCGCACGCATCGCGCCGGAGAACGTCGTCGCGAGGCCGAACGGCACCGAGCTCCACAAGGCGACGAAGAGCAGTCCCTTCGCCAGATCGAGCACGGTGCCGTCGGTGATGAAGATGCCAAGCACGGCCCGTGGTGCGAGGTAGATCAACGCCACCAGTCCGCCGGTCAGCACCAGGTTGAACGCTAGACCTGTGCGGACGATGCCGTCGAGCTGCGCCCGATCGCCGCCGCCAATCGCCTGCGCGCCGAGGATCGAGACTGCGATCGAAATCGACATCGCCGTGAACTGCGTGTAACCCATCACCTGATTGACGGCGCCGTAAGCGGCGGTGGCGTCGGAGCCGTAGCCGTTGACGAGTCCGAGCAGAACGAGCTCGGCAATCGCCATCACCACCATGCCGACCGCACTCGGCAAGCCGATGCTGAGGATCTGTCCGAGCACCGCGCGATTGAGCCGTACGTGGCGCAGCAGCGCGATGTCCGGTGCGAGTGCGTGCTTCTTGCGCAACAAGTAGATTGCGAGAACAATCAGCGTCACTGCGTTGGAGATCGCAGCCGCCCAGGCCGGGCTGGTGATGCCGACCTCGTTGCGGATCAAGATGGGTGTCAGGATCAATCCGATCGTTGTCGACAGTGCCAGCGCCAGCAGCGGAGTTACGGCGTCGCCGACGCCGCGGATCATCGCCGTCATCAGCAGGAACACGAAGCCGAGCGGCATCGTCAGCAGCATGATGCGCGCGTAATGGCTTGCCTGGTCGAGAATGTCTGCGGGCGTTGCGAGCGCCATCATCAATTGCCGGCTGAACAGGCCGCCAATCAATCCGACCGATATTGCAAGCAGCAGGCCGACCGCGAGTGTCGTGCCGACGACGATCTTGATCCTGTCGAGCTTGCCCGCGCCAAAGGCCTGGCCGATCAGCACGGTGGCGCCGGTGCTCAGGCCCATGACAAAGGCGAACAGGAAGAAGAACACCGGGAAGAACGTCGAGACTGCTGCGAGTGCGTCGACGCCGATCATGTGCCCGAGATAGACATTGCTGACGGTGCCAAACAGCGATTGCAACGCGTTGCTCAGCATTAACGGCGCGAGGAAGCGCAGGAAGGTTTGCCAGAGCGGCTTTGGAGCAGACATGGATTGGCCTTTCATCAGGACGTGCGAAGCCGTTGCCGCGCGAGCTACACGCGGCCTGGCCGTTGATGGGGTTGCTTGGAGAGCGCCGCGCTCTTAAGCGCGGTCGCTATAGGCGAGCTTGACGATGTGGTCGCGGATGTCGGCGGGCCAGTCGGCAATCAGTCCGGTGAAGCGCCGCCGGTCATCTGCGAACAGCGCACGTGAAGCTTCCTCGAACTGCGCGAGATTGCCGGCCATGGTCGACATGAAATGGTAGGCCGCGTCGCGTGCCTGCCGCTCACGATCCTTGTCGCCGCTCGCGCGCCTGGCTTCCTCGACGAGCTTGCGCAACGCGACCGATGCGCCGCCGGGCTGGGCATTGAGCCACTCCCAGTGCCGCGGCAGCAGCGTCACCTCGCGCGCGACGACGCCGAGTTTCGGCCGGCCGCGCCCACGCGGTTCCGTCGGTGCTGAATCTTCCTCGACCGGCGGCGGCATCAACTTCGCCAGCCGCGCCAGCACCTCGCGATCACCGCCGCGCAGATCGAAGTCGATCGACCGGCCCGTGGCGTCCTCGAAGATGATGATCGGCTCGTCCGGCCGTTGCGCCATCCGCTTGACGACCAGCGCGACCTCGCCTGCCGGCCCTGAGACCAGGCGACGCGGCCCCTGGAAGGCGGTGAAAATCTTCTGCATTGGAATCATTGCCATATTGACGATGTTGGGCGCTTTAATACCCGGGTAAATAGCCGCCGTCAATATACCCGGGTTAAAATAACCATCCGGATGGCTCGACATAATGGTCCCGGGCTGGCAGGTACGCGGGCCGAACGACCACGCTTAAACTCCGGGGATCTCGCGATGCTGACCGTCCATCACCTCAACAATTCGCGTTCACAGCGGGTGCTGTGGCTGCTCGAGGAGCTGGGCGTGCCCTACGAGATCGTGCGCTACCAGCGCCAGCCCGACATGCGCGCGCCGAAAGAGCTGCGCGCGATCCATCCGCTCGGCAAGTCGCCGGTCATCACCGACAACGGCAACACCGTCGCCGAGTCCGGCGCGATCATCGAATATCTCATCGCGACCTACGGCAATGGCCGCTTGATCCCGCCGCCGAACACGCCGGAGCGACTGCGCTTTACGTACTGGCTGCACTACGCTGAGGGGTCAGCGATGTCGCCGCTGTTGTTAAAGCTGCTGTTCACGCTGATGCCGAAGCGCGCGCCGGCACTGCTTCGTCCGCTGGTGCGCAAGGTCTCGAACCAGGCGCTCACTGCGCTCGTCAATCCGCAGCTCAAGCAGCACATGGATTATTGGGAAGGTGAACTCGCAAAGAGCGAATGGTTCGCCGGCAGCGAATTCACCGCGGCCGATATCCAGATGAGCTTTCCGCTTGAAGCAGCCCAAGCGCGCGGTGGGCTCGAGCAAGGTCACCCCAAGGCGATGGCATTCCTGGAGCGTATCCATGCGCGCCCGGCGTATGCACGCGCGTTGGAGAAGGGCGGACCGTACCAGGTGGGGCGGTAAGTTTCCTCACCGCCCTTCGAGAACCTGTCAGTCCGCGTGGAGCACACGCCCGCGCGTCTCAGGCAGCGCGAACGCGGCGATGAAGAACACTGCGTAAGCGACCACCGCGAAGATCGCGATCGCATTGGCAAGCGATGTCGATGCGGAGAGCGCGCCGACGAGGAACGGAAACAGCGCGCCGATGCCGCGGCCGAAATTATAGCAAAAGCCCTGGCCCGAGCCGCGCAGCCGCGTCGGATAGAGCTCGGTCAGGAACGCGCCGATCCCTGAGAAATATCCCGAGGCGAAGAAGCCGAGCGGGAAACCGAGCACCCACAGGATCCCGTTGGTCAGCGGCAGCTGCGTGTAGAGCAGCACGATGGCCATGGCGCCGATCGAGAAGATCAGGAACAGATTGCGCCGACCGATCCGGTCGGCAAGCCAGGCGCCGACGAGATAGCCGATGAAGGAGCCGATGATCAGCGTCGAGAGATAGCCGGTCGATCCCACGATCGACAGATGCCGCTCCTTGGTCAGGAACTGCGGCACCCAGAACGTGATGGCGTAGTAGCCGCCCTGGCATCCCGTTGCTGCGAGCGACGCGAGGATTGTGGTCTTCAGGATCGGGCCGGAGAAGATTTCCCAAAGCGCCGGACGATCGCCGCTCGCGGCCTGCTTGGCCCGGGCTTGCGCAGAAACCTCCGGCTCGGTGACCGAGCGGCGAATGTAGAACACCAGCAGCGCCGGCAGCGCGCCGATCACGAACATCCAGCGCCACGCCGTTTCCGCCGGCATCAACGAAAACAGGATCGCCTGCGACAGCACCGCGAGGCCCCAGCCGATCGCCCAGCCCGATTGCACGGAGCCGACCGCGCGACCGCGATATTGCGGCCGGATCGCTTCGCCCATCAGCACGGCACCCGCGGCCCATTCGCCGCCGAAGCCGAGACCGAGCACGGCGCGCGCGATCAAGAGCTGCTCGAAATTCTGCACCACAGCGCAGACCAGCGAGAACAACGAGAACCAGATGATGGTGATCTGCAGCGTCCTGACCCGGCCGATATGATCGGAGAGATAGCCGCCGAGCCAGCCGCCGATGGCGGAGGCCAGCAGCGTCACCGTGCCGGCAAGACCGGCCGAGGCCGCATCGACCTTCCACAGCGCGATGATCGTGCCGATCACCAGCGGGTAGATCATGAAGTCCATGCCGTCGAGCGCCCAGCCCGCCGCGCAAGCCCAGAACGTACGCCGCTCCGGCGCATTCATGTCGCGATAGAAAGCGAGAAGGCTGGTGTCCTCGATCGCGGCGTGTTCGACACGCTGGAGCGGATCGGCTGTGGTCATATGCGTTTCCCCGGCAAGTTTCTTTTGGCCGAGCGGTGGTAGCACGCGCGGCGGCAGGCGCAAGCCGGCGCGCTGGGCGCGCTACGCAAGGGCAGGATTACTGTCCGGCTGCTTCCGCGCCGCGGGTACGCGGATCGGGCGCCCCAAGGGGGCCGTTCGGCGTCACGGCGATCGAATTGGCTGACGTCTGTCCCATCGGCTCGACGATGAGATGATCCATCGCCTTCAACTCGAACAGCACGTCGTCGGGAAAGCCGCGCTCGACGCGCACTTCGTCCGGCAGCCATTGATGATGCAGACGTGGTGCGGCGACCGCGGCGGCCACGTCCATCTTGTAGTCGAGCACGTTCACGATCACCTGGAGTACCGTCGATATAATGCGGCTTCCGCCGGGCGAGCCCGTCACCAGAACCGGCTTGCCATCCCTGAGCACGATGGTCGGCGTCATCGAGGACAGAGGCCGCTTGCCGGGTCCGGGCAAATTGGCTTCATAGCCGACGAGGCCATAGGCGTTGGAGGCGCCGACGGCCGCGGTGAAATCGTCGAGCTCGTTGTTGAGCAGCACGCCGGTCCCATCGGCGACGAGGCCGACGCCGTAGCTGAAGTTCAGCGTATAGGTGTTGCTGACGGCGTTACCGCTGCTGTCGACGACGGAATAATGTGTGGTGTTGCTGCCTTCGCGGGGCGCGGGCGGAGCGGAAACGATGTCTTTCGACGGCGTCGCGCGATCAGTGGAGATGCTTGCGCGCAGCTTGGCCGCATAGTCTTTCGCGGTGAGCCTTTCAATCGGCGCATTGACGAAGGCAGGATCGCCGAGATAGCGCGCACGATCCGCATAGGCACGCTTCATGGCTTCGATCAGCAGATGCAGCGATGCCGGCGAGCCCTGCTTTAGATCGGCGAGCTGAAATCCTTCGAGGATGTTGAGTGATTCCACCAGCACCACCCCGCCTGACGACGGCAGCGGCATCGAGACGATGTCATAGCCTCGATAGGTACCGCGCACCGGCGCGCGGATCACAGCTTGATAAGTCTTGAGATCGGCGGGCGTCATGATGCCGCCGGCATCGGACACGGATTTGGCGATCTTCTCCGCTACCGGGCCCTCGTAGAAGCCGCGCGGTCCTTCTGCCGCGACACTCGCCAACGTGTCGGCGAGGTCGCCCTGCACCAATCGGTCGCCTTCGCCAAGCGGATTGCCATCGGCCTTTGCGAATATTTTTGCAGAGGATGGAAAGCGCGCCAGTCGTGGGTACCAACCCGGTAGCGTGTCAGCGATGTCGTCGGTGATGACAAATCCATCGCGGGCGAGTGCGATCGCGGGTTCGAGCAACTGCGCCAGCGTGAACTTGCCCGAGCCGTACTTCTCGAGCGCCAGAGCAAGGCCTGCAACCGTGCCTGGCACGCCGATGCCAAGTCCTAAATCGCGCGACTTCGCCGGATCAGGCTTGCCGTCGGGTCCAAGGAAGATCTGCGGCGTCGTCGCCGCCGGCGCAGTCTCGCGATAGTCGATCGCAATATCCTCATTGCGCTCGGCGGAGTGGATCACCATGAAGCCGCCGCCGCCGATATTGCCCGCGCGCGGATAGGTCACCGCCATGGCAAAGCCGGTCGCGACGGCCGCATCGACGGCATTGCCGCCACGCCGCAAGACGTCAGCTCCGACCTGCGCAGATATCTTTTCCTGCGCCACGACCATGCCGTGTCCGGCAGGGACGGCATGCACCGTGTCGAGCGCCGGCGGGACATAAACGCGCCGCGCATCCTGCGCGGTCGCAGATGCAAGACCAAACGCTAGCGTAGCGACGAGCGCGAGAAACGTCCGCCGTGTCGAAAATGACGCCATCATCAAATTTTCCGTCGGGCTTGCAGATCAATTCAAACGCGTCGCTGTAATGCTATACCGTTTGCGCTATGAGAGGCAAAACTGTTCGTGATGAGGACTTTGGAATGACGACGATCGCCCCGGATGCGCGCATGGACGATGCGCCACGGACCTATCCGCCGCGCTCCGCCGTCATCAGCTGGATCTTCTTCGATTGGGCCGCGCAGCCCTATTTCACGCTGATCACGACGTTCGTGTTCGCGCCCTATTTCGCCACCAGCGTCGCGCCAGATCCCGCCACCGGCCAATCGCTGTGGGGCTTTGCGATGGCAGCGGCCGGCATGGCGATTGCGCTGTTGTCACCGGTGCTTGGCGCCATCGCGGATGCCGCGGGCCGTCGCAAGCCGTGGATCGCCGCGTTCGGCGCGGTGCTGGTGGTGGCCTCCTGCGCGTTGTGGATCGGCAAGCCCGGCGATCTCTCCATCATTCCGCCGCTGCTGATTGCCGTTGCGCTCGCCAGCGTCGGCGCAGAATTTGCCACCGTCTTCAATAATGCGATGATGCCGACCCTGGTGCCGCCGGAGCGTATCGGCCGCCTCTCCGGCACCGGCTGGGCCACGGGTTACATCGGTGGCATCGTCAGCCTGATCATCGTGCTCGGCTTCCTTGCCGCCAATCCCGAGACCGGCCGCACGCTGCTCGGCTTCACGCCGCTGTTCGGGCTCGATCCCGCCACCCATCAGGGCGATCGCGCTGCCGGACCGTTGACCGGGTTGTGGTTCATCATTTTCGTGACGCCGATGTTTTTGTTTACTCCGGATTATCCGGCGAAGCGTCCGGTGCGCGAGGCGCTGCACAAAGGTCTCGCCGATCTCAAGCAATCGTTGCGGGACTTGCCCCAGCAGAAGTCTCTCGCCGCATTCCTGCTCGCCAACATGATCTACACGGACGGCCTGGTGTCGCTGTTTGCGTTTGGCGGCATTTATGCTGCGGGCACTTTTGGTTGGCACACGATCCAGATCGGCACGTTCGGCATCCTCCTTGCCATCGCCGGCACCTTCGGTGCGTGGCTCGGGGGCAAGCTCGACGATTTCCTTGGGCCGAAGCGCGTCATCGCCGGCAGCATGCTGATCCTGCTGCTTGCCGTCGTGGCGATCCTGCTCGTCGACAAGGACAGCATCTTGTTCGTGAAGGTCGCGCCGCCTGTGCCGGGCGGGCCGCTATTCGCTGCAGCCGCCGAGCGTGCTTACATCGTGCTGGGCTGCCTGATTGGGGCTGCCGGCGGTCCGCTTCAGGCGGCGTCGCGCACGCTGCTGATCCGTCTCGCGCCGAAGGATCGCATCGCGCAATATTTTGGTCTGTTCGCGCTGACCGGGAAGGTGACGTCCTTCATCGGTCCGCTGCTGATCGGTATCATCACCGCGGCAACCACGAGCCAGAAGGCTGGCATGGCCGTGCTCGTGGTGTTTTTTGTGACGGGATTTGCGCTGTTGATGCGGGTGCGGGATTAGCGGCACCACGCAACTCTATCCTCGTCATTGCGAGGAGCACTTGCGACGAAGCAATCCAGACTTTCCCCGAGGAAACAGACTGGATTGCTTCGCTGCGCTCGCAATGACGAGTTGATAGATCAGTGCCTGAAATGCCGCGTTCCCGTGAACACCATGGCGATGCCATGCTCGTCGGCGGCCTTGATCACCTCGTCATCGCGCATCGAGCCGCCCGGCTGCACCACCGCGGTGGCGCCGGCTTCGATGCAGGCGAGCATGCCGTCGGCGAACGGGAAGAACGCGTCCGACGCCACGACCGAGCCCTTGGTCAGGGGCACAGCGAGCTTCAGCTCGTTCGCGGCATCCTGTGCCTTGCGTGCCGCGATGCGCGCTGAGTCCACGCGGCTCATCTGGCCGGCGCCGATGCCGACGGTGGCGAGATCCTTGGCGTAGATGATCGTGTTCGACTTGACGTGCTTGGCGACACGGAAAGCGAATTTCAGGTCGCGCAT
>JAEWHT010000078.1 GCA_023387695.1 Pseudomonadota bacterium | reverse complement strand
CACGAATGGTGCCATCATGCTGCGGATATCCCGCGATCTCGTCATCGACGAGGACGACATTGAGATCGATTTTGTCCGCGCCTCCGGCCCGGGCGGGCAGAACGTCAACAAGGTCTCGACCTCGGCGCAGCTGCGCTTCGACACACGCAAGCTGACCATCCCGGAGGATGCGACGATCCGGCTCGCCCGCATCGCCGGCCAGCGCATGACCAAGGACGGCGTGATCGTGATCCAGGCCCAGCGCTTTCGCAGCCAGGAACGCAACCGGCAGGATGCCATCGACCGTCTCGTCGAGATCCTGAGCGAGGCGATGATCCGACCAACGCCACGACGCGCGACGCGGCCGACCTTCGCCTCCAAGCAGCGCAGGCTCGACGGCAAAAAGCGCCGGAGTGACGTCAAGGCAGGACGGGGCGGCCGCCTCAACGACTGACAGGCCTGTTCCGGATCAACCGGCATGTGGGCATCCGGGACTTGCCCCATGCAATTGCGCGCGAGCGGGACTAAATTGAGCGCCCGAACCAGAGTCTCTCCATGCCCGTCCGCCAATTGCCAGAACAGGTCGTCAACCGCATCGCCGCCGGCGAGGTGGTCGAGCGTCCGGCGAGCGTGGTCAAGGAACTCGTCGAGAACGCGATCGATGCCGGCGCGAGCCGGATCGACGTTTTCACGGATGGCGGCGGGCGTCGCCGCATCGGCATCACCGATGACGGCAGCGGGATGACGCAGAGGGACCTGTCGCTCGCGGTCGAGCGCCACGCGACCTCCAAGCTCGACGACGAGGATTTGCTCCAGATCCGCACGCTCGGATTCCGCGGCGAAGCACTGCCCTCGATCGGCTCGGTCGCGCGGCTGTCCATCACCACACGGCATGCCAGCGAACCGCATGCCTGGGCGCTGACCGTCGAAGGCGGTGAGAAGTCCGAGATCATGCCGGCGGCGCTGGCGCATGGCACCCGCGTCGAGGTCAACGACCTCTTCTATGCAACGCCAGCGCGGCTGAAATTCCTGAAGACCGACCGCACCGAGGCGGAGGCGATCCGCGAAGTCGTCTGGCGCCTCGCGATGGCGCGGCCCGATATCGCCTTCACGCTCGCGGGCGAAGAGCGCGCGCCAGTGACCTGGGCGGCCGCTCTGCCCGGCGCGGCCGGGCGCCTGACGCGCCTCGGCGACATCCTCGGCGCGGAGTTCCGCAGCCACGCTTTCGAGGTTCACGCCGAGCGCGAGGGCGTCGTCGTCGCCGGCTATGCGGCAGCACCTGCGCTGACCAAGGCCAATGCGCTCGGGCAATATCTCTTCGTCAACGGCCGCCCCGTCCGCGACAAGCTGATCCTGGGTGCCGTGCGCGGGGCCTATGCCGACTATCTGCCGCGCGACCGGCACCCGGTGCTGGCGCTGTTCGTCACGCTCGACCCACGCGAAGTCGATGCCAACGTGCATCCGGCCAAGACCGAAGTGCGCTTCCGCAATGCAGGCCTCGTCCGCGCGCTGATCGTGCACGGGCTGAAGGAAGGTCTCGCGCGCGAGGGCCGCCGCACGGCCGCCAACAGCGGCGAGAGCGCGTTGTCGTCATTTCGCCCGGCATTCACGCCACCGCGACCGGCAAGCTGGGACTGGCGGGCCTCACCATCTGCGCCTGTCGCACCCATGCCGTCGTTCGACGGATCGGCAGCGCCCGCCTTCGCCGAACGTGCGCAGGCTGCGTTCGATGTTGGCGCACCTAGCGCGGACGTGCGGTTCGAGACGCAGCCGGTGGCTGATCTCGTCGACCGTCCGCTTGGTGCGGCGCGCACGCAGCTGCACGAGACCTATATCGTCTCGCAGACCCGCGATGGCCTCATCATCGTCGATCAGCATGCCGCGCATGAGCGCATCGTCTATGAGCGGCTGAAGGCCTCGCTCGCCGAGAACGGCGTGCAGCGGCAGATCCTGCTGATCCCCGAGATCGTCGAGATGGACGAGGCCACGGTCGAGCGCCTGCTCGAACGCAGCGAGGAGCTGGCTTCCTTCGGACTTGCGATCGAGTCCTTCGGCCCGGGTGCGGTCGCGGTGCGCGAGACGCCGTCGCTGCTCGGCAAGACCAATGCCGGCGGGCTGCTCCGTGATCTTTCCGAGCATATGGCCGAATGGGACGAGGCTCTTCCTCTCGAACGGCGCCTGATGCACGTCGCTGCCACCATGGCCTGCCACGGCTCGGTGCGCGCGGGCCGACGCTTGCGGCCCGAGGAGATGAACGCGCTGCTCCGCGAGATGGAGGAGACGCCGAACTCAGGCCAGTGCAATCACGGCCGGCCGACCTATGTCGAGTTGAAGCTCACCGATGTGGAGAAGCTGTTCGGGCGGCGGTGACAGTTCGTAGGGTGGGTTAGCGAAGCGTAACCCACCTCTTTGGTATCCGAGGAGACAGAAGTGGTGGGTTACGCCTACGGCTAACTGTGGAATCTCAACAGGTCGTCCACCGGGAGACCGAGGCGGCTGATTGGTGGTTTGGCTTGCAGACTACCGTGCGGGCGATGCCAGTTGTAG
>JAEWHT010000068.1 GCA_023387695.1 Pseudomonadota bacterium | reverse complement strand
CGCTTACTCCGGGTTTCCGTGACGTGTTCGGCAATCGCTTTACCGCCGCGGCTGCGCCTCCGGTCCGCCGCCGTTTGTTCTATACCGACGCCTTGGTCAATCCCTCTGAGTGGCCCGGTATTCGATTTGCTGTCTACCCCGGCCTGCAGGGCGGCAAGCCGTACATCTATCTGGAGATGCAGTACCGCTACCTGAAATATGGAGAGGACAAGACCGCGCGTCTGCAAGGACTTGAACTTGTTCGCACCCAGCTTCAAGGCGCCAAGGCAGATGTCGGCGTCTCTTATACGGTCGATCCTTTCGTGGGTGGCCCAATCAAGCTCAGCGTTGCGACCCTCGTGAACCAGATCACCACTTGGATCGCCAAGGAAAAGGCCAATACCGGTCTGCAAGAGCCGCCGTGCGACCCGTTCTCGCTGGATGCCCGGCAGTGCAGCGGTGTGGTCACCGACGTCGTTCAGTTCCAGCCTAGGCTGACAATCGCCCGCACCAAGCCGGACTACCTTCCGACGGCGACGGAACTACCGTCGGATGCTTCGCTGTCAAAGTCGATCCAGCGTCAGATTTCATCGGCAAGCAGCCTGATCATGCTGCAGGCCGCGACCGCGGCGATTCCGATCGGGGCACCAATCCGCAAGGACGAAGATTTTCGTGACATCGCAAGGGCGTTCCAGAACATTCTCGCGGCCCCGACGAAAACACAGGTCGGCTTCCTGCGCGATCGTCTGAATCTTCATCAATTGTGGTTCGTTCCACAGTCGTTCTTCCCGACAACACCGAGCCCGGCGACGACGTATTCCAAATGGTCTTTCGCCACCGCGCGGCCGCTCAGTAACAAACTCGGATCCGAGACGTTCAACGTGCCTGACTTCAGCGCCGGTTGCACGACAACCGGCCCGGATTGCTGGAACAAGCATCCGGTCGTTCCCCTCACGGTGACAGACCAGGATTTCGACGGCCTCGGCCGCACCGCTTTTCGTCTCATCGAACAGGAAAGCATCGGCCTTGCCGTCATGACCGCCAAGGCAAATGCCACCGCCGCGAGGTTGCTGCTCGCCGAACGAGAACAGATTGCGCTAACGCTCAGCAGTTTTCGTGGCGACGGCGGCCCCGGCTATCTCGTGCCGCTTTACAAGACTCCCGGTGATCTGGACCCCGCAAACGTGACCCGCATCGCACGGGACGCATTCCTCGCTAATTTGGCTGCGTTCTATGATGTGGATACGATCCTGCAATTGCCGCTGAAGACGCCGGGCAGTGACAAGATTCTCATATTCGAGGGCAGCGTCACCACGACGTTCGTGGCTGATTCAACCGCGCCGCCGCCAATTCTATCTAATGTGCTTCTCGCCGGCGGCGCCGGCAAAGTTACCCTGCTGTACGATTTGCCGCCGGGAACTATCGACGCCAGCAATGTTCCGAAGCTGGACGTCGTCACGGCAAGGTTGCACCATGTGCAACTTCCGCTTAACGACAACCCTCCGTCTGCGCAGAACAATCTGTTCAACCAGGGTCGGTGGCTTGAACTGGTGCAACCGCAGGACATCCAGTGGAAGGGACCGGGTAACTACATTCCGGTCGCCGATCGCAGGTTCCCGGCAAAACCGTTCATCACGTCGACGAGAGCTATCGCGCCTGCGCCGAGCCTCGTGGCGCCGGTGACCTGGCAGAACGCCGGGCTGCTGGCGCGATGGGGCTGGCTCTTCAATTTCGGCCTCGTCGATCCCGGAGCCAACGACCTCGTCCATGTGACGGTTCGCTACAATGAAGCGAATGACGTGCAAGTGGGGTTCGCTCCGGCTGACGTCACCTCGACATGGGCGCCGCAATCTCTGCTCAACAGTCTCTTTGCGTTCAAGTTGCTGCAGGACAACCTTGCGGGTATCCCTGAACCTGATCGCCTTCAAATCGTGGCCGAACTCGCTGCCTTTCTGCATGGGATGCTTTCACCGCCGGCCACGTTTGCCGCATTTGACGCCGGTCGTCCGGAAGATCATTTTACGATTGCGGCGCCGACGGCGGGCGGTCCTCCCCCTACCGCTCCCGGCCCGGATACAGGCGGTCTGGCTGTCATGCAGGGTCCGATCAGGCTCACCTGGACCACGCCAGTTTCAAAACCGCCGACCGTGGACGTTCTCGCGACCGCTGAAGCGGCAAAAAACAACGCGTTCCTTACCGGCCCCAATCAGGTCCGCAATTATCGCGTTGCCTTGAGGCTGCTGCGCAACGAGTATCTCGGGCCTTCCACAAGTGACTATGCGGCAGACCCGAGCCTGATCTATGAGTGCGCCCCGGTTGAATCCGCGTTGGCCTGCTGGGCCCAAAATATGTGGTCCGGCCTTGAATACCAAATGACCGCCGGTGAATCGCTTGATACGGCCTTGCGTCACTTCTTCGAAGGACTGCTCTTGAAAGCCTCTCTCTCACGAATGAAAATTGAAATCAGCGCGGCGCTGACCTGGAAAAGCGGAAAGCTGGAGGGTGTCACACCCTTCTCGATCCTGCCGGCGGACATCAATCCCGGCACGGGATCGCAGCCTAAGGATTATGCCAGTTTTGTCTATGACAAGCTGTACAAGGATCTGCTCGGCACCAATGTCCCGCCCGACGTGCAGCCAGGCCTGCGCTTGCGCGTCAAACTTGCGACCGACGATCCGGGACCGGCAAGCCGCACATTGCTGGAGATCACATCGATCGATTTCAAGCTGACATGATTTGCGACAGGCAGAGCACATCGGGCTACAAAGGCGAATTGACCAACGTAACCCAACTTTCCGGCGCACCGTCAAAACAAATCTTGGCGAATTGTTTGTGGTTTCGCATCGCGTACCCAAGCCTTCAGTTTCGCGTCGATGTCGAGTCGGAGAATCGAGTTTCGTTGGCTAGGGCGCCCGTGGAAAACAAACGTGCCTTGAAGCTGTCAGGAGCGAATCCGACAACTCCGCCGCCTCGCTGCCGCGCCCGCAGATGTGTCCGGCGTCGCCCGGCTGCCCGCGGCCGAGCGGGCCGTTTTGAAGGCAGCCGCTTCGTAGTCGAATCCTTGCTCGATCGAAGGGGAAAACGCGCCGGATCACCGCAAATCGGCGGCGTCTCGACGGTGCACGACGACACGGCGGGAGAGAGGCATGCGCGCGGATGAACCGACATGGACGAAGTTGCCCGCTCGCCAATTTTGACCGAGCATTCCGACCGGGCTGGGCTTTGGGCCTGCGGAATTCGGAACGACGAGGGGCCAGTGTCAAACAAAAATCTTCGGTGGGCGAGCGCAAACATCCGGAAACGTATGGACGCCAGACGAGAAGCAGCGGAGCGCCTCAGGCACGACGATGCGAGGGCGATCGCGCGCGCGCTCAACGAACTGACCGAGCATCTCGTCAGGCAAGGCGATTCAGATCGCGCCGGCGAGCGCGAGAAGGGCGGCCGCGATCGATTGACGCTCGCGCTCGTCTTCCTGACGCTCACCGCCACGGGCATTGGAGATTGGTTCTTCTACGGTCAGAGAGAGGAGATGGTGCGGGCCTACGAACCGGTCGTGAGATCGTCCACCGCAAACCGCGCGTACATCATCGCCAAGCTCGAGCCGAGCTTGAGGACGCCTCTGGTCTTTCACAAGACCGAACAGGTCGTTTCCTTCAGCATCACGATGAAATTTTCCATCAAGAACTACGGTCAAACACCCGGCGTGATCACGAAGATCGAGACTCATATGCTCATCTCCGACAAGACGAAGGCGGACGGCAGCCTCGGCCAGATCAAACAAGAAAACCCTCCTGATCCCACGGCCCCTGGGTCGATTCCGTTGAGGGAGACGTTCGCGCAGCCCATCATTACGAAGGATGGAACCATCACGGATCGCTATGCGGGCATCCAGGTCGTCGCTCCCGAGGGTTGGGATTCCGGCGTCTTGGAGCAGACCTTTTCGTTCGACAGGCCTGCTACGATCAACGCGTCCACTGCGAACATCGGGACCTGGTTCTATTGCCTGATCACGTACAGGGATGTCTTCGGCTTCGAGCGGCAATCGTCGTTGTATTTCGGAAACTACGGCTCCGCCGCCAGCTTTCCCCGCGACTCCAGATTCAATTTCTGGAAGTAGCGCTGTCGCTGCGGGTCGCAAGGCGGACACACCTGCATTCCGAAGAATGGTACGCCGGCCTGAGCGATAGAGTTGCAGCCCGAATTTGACCCGACACGCTGCTTCTCGGTGAGCAAGCGGCTGGGAAATGGCGGAGCAATCGGGCGATGCATTGCTGGACGGCTGTGTGGGCCCCGACTGTCAATCGGCGTTCAAATTTGACCCCTGCCGGTTTTGCAAAAATAACAGGATCGTTTGTACGAAATTTGTACGGCCAAGAATGACAAGACCGGCCCAGCCCCGTTTAGATCGATAAAACGAAGACGAATACCCCTATTTTTCAAGCATTTATGTTAATGGCATCATGGTAGCGGGAGAGGGACTCGAACCCCCGACCCCAGGATTATGATTCCCGTGCTCTAACCAGCTGAGCTACCCCGCCACAGGGTCGCGAACGGCTGATACCGCCGATCTCGCGAACGCGCGGCATATAAGGAAGGAGGCGGTGGGAAGTCAAGCAAAGTGCGGGTGATTTTGGCGCCGGAATCGGCCGCTTTGGGCATCAGACTCGTGGATAGTCCTCCTCACCCAAAATCCACGCTTTTGCGCGGATTCCGGGTTCTCCCCGCCTGCGGGGAGAGGCGAAGGAAGAAACCGACTATTTCGGCTTGACCGTCGGGTCGCCGCCGGGGCTGCCGGGGGGCGGGATGACGGGCATGTTGCCGTCCGTGCTTGGCGCGGGAGCATGCATGTCGGGGTCGACGCCTGAGGGCGGGCAGAGCACGCCGTCGGATTTGGCGAGTTTATCGCCGAGCGGTTCCCGAGCCTGGCCGGTGGTTTTGCCATCAGGCGCGGTGGCGCGGTTCGGGCGGTCCTGCGGCATGCAGTCGGCCGTGCGTGTCGGGGATGGCGGCGCGGTCGCTTGCGGCGGCGTCGCAGGTTGCGGAGGGGCCTGCGCGATCGCTGGCGCAGAGGCTGCGATCACAAGGCCCGCAAGAATGAGGTTTGATGTGCGCATGAAGTGAGAACGCCTGGGCAGGGCCCGGTGTTCCCACCGCCGAACATTACGATTTGTGGTAGCGGATCAGCGAGAAGTGGCCCATCGGCGGCATGGGGCGGCGCTCGGCAAGCGTCACGCCGCCGTGCTTGGCGGCCCAGTTCACGAGGCGGGCCCACGGGAATTCCGGGCGCCAGCCGAGGCGGCGCGCCAGCGGCGCGAAGGCGAGTTCGGAGAGTTTGCGAAGGCCCTTTTCCGCGCCGATGTGGTTCACCAAAATGAGCTCGCCGCCGGGCTTGAGCACGCGCACGAACTCGTCGAGCGTGCCTTCGGGATCGGGCACTGCGGTGATAACGTATTGCGCGACCACCGCGTCGAACGACGCGTCGGGGAACGCGAGATTCTTCGCGTCCATCACCGAGAGCACTTCGACATTGGAGAGGCGAAGAGCCCGCACGCGTTGTTGCGCCTTGCGCAGCATCGGCTCGGAAATATCGACGCCGCAAATCTTCGTCGTGCGCGAATAATCCGAGAGCGAAAGACCTGTGCCGACGCCGACGTCGAGGATGCGGCCGCCGATGCGGTCGGCCTCTGCGATGGTCGATTGCCGTCCGGCATCGAACACCTTGCCGAACACGAGATCATAGACCGGCGCCCAGCGGCCATAGGCCTTCTCGACCCCGGCCCGCGAGATGTCTGCTGCCATGCCCCCTGCCCTGCAGATTTAGCCGCGAACCGCTTCCACCAGCGGCCTCGCTGTGTTGCTCGCGACCTTCGCGGCAGCGCTTTGAATGAAGCCGCCGCCGAGCACGCGCGCCTGCCCCGAGGGCGCGTCGTAGAACACGCAGGCCTGGCCGGGCGAAACGCCCTCTTCGCCGGCGACGAGTTCGACTTCGTAATGACCATCAGCGCCGCGCAGCCACGCCGGCTGCGGCGCGCGGGTCGAGCGCACGCGGACGAACAGCTCGAGGCCGTTACCGATCACACGATCGATGTCGCCGCCTCCGATCCAGTTGACGTCGCGCAATGCGATGCGGTGCATCTTCAAGGCATCGCGCGGGCCGACGACGACGCGGCGGTTGGCAGCGTCTAACCGCACCACGAACAGCGGCGCGCTGGCGGCGATACCGAGGCCGCGGCGCTGGCCGACGGTGAAATTGGCGATGCCGTGATGCTGGCCGAGCACGCGACCGTCGAGATCGACGATGTCGCCGGGGTCCATCGCGTTCGGGCGCAAGCGCGTGATGATGTCGGTGTAGCGGCCCGTCGGCACGAAGCAGATGTCCTGGCTGTCGTGCTTGTCGGCAACGCTAAGACCAAAGCGGCGCGCGAGCTCGCGCGTCTCGGGCTTGGTCATGTCGCCGAGCGGGAAGCGCAGGAAGTCGAGCTGCTCCTGCGTGGTCGCAAACAGGAAGTAGCTCTGGTCGCGGTCGCTATCGGCGGCGCAGACCAGCGCGCGCGAGCCGTCGTCGCGGCGGCGCGAGGCGACATAGTGGCCGGTGGCAAGCGCCTGCGCGCCGAGCTCACGCGCGGTCTTCAGGAGATCGCGGAACTTGACGGAGCGATTGCACTCGATGCACGGCACCGGCGTTTCGCCGAGCGCGTAGCTATCGGCGAAATTGTCGATGACGGATTCGCGGAAGCGATCCTCGTAATCGAGCACGTAATGGGGAATGCCGAGCTTGGCCGCGACATCGCGGGCGTCGTGGATGTCCTGGCCGGCGCAGCAGGCGCCCTTGCGATGGGTCGCGGCGCCATGATCGTAGAGCTGCAGCGTGATGCCGACGACGTCGTAGCCTTCCGCCTTCAACAGCGCAGCCGTCGTCGAGGAATCGACGCCGCCCGACATGGCAACGACGACCCTGGTATCCTCAGGACGGCCTTCGAGATCCAGACTGTTGAGCATGGGTTTTACGAGTTGACGGCGGTGTTCGGCGATCCGCGATTTCTGTGCCTTTGACCGGGACGGTGACCGTCCCCGGGAACTTCGGTTCCCCCGGGGGCTGACTTGCCCGGTCGAAAGCGGCTGAGAGCACCCTTTAATATAGGCGGCATTCCGGTGAAGCAATCGCGCCCGCCACCGGCTTAGGGCAATTCTTGCCGGGGCGGCAGAAATGACGGGGCTGGACCGGGGGCAATCGGGGCTATGCGGATTCATCAAGATATTGATTTTATTATACTAAATTACTCATCGCGGGATTGGCCCGCTCCTTGCTGACCTCCTGGTCCGAAGATGTTTTCAAGGGGTCGCCTGTGGTCGGTAGTACGTCAGACGTAGCGGCAAGCGCGCAGGTTTCCAGCGCGCAGCAAAAGCCTGCCCGGTCGCAGAGCACCAAGGACACCACGCCGGGTGACTCCTTCGGTTCGCTGGTCGACAGCAACACCCAGGCGATCAGCAACAGCGCCCCGTCCTCGAGCCAGGACAACGCGCCGCGGCGCAACGATTCTTCTTCGTCGTCGTCTGCCTCGTCGTCCGACCGCAGCAACAATTCCTCGACCGACCAGTCCTCGCAGAGCAAGGCGAGCGACAACACGGATTCCACGCCGCCGGCCAACAGCGACACGCAGGCCGCTCCGGTCAAGACTGACGCCAAGACCAAGGACAAGGCCGACGCCTCCACCAAGACGGGCGACAAATCCGGCAGCACCAAGGACAGCAAGACCGACAGCACCGACGGCCTCGCCGCCGCGGTGGACGCCACAGCTGCCGCGCAGACAGCGACGCCAGCGGCGGTTGATCCGAACGTCGTCCCCGTCGTCGCCCCCGTCGTGCCGGTCGACCCGAACGCGGCCGCAAGCCAGGCCGCCAACACCGCCTCCTCGCCGCTGACGATCGCAGCCGCCGGCATCGCCGCCAGCGCCTCGACCACCGCGCAGATCGCCGGCGTCAAAACCGACGCGACCGGCAAGACTGGAAAGACCGACGGCAAGACCACGGATGCGAAGACCGCGCTCGGCGATGCGGCGACCGCAACGACCGACGCAACCGCAACTGATGCCAATGCAAACGGCGCCCAGCTGGTTGCAGTCGATCAGGGCACGCCGAAGACCTCGTTCAAAGCTGCTGCGACCGCGCAGGGCCAGACCGACGTGTCCAATATCGGCCAGGACCCGACCAAGACCGCACAGACCGCTGCCACCGGACAAACTCCCGCGACGACGTCCGCCGGCGCCGCCGTGCATCCGCAGGCCGCAAAGCCGCAGGCCGATAGCGCTGCGACTACGACTGACGCCAAGGCCACCACCACCGATGGCAAGGCCGATGCAACTCCGGCCGCGCCGACCACTCACGTGCATGCCGATACACAAGCGGTAGCGGCTGCGACCAACGACGCCAGCGCGCAGGCCGCTAACGCCGTGCAGGCGCCGCTGACCAATACGACTTCGGCCGCCACCGCCTCCACCGCGACGCTGACCGCGACCGCAGCCAACCCGAATGCGGTGCCGATCTCCGGCATCCCGGTCGAGATCGCGGCTGCCGCGCGCGCCGGCAAGACGCGCTTCGACATCAGCCTCGATCCGATCGATCTCGGCCGCATCGACGTCCGCATCAATGTCGACCGCAACGGCCAGGTCACCTCGCACCTCACCGTCGAGAAGCCGGAGACGCTGCAGATGTTGCGGCAGGACGCGCCGCAATTGCAGCGCGCGCTCGACGATGCCGGCCTCAAGACCGGCAGCAACGGGCTCTCCTTCAGCCTGCGCGACCAGAATTCATCGGGCCAGAACGCCGGCCAGAACAACGACAATGGCAGCAATTCGCGCCGGCTGATCATCAGCGAGGATGATCAGGCGGCCGCCGCGCCCATCAGCCGCAGTTATGGCCGCATGCTCGGAGCGAGCAGCGGCGTCGATATCAGAGTGTGAGGAGTATTCGCCCATGACCACCACGAATGCCGCCACCGCGCCGTCAGTCGTCTCCGGGACGACGCCGACCTCGTCGTCGTCGTCCTCCTCGTCGAGCTCGAGCCTGAGCTCGTCCACGGGCGCGACGCTCGCGGGTAACTTCCAGACCTTCCTGACGCTGCTGACCACGCAGCTGCAGAACCAGAACCCGCTCGATCCGCTCGACACCAACCAGTTCACCCAGCAGCTGGTGCAGTTCGCCGGCGTCGAGCAGCAGCTCAAGACCAACGACTCGCTGTCGCAGCTCGTTACCCTGCAGCAGACCACGCAGGCCACCCAGGCGCTGGATTTCGTCGGCAAGAACGCCGTGGTCGACGGCACCACCGCGACCATGTCGCAGTCCTCGGCAACCTGGCACCTCAACGTGCCCTCCAGCGCCACGGTCAATATCTCGATCGCCAATTCCACCGGCCAGACCGTCTTCAACGGCAGCTATTCCGCCGGCGCCGGCGCCGACATCCCCTTCACCTGGAACGGCCAGGGCAATGACGGCACGCAATGGCCTGACGGCAAATACACGATCACGGCGACGGGCAAGGACGCCTCAGGCAATAGTGTCGGCGTCGCCGCGCAGGTGCAGGGCACAGTGTCGTCCGTCGATCTGACCCAGTCGCCGCCGCTGCTCACCATCGACGGCAACAGCTACACGCTGAGCCAGGTGAAGAGCATCGTCGCGAGCAGCAGCTCCAGCGGCAGCTAAGGCGGCGCGGCCTCGCCGCACACACCAGTGTCATCCCGGCGAACGCCGGGATCCATAACCACAGGCAGAACTTTGGCGAAGGCCCGTGATTAGAGAGTCTAGTTTGGTACTGCCGTCTGCGTGTCATCGATAGATTACGCGGTATGGGTCCCGGCGTTCGCCGGGACGACAGTTGAGAGCCTTGCGAGCATCCGCGCAGGCCTCGTTCGTTAGTAAAGTATTTACGCAGACCCCGCTCGGCCGGCTGAAAGTGTGTTTTCAGCCCGCAGGGCCAGCGTCGTTCCAGCCAGTTTCAACGAGAATTGTATTGAAGCCTTAGGCTTAGCGGATTTTTAAGCCGGCACGCGTAGGGTCATGGCGTGAGTTCAGTGGTTGAGAGTTTGTGAGTACGCCATGACAGAACCCCATCGCCCGAGGGTAAAATACGTCATCGGGCCGGACGGCAGTCCGCTGACGATTGCAGACTTGCCCGCACCCGGCACCAAACGCTGGGTCATCCGCCGCAAGGCCGAAGTTGTCGCCGCAGTTCGTGGTGGACTTCTCTCGCTGGAGGAGGCCTGCAGCCGTTACACCCTGACGGTCGACGAATTCCTCTCCTGGCAGTTTTCCATCGACCAGCATGGTCTGGCGGGTCTTCGCACCACCCGCATTCAGCAATATCGCCAGTAAGCAATCCGGAAATCTGCTGCTTTTGATAAAAATCGGCCCCGCGCTGCGAGGCCGATTTTTTTCATGTCGCTACTTTTGTCCGAGCTCTTAATCTTCGTTAACCATATCGAAACCATCACCTAGGCAATAATTGCCCAGTCGGCCTTTCCAGTGAAAGCAGCCGAATCTGTCGGGGCGGTTGCTTGCAAGGTCTTGCGGACTTTTTAAAAGGTATCGGCGCCGCCCGGTTCGGGGCGATGATTGCGGTCACTGCCGCGCTCATCGGCTTCTTCGCGTTCGTCATCATGCGCGTCACGACGCCGCAAATGACGACGCTGTTCACCGATCTTTCGGTTGAAGATTCTTCCAGCATTATCAAGGACCTGGAACGCCAAGGCATCCAGTTCGAGCTACGCAATGAAGGCACCATCATCATGGTGCCCAAGGACAAGGTCACCCGGCTGCGGATGAAGCTCGCCGAGGGCGGCCTGCCCAAGGGCGGTGGCGTCGGCTACGAAGTCTTCGACAAGTCGGACGCGCTCGGCACCACCTCTTTTGTCCAGAATATCAATCACTTGCGCGCCCTGGAGGGCGAACTCGCCCGCACCATCCGCGCCATCGACCGGATCCAGGCCGCCCGCGTCCACCTGGTGCTGCCGGAGCGCCCGCTGTTCTCGCGCGACGCGCCGGAGCCGTCGGCCTCGATCGTCGTCCGCGTCCGTGGCTCGCTCGAAGCCCAGCAGATCCGCGCCATCCGTCACCTCGTCGCCTCCGCCGTCAACGGGCTGAAGCCGCAGCGGGTCTCGATCGTCGACGAGGCCGGACAATTGCTCGCTGACGGCGCCGCGACCGATCCGGAGCAGGCGCTCGGCGACGAGCGCCGCACCACGTTCGAGAAGCGGATGCGCAAGCAGGTCGAGGACATCGTCTCCTCCGTGGTCGGTGCGGGCCGCGCGCGGGTCCAGCTCTCAGCCGATTTCGACTTCAACAAGGTCACCCAGACCTCGGACAAGTTCGATCCCGAAGGCCGCGTGCTGCGCTCGACCCAGACCCGCGAAGAGCAGAGCATGACCGCCGACAATAACGGCCAGGTCACGGTCAACAACGAGCTCCCCGGCCAGCAGCAGAACAGCGGCCCGGCGGCGAAGGACCAGAGCAAGAAGACCGAAGAGACCAACAATTACGAGATCTCCCGCACCACCAAGACCGAGGTGACCGAGGCCGGTCGCGTCAACCGCATTTCGGTCGCGGTGCTGGTCGACGGCATCTACACCAAGAACGACAAGGGCGAGCTGGCCTATACCGACCGTACCAAGGAGCAGCTCGACCGCATCGCCACCCTGGTGCGCTCGGCGATCGGCTTCGACCAGAAGCGTGGCGACCAGGTCGAAGTCGTCAATCTGCGCTTTGCCGACGCCCCCTCCACCGCCCCGATCACCGAGCCCCCCGGCTTCCTTGGCGTGCTGCAGTTCACCAAGGACGATCTGATGTACTTCGTCGAGCTCGGCGTGATGATGCTGCTCGGCCTGGTCGTGCTGTTCATGGTGATCCGCCCGCTGGTCAAGCGCATCCTCGCCTCCGACGAAGTCGCCGCCGCCATCACTGGCGTCCTCGCCGGCCCCGCTGCATCCGAAGAGGGCGCGGCCGCAGCCGGCGCTGGTGGCGGACAGGCACTCCTGCCGAGCGGCGCCGCCAACGCGATCGACGTCGCCACCATCCAGGGCCAGGTCCACGCCCAGTCCGTTCATCGCGTCGGCGAGCTTGCCGAGCGCAACCCCAACGAAACCGTCGCCATTATCCGTCAGTGGCTGACCGAACCCGCGAAATGATCGAGTGAACTGACATGGCCGCTTCCCTGCAAAATGCCAATTCCAGCGACATCACCAGCGTCATCTCCACGCTCGGCCAGCGTGCCGGCAGCCGTACGGGCGCCAAGGTCGAAGCGGTGGCCGGACCGAAGCGCGCCGCGATCCTGATGCTGGCGCTCGGCGAGCAATATGGCGGCAAGATCTGGTCGCTGCTCGACGACGACGAGGTGCGCCAGCTCTCGCTGGAAATGTCGACGCTCGGCACCGTCGAGGTCGACACGGTGGAAGACATGCTGCTCGAATTCGTCTCGCGCATGTCGGCCTCCGGCGCGCTGATGGGCAATTTCGACGCCACCGAGCGGCTGCTGCAGCAATATCTGGCGCCCGAGCGCGTCAACGGCATCATGGACGAAATCCGCGGCCCCGCCGGCCGCAACATGTGGGAGAAGCTCTCCAACGTGCAGGAAGAGGTTCTCGCCAACTACCTCAAGAACGAATATCCGCAGACCATCGCGGTGGTGCTCTCGAAGCTGAAGCCGGAACATGCCGCGCGTGTGCTCGGTATCTTCCCGGAGGACCTTGCGCTCGACGTCGTTAACCGCATGCTGAAGATGGAAGCGGTGCAGAAGGAGGTGATCGAGAGCGTGGAGAAGACGCTGCGCACCGAATTCATGTCCAACCTGTCGCAAACCCGCCGCCGCGACGCCCACGAGGTGATGGCGGAAATCTTCAACAATTTCGACCGCCAGACCGAAACCCGCTTCATCACCTCGCTCGAAGAAGAGAACCGCGAATCCGCAGAGCGCATCAAGGCGCTGATGTTCACCTTCGACGACCTGGTGAAGCTCGATTCCGGCTCGGCCCAGACGCTGATGCGCAACGTCGACAAGGACAAGCTCGGCGTCGCGCTGAAGAGTGCCAACGAGGATGTCCGCAGCTTCTTCTTCGGCAACATGTCCTCGCGCGCGGCCAAGATGCTGCAGGACGACATGGCCGCGATGGGTCCGGTGCGCCTGCGCGACGTCGACGAGGCCCAGGCGCTGCTGGTCAACCTCGCCAAGGACCTGGCAGCCAAGGGCGAGATCATGCTGACCAAGAACCGCGCTGACGACGAACTGGTGTATTGATGGGCGCTCCGGCCAAATTCCTGTTCGATACCGACTTCGCCGCGCCCGACCGGACGCGCGAGAAGGCCGCGACCGCGGCCGAGATCGCGCAGAAGGTCGCGGAAGCCGAAGCGCGCGCCTATCAGGACGGATTTGCCGCCGGCCAGCGCGAAGCCAAGGCCGAGAGCGACCGCCGCGTCACGCTCGCCATGGAAGAAATCAACATTGCGATCCGTGGCATCGCTTCGGGCATCGGCAATATCGAGACCAAGATGGAGACCGAGGCGGTCGACGTCGCGGTCGCCGTGGCGCGCAAGCTTTGCGCTGACCTGGTTGCCGCCGAGCCGCTCGGCGAGATCATGGCGCTGGTCAAGGATTGCTTCTCGCATCTGGTCGCGACGCCGCATCTGGTCGTCCGCATCAACGACGCGCTCTACGACAGCGCGCGCGAGAAGATCGAGCGCCTCGCCAAGCAGAGCGGCTTCGAAGGACGGCTGGTGATCCTGGCCGAACCCGAAATTGCCACCGGCGACTGCCGGATCGAATGGGCCGATGGCGGCGTCGTGCTGGAGCGCAGTGCCATCGCAGCCAAGATCGACGACATGGTCGGACGCTATATCGCGTCCCGCAAGGGGAACTAAGCCATGAGCGAGAACGACGGACAGGTTCCGCTGCCCGACCTCAACGGCCCGTTGCCACCGGCTAGCGCCGACATCGGCTATAACGAGGACGAATACGCCTCGCGCGTTGCCGCCGACCTCGAAGCCGTCTTCGACGTGCCGGTGCAGGTCTCGGCGGTGCTCGGCCGCTCCAAGATGGATGTCGGCGAGCTGTTGAAGCTCGGGCCTGGCACCGTGCTGGAGCTCGACCGCCGCGTCGGCGAAGCCATCGACATCTACGTCAACAACAAGCTCGTCGCACGCGGCGAGGTGGTTCTGGTCGAGGACAAGCTCGGCGTGACCATGACGGAAATCATCAAGACTGAACGCGCCTAAAGCGATCGCAAGAATAGCGCGCGGCAGCGCGACGAGACGGACAGGAGACTGACATGCGGCTTCTCATCGTTGGCACATTGAAGGGCCAGCTCACCACCGCCACCAAGATCGCGATGGACAACGGCGCCACCGTGACCCACGCCGAGGATCACGAGCAGGCGATGCG
>JAEWHT010000278.1 GCA_023387695.1 Pseudomonadota bacterium | reverse complement strand
TCACGGTCAACGCGGTGCTGCCGTCGATCATCGACACCAAGACCAACCGCGCCGACATGCCGAACGCGGATTTCACCAAATGGGTGACGGCGCAGGAGCTTGCCGAAGTGATCCTGTTCCTCGTCAGTGACGCCGCGAGTGGGGTCACCGGCGCGCTGATCCCGGTCAGCGGGCGGGTCTGATCAGTCCGGCACCAAGAGACGCAAATTACCCTTGAAACGAATGCTCTGCTTGCCGGCGAGCGCCATGCCTTCGCCATAGGCGGTCTCGTCGGTGTAGGTGCCGCTGAAGCCGATGGTCACCACCTTGCGGCCCCACACCGGGCGTTCGTCGAACGAGGGCGAATGTTCCTCGTTGACCAGCTCGCCCTTCCACTTGCCGTCAGCACACGTGTAGCTGCCATGTGCGAAGAAAAAGGAATCGCCGCCACGCATGGTGCCGTCGCGCAGCACCATGACGCCCTGGTTGCCGCCCTGGACGCCGTCCAGCATCTCGATCCGGATGTGATAAAGCCCGTTCCTGATCGTCATCTTCGCGAGCGCCCGCCTGTTCCCCGCGCGGTGATATAGCTGGCTTGACCGCATCCGGGCAAATGCAGCCCGACTCCGATCCGGGCTAGACTGCCCCTAACTGATTCTCCGATCGGAACCCGCCTTGGAAACCGAGCTCTATCTCCCCGTCAAACGATTCCTCGAAGAGCTCGGCTTCTCGGTGAAGGGCGAGATCGGCGGCTGCGACCTCGTGGGCCTGAGCGCCGGCGATCCGCCTGTGGTGGTGATCGGCGAGCTCAAGCTCGCCTTCAATCTCGAACTGATCCTGCAGGCGGTCGACCGCGCGCCGGCAGGCGACGAGGTCTGGATCGCGGCCAAGATGTCGATCCGCGGCAAGGGGCGCGAGAGCGACGCACGCTATCGCAATCTCTGCCGGCGCCTCGGCTTCGGTATGCTCGGGGTAACCGACAACGGCCAGGTTGAGGTGCTGGTGAAGCCGCCGACATCAGCGCCTCGCCGTGAGCCGAAGACGCGCTCGCGGCTCGTAGCCGAACATCAGCGCCGCCAGGGTGATCCCGTGCTCGGCGGCAGCACGCGCGCACCAATCATGACGGCGTATCGGCAGCAGGCGCTAGCCTGCGCATCACAACTCGCCGCAGGCCCGCGACCGGTGCGCGAATTGCGCGAACGCTGTCCCGATGCCGGCAAGATTCTCTTGCACAATGTCTATGGTTGGTTCGAACGCGCCGAGCGCGGGATCTATCGACTGACCGAAGCCGGCCACGCTGCGCTGAAGCGCTGGCCACAGGCGCCGGCCAAGGCCAGCGCGCGTGAGGCATCCCCGCCCTAGCGGCGGTCACTTTGGGGGGCGACTGGCATGATCGTGGTGACTGGCAGCGTAACCGTCCGGCCCGAGACCTTCGAGGAGGCCCGCCGCCTCAGCCTCGAACATGTCCATCGGTCACGCCGGGAGCCCGGCTGCATCTCGCATGCGGTGCACGTCGACTGCGAGAATCCGCTGAAGCTGGTGTTTTTCGAGCAATGGGCTGACCGCGCCGCGCTTGCGGCCCACTTTGTGGTACCCGCGTCCGGCGAGTTCGTGCGGGCCTTGCGCGCACTCGCCACCGGGCCAACGACGCTCGAACTTTACGACGCGACCCGGCTTGAGAAGCTGTGAGTGCATAGCTGAGATGCCACACCAAATTCATATTGCAATGCAACATGGTCGGCACTAGGTATCCCGGCATCGAGAAGAGGCCATTATGAGCGCAGACTGGAATACCAAGTACGGCACGCGGCGCGTCCGCCACGATCCGCCCACCCTGGACGAGGCGATTTTCGCCGCCATCGGCATCACCGACGACCAGGAGCAGCAGGCCGAGATCGCCGCAGCCCTGATGGGGATGCCGCTGGATGTCGTTCAGGCCGAAGTCAAGAAGCAGGCGCGCACCAACAGCCGCATCACCGCCACACGCGTGATCGCCGGCGAACAGGGTGCACAGCGCTCGGTCGTGGTTGAACGCCGCGTCGTCCGCCGCTTCGGCAACGACAAGCGCACCGGCACCTGAGCGCTTCATACTTTGCTTCAACAAAAAAGCGGACCGGCCTGAGCCGGTCCGCTTTTTGATTCAGGCTTTTAATTTAAGGTCTTTGGAGCCCAGGCCGCACGACTGGTGTACATGCTGGAGATCAGTTTCCAGCAGATCGAGTTGAAGCTGAGAAGCGCGCGACCGGCCTTGAACGGCGCGGCTGCGAGATCCGCAAACTCGTCCTCGGGTGTCTTGATCAGGTCGATCGTGCCGGTCGATTCACCGTGGCGGAACTGCAGATGCGCGCCGAACTTCTTGGCGAGCGCGCGCATGGCGTGATTCTCGGCGCCGGTGGTGATGCGCAGGCTCTTGTAACCCTTCCAGCGCGCTTCCGCGATCAGCCGGCTGAACAACACGGTGCCGACGTTCTGGCGACGGGCAGATGCCTCAACGCTGAAGGCGACCTCGGGCAGCGAATCGCCCTCCGGCGGATGCAGCTCGGCCGCACCGCGGACGACGCCATCGACGATATAGGCGACGATCACGGTGCCATCCTCGGCGCAGCGGGCGGCGTAACGCTCGATGAAACTGTCGTCGAGAAAACCGTTAAAACGGTCGTGCCGGCTTCCGGCATCAAGCCTCAACAGATGGTCGCGCAAAAGCGGCAACTCTTCCTGTTGGCTCAAGGTCCGCACATAGCCCGGAACGGACGTTGTCGGGGCGGTGTCTTCAAGTACCACGTCAAAACTCCTCTTGGTGTCCCTCGAGGAGGCGTTCGAATCCCTAGGCCTCCAATATTGTGCGTCGCAGCAAATTTTTCAAGACG
Organism: Pseudomonadota bacterium; assembly: GCA_023387695.1. GTDB lineage: Bacteria > Pseudomonadota > Alphaproteobacteria > Rhizobiales > Xanthobacteraceae > Bradyrhizobium. Next base: position 5,667 of record JAEWHT010000278.1, on the reverse strand, counting down.
GGAACCTGCTGAAGTTTGAGGCAGTGTAAACGACCAATTCGTTAACAAAATCAGGGACCCGTAGTCTTACAGGACCAGCTGCGTCTGGGTCACGATCGCGACCAGTTTGCCGTCCTCTGTCTCGAGCCGGGTGGTCCAGACTTGGGTCCGACGCCCCCGATGGACCGGGGTAGCGGTAGCAATCACCGTGGTTCCCTCCTTGGCCCCGCCGATGAAGTTGGTCTTGCTCTCCAGCGTGGTCGTGCCCTTGGCATCCTCCGGCAAGTTGATCACGGTCGCGGCGGCGCCGACGGAATCGGCGAACGCCATCACGGCGCCGCCGTGGATGGTGTGGTGGAGCGTGCAGAGATCGGGCCTCACCGTCATCCGCGCCACCACGCGGTCCTTCTCGGCCTCGACGAATTCGACGCCCTTGAGCTCGGCGAACGGCATCTTCATCGCTTTAAGCTTTTCGAGCGGCGTCATCAGATCTCCTCCCAATTCATTGTTGCCGCAGCGTGAATGGCTTCGCGCGGCAAAGCAATGACGTCGGAGGTAATGGCTGCCGTGACGTCGTGGTGCGCCTCACGTCACCGCGTTGACGACCTGATACTCCGGCCGGCGCCACACCTCGCCCGTGATCACCTCTTCGATGATCTCGGCCGCTCGGATGATCTCGCTCTCGCCAACGTACAGCGGCGTGATCCCGAACCGCATGATGTCAGGCGCGCGGAAATCACCGATGAGGCGACGGGCGATGACGGCCTGCATGGCGGCGTAACCGCCGGCGAAGGCAAAGGAGACCTGCGAGCCGCGGCGCTCATGTGCACGCGGGGTGACGAGCTTCAAGGACGGACAGCGGCGTTCGACTTCCGCAATCAGGAGATCTCCCAGCGCCAGCGAACGCGCGCGGACCTCCTTGATGTCGACCCGATCCCAGATATCGAGCGAGGCCTCCAGCGCTGCCATCGCCAGCACCGGCGGTGTGCCGACGCGCATCCGTTCGACGCCGCCGGCGGCGGCATAGCCGAGCTCAAACGCAAACGGCTTTGCGTGGCCCATCCATCCCGACAGCGCGGCACGTGCGGTCTCGGCGTGGCGCGGCGAAACGTAGAGGAAGGCCGGCGCACCGGGGCCAGCGTTGATGTATTTGTAGGTGCAGCCGGCAGCGAAATCGACGCCACAGCCGGCGAGCTCAACCGGCAGCGCTCCGGCCGAATGCGCGAGATCCCATACAGTCACAATCCCAAGCGCATGCGCCTTTGCGGTCAGCTTCGCCATGTCGTGACGGCGGCCGGTGCGGTAGTCGACCTCGGTGATATACAACACCGCGATCTCCTCCGACAGCGCGGCCTCGATCTCCTCGGGCGACACCAGACGCAATTGATGGCCACGCCCGAGCGTCGCGATCAGGCCTTCGGCCATATAGAGATCGGTCGGGAAATTGCCGGTGTCTGACAGCACGACCTTGCGCGACGCGTTCATGTCGAGCGCGGCGGCAAGCGCCTGGTAAACCTTGAGCGACAGCGTGTCTCCGACCATCACGGAGCCAGTTTCCGCGCCAACGAGTCGAGCGATGCGATCGCCGACATGGCGTGGCTGGGCATACCAGCCGGCGGTGTTCCAGGCGCGGATCAGCTCATTGCCCCACTCCACGGTGATGACGCGATTGACGCGCTCGGCAACACCCAGCGGCAACGCACCGAGCGAATTTCCGTCGAGATAAATCACGCCGTCAGGCAGATGGAACAGCGCTTTGGTGTCGTCGTAGACGCGAAGCCTGGTCATGGACTTGATCTCTACAGAATGGTGCGGACGCGCCAGAGCTCGGGAAACAGCTCGACCTCCAGCATGCGCTTGAGATAGCTGACGCCACCGGTGCCACCGGTGCCGCGCTTGAAGCCGATCACGCGTTCGACCGTCGTGACGTGGTTGAAGCGCCAACGCCGGAAATAATCCTCGAAATCGACCAGCTTCTCGGCGAGCTCATAGAGCATCCAGTGCGTCTCCGGCGCTTCGTAGACGATGCGCCACGCCTGCAGCACGCCCTCGCTGAAGCTGTGGGTCTCGCGGACGTCGCGCCCAAGCACAGTCGGAGGCATCTTGAGCCCGTTGCGGTCCGCGAGCCGCAGCACCTCGTCATAGAGGCTCGGCGTCGCGAGCTCGGCTTCGAGCAGCTTGGTCGTTTCCAGATCGTGCGCGTGCGGCTTCAGCATGGCGTGGTTGCGGTTGCCGAGCAGAAACTCGATCAGCCGATACTGGCGCGACTGGAAGCCCGAAGACTGGCCGAGCTGCGACCGGAAGCGGGTATATTCGCTGGGCGTCATCGTGCGCAGCACGTCCCAGGCGTTGTTGAGCTGCTCGAAGATACGCGACATCCGTGCCAGCATCTTCATCGCCGGCGAGACCTCGTCCCTGGCGATCGCGCGGCGTGCGGCGCTGAGCTCGTGAATGGCAAGCCGCATCCACAGCTCGGTGGTCTGATGCTGGATGATGAACAGCATCTCGTCATGTGCTTCCGACAGCGGATGCTGCGCGCCAAGGATCGCATCCAACGAGAGGTAATCGCCATAGGACATGCGCCGGGCGAAATCGGTTTCGGCACCTTCTTTTGCGGGATCGTAATCGCTGGACGTCATGACAAGCCCTCTCGATCGATCATTCCTGCCCGCGTCAGTCGAGCCCGATCAGGCGCGCGGTGATCGGCGACGACGGATCCTTCAAACCGTCGATCACGTTGAAATGGTGCAGCCCGGGATCGACGACCAGCCGCGTCGGCACATCGAATCCGGTCCAGACATTGGCCAGCAGGTCGGACTGGCGGATGAATTCTGGCCGCTCGCTGCCGCCGACCCAGGCGGTGACAGGCGAATGCCCGCGCGGCAGATACAGCGCCGCACTTTCAAGCGTCGCCTCCTCCAGGCTCATGCGCAGCGTCTCGTTCATCTTGGTCTTCAAAAGCGGACGCAAATCATGCAAGCCGCTGATCGAGAGCGTGCCGGCGATGCGGTTGAAGACAGCAGGTTCGAGCCGGCTGTCGTCGCAGAGCATGCGGGTGACGAGATGGCCGCCGGCCGAATGCCCGGCAAGCCGGATCGGTCCCGCGACGAGCGACGAGGCTTTCGCAATCGCAGCCGTGATCTCGGCTGTAATGTCGGAGATGCGCGCGGCCGGTGTCAGCGTGTAGCTCGGCAAGCAAACCGTCCACCCATGGTGCCGCGCGCCTTCGGCGAGATCCGTCCATGCCGACTTGTCGAAGCGCATCCAGTAACCGCCGTGCACGAACACGACGAGGCCTTTGCTGTCGCCATCGGGCAGGATCAGATCGAAACGCTGACGCTCGCCGGAGCCGTAGGCAATATCGGGGCGAAAACCCCTAAGCCCGGCGCGGTAAGCCGCCGCTCGCTCCACCCATTGCGCCGGTATCTTGTCCGAGCCCGGGATATGGGCCGCATTGGCGTAAGCATCATCCCAATCGCGCATCGTGACTTCCCTCGGACTCGTTCGGCGAACCGGGGCCAGTCTGCCACCGGTCAGAGCGGCATCCTAGTCTTTCTTTTAAGCTTAAAGGATTTTGGGAGCCCTTGTTTCGAGCAGACAGCGCTCCGGCGAAGATGCCGTAGAGTGGGCAAAGCAAAGCGTGCCCACCATTCATTTGTAATCGAAAAAGGTCGTGGGCACGGCGCAAACGCGCCTTTGCCCACCCTACGAGAGCTGTGATTGAGGCTACGCGTTACGCCTTCTCCACCCCGCACCACTCCGCGATGAACAGCGCCATCGCTTTCGTCGTCTTCTTCAGCGACTCCAGATCGATAAATTCGTTGAAGCCGTGCATCTCGCCACCGCTGGCGCCGAAGCACAGGCTGGGAATGCCGTGGTTGAGGCCGTAGAAGCGGGTGTCGGTCAGCGCAGTGAAGACGAGATCCTCGACGTCGCCGCCATAGACCTTGTTGAAGGCCTTGCCGAACGCGGCTTCGGGTGCTGCGGAATCAGTCAGCTCATAGCCTTCCGACAGGAAGCCCGACCATTCCACCTCCGGCGGATTGTTGGCGAGGAAGCGATGGTTGCGCGAGGCCGCAGTGATGCACGCCAGAATTTCCTTCTGGTGGTCGGCAATCGACCAACCCGGCAGAACAGCGATACGGCAATCGACGTCGCACCAGGCCGGGACGCTGGAAGCCCAGTCGCCGCCCTTGATGATGCCGGGGTTGAAATTGATGGGATGGTTGAGAGTCTTGAAGTGACGGTCAGTCTTCGCCCGCTCGTTCCACTCGATCTCGAGCTTCTGCACCGCCTGAATCAGGTGATAGGCCGCCATGATCGCATTGGCGCCGGAGCCGGCATGCGCAACATGGACGGGATGGCCCTTCACCCTGAGGCGAAACCAGATCACACCGACCTGCGAGCGCACCATCTTGCCGCCGGTGGGCTCAGGGATGAAGCAGGCATCCGCGCGATAACCGCGCTGCAAGGTCGAGAGCGCGCCGACGCCGGTGCTCTCCTCCTCGATCACCGACTGAAAGTGAATCCGCGCGGTCGGCTTGAGGCCAGCGGCCTTGATCGCATCCAGCGCATACAGCGCGCCGATGGTGCCAGACTTCATGTCGCAGGCGCCGCGGCCGAACATCTTGCCGTCCTTGATGACGGGCGAAAATGGCGGCGTGTCCCACAATTCCAGCGGCCCAGCCGGCACGACGTCGCAGTGCCCCTGCAGGATCAGCGATTTGCCGGCCTCGGTCGTCGGGCGATAGGTGCCGACCACGGTGCGCGCCCTGGAGAAATCATGCTCGATCGGGCCGAAGCCGCGCAGATCCTTGAGATCATCGACATTGATGCGCCAGTCGTCGACCTCATAGCCGCGCGCGCGCAGGAGGTCGCCGATCATGTCCTGGCACGGCCCTTCCGCCCCGCGGGTCGAAGGGATCGCGACGAAATCACGTGTGGTCGCAAGCTGGGCTTCGAAGCCGGCATCGACGGCGTCAAGAATCCTCTGCTGCGTTTCGGCATTCATCAGGCAAACTCCGGGCATCCAATTGGTCAACGGTGCGCGCAAGCTAGCCGATTTCAGCCGTTCGGGTACTCCACAAAATAAGCATCCCGCAATGCATCTTCGAGCAGTCGGCCTTCGGAATAGCCATTGAGTGTCGCGGGCCGGCTCACGCCATCGAGCAGCCGCGGACACGGCTCGGGCGCACCGAGCACGGTGCGAACCGGAATACGCTCGGCATAGATCGGCAATTCGTAGTCCTCATCGTCATCGGCCACACCCTTGGCGCGGACCTTGGCGGAGGCCTCCTCGATCTCCATCGCGATGAAGGAGGTCGCCTTGATCTCCTGGGTGTTGCTGGCCCGCAGGCTCGCCGTGCGATCCGGGAAGAAGCGGTCGACCATCGCGACCACTGCTCGCTCCTTCTCTTGCGCGTCCGTGACGAGATAGGCGGTGCCGAACGCCATCACCGCGCGGTAGTCGGCGGAGTGATTGAAGCCGCAGCGCGCCAGCACGAGGCTGTCGAGATGAGCCACCGTCAGGCATACGCGCTCGCCTTTGGTCTGGTTGCGCAGCATGCGGCTTGCGCTGGAGCCGTGCCAATAGAGCTTCGTGCCTTCGCGCCAGAAGAACGTCGGCGTGCAATAGGGCTGCCCGTCGATGACATAGGAGACGTGGCACATCATCGAGGAGTCCAGGAT
>JAEWHT010000213.1 GCA_023387695.1 Pseudomonadota bacterium | reverse complement strand
GGCCCCGCCTTGATCGACGTGGTGCGGGCGCCCGACTTGCTCACCTGCATGCCGGCATGGAGGAACAGCAGCAGTTCAGCGGCGGAGCGGTCGGTCGCATGGGTCGTGAACAGCCAGTCGAGCTTGTTGGTCTCGGCGCGGATCTGGTCGCGGTGCAGTGCAAGCCGCGTGGTGTAGTCCTGCGCCCAGCTCTCGGCGCGGCCGGCGGTGATCACGCCAAAGCCCTCGGGCTCAACGAACTCGACGCGGCCGGAATAGGGGAAGCTTTCCTCGGCGGGATCGACGATCTGCACCAGTGTGCCATGTGCGCCGGAGCCGGACAGGCCGCCAAGCGTCGCCTGGATCTCGGAGATCGGCGACCAGAAATCGGACAGCACGATCGTCTCGGCCAGCGCCGCAGGCACGAACGACGGCGGCAGGCTCAGCCGGTCGGCGTCATCATGCAACATCGCCTGCGCCATCTTGTCGATGACGCTGCGGCTTGCGGTCGGTGCCATCAATCCAGGAATGCCGACGCGCTCGCCGCCCGCGACCAGCAGCTCGGCCAGTGCAAAGGCGACGATCAGCGTGCGTTCGAGCTTGGATTCGCGCGCGGTCTTCGAGGCAAAGGCCATCGACGGCGAACGGTCGGGCCAGATCCAGACCGTGTGCGACGCTTCCCATTCGAGCTCGCGGACATAGAGATGGTCGTCACGCGCCGAGCGGCGCCAGTCGACATTCTGCGACGGCTCTCCGGACACGAAGCGACGATACTGCCAGAAATTCTCGCCGGAGCCGGCGCGGCGCCGTCCGTGCAGACCGTGGATGACGTTGGCGGCGATGCGGCGAGCCTCGAGCACCAGGCGCGGCAGCGAAGCGGCGAGCGTACGGCTTTCGCCATCTGCACGTCGGATCGCGATGATCTCCTTCGCTGTGTGCCCGTTCTCTGCTGCCATCAACCAATCCGCGTCTTCAACTGCTTGATCACGTCCGGAATCGTGCGGCCTTCGGCACGTGCCTGGAACGTCAGCGCCATGCGGTGCTTCAGCACCGGCTCGGCGAGGTCGAGCACGTCGTCGATCGAGGGCGCGAGGCGTCCGTCGATCAGCGCACGGGCGCGCACGGCGAGCATCAGCGATTGGCTGGCGCGCGGGCCGGGGCCCCAGGCGATGAACTTGCCGGCTTCGCCGCTGTCGGGACCCGGACGGGCCGAGCGCACCAGCGACAGAATGGCTTCAACCACGGAATCGCCGACCGGCAGGCGGCGCACCAGCCGCTGTGCGGCGATCAGCGCATCCGCCGTCATCGAGCCCTTCGCCAGCGTCTCTTCGGCGCCGGTGGTCTCGAACAGGATGCGGCGTTCGGCGTCGCGATCGGGATAGTCGACGTCGATCTCCATCAGGAAACGGTCGAGCTGGGCTTCGGGCAGCGGATAGGTGCCTTCCTGCTCCAGCGGGTTTTGGGTTGCGAGCACGTGGAACGGCTTCGGCAAATCGTGGCGCGCGCCGGCGACGGTGATGTGCTGCTCCTGCATCGCCTGCAGCAGCGCCGATTGCGTGCGCGGGCTGGCGCGGTTGATTTCGTCGGCCATCAAGAGCTGTGCGAACACCGGGCCCGAGATGAAGCGGAACGAGCGCTTGCCCGCAGTGCTCTCATCCAGCACTTCGGCGCCGAGAATGTCCGACGGCATCAGGTCAGGCGTGAACTGGATGCGCTTGGCGTCGAGACCGAGCGTCACACCGAGCGTCTCGACCAGTTTTGTCTTCGCAAGGCCGGGCACGCCGATCAGCAGTGCATGGCCGCCGGAGAGGATCGTGACCAGCGTGTTCTCGACCACACGATCCTGGCCGAAAATCACCGACCCGATCGCATCCTTCGCTGCGCGAATTTGGCTGGACACCTGCTCGGCCGAACGGACGATGCCATCTTCCAGCTTCTCGACACTTTCCGCCATCCGTTAGCTCCTTAAGCCTGCCACGCGGCTCTCTTGCGTCGTCAAATTATCGCATCAACTTGCAACATGGGGCCTATGCTAGACTTGCAGGAACGCCATGTATTCGTTGAATTAACCTATCCCCACCTTATCGGCTTCGGGTTATGTACGGCATCACGAAGTGGAGACCTCCACACCGCACTAACCCGGGGTGGAACCGTAGACTTACGTACAATTTAGACCTGCACCAATCGTGCCAAAACGCAAAGTCAGGGCAAACCATGGCGAACCAAGGGCAGAGCACAAACCAAGGTCTTGAGGGGCTGACTGCCGCCGCCAAAAGTGCTGCCAATGCCGAAGGCGCCAAAAAGGGCCTGCCTCCGGTGCATCTGTGGAATCCGCCGTTTTGCGGCGATCTCGACATCCGAATCGCTTCCGATGGTACTTGGTTCTACATGGGCACGCCAATCGGCCGTCACGCGCTGGTTCGCCTGTTCTCGACCATTTTGAAGCGTGAAGGCGACAAGCATTTCCTCGTCACGCCCGTCGAGAAGGTCGGCATCCGCGTCGACGATGCGCCGTTCATGGCAGTCGAGATGCTGAGGGCTGGCGAGGACAACCAACGTGTGCTGAGCTTCCGCACCAATGTCGACGATTGGGTCACCTGTGACGCCGCGCACCGGCTGCGCTTCGAGCAGGCGAAGGACGGCGGGCTGACGCCGTACCTGCATGTCCGCGCCGATCTCTGGGCCAAGGTGACCCGTGCGCTCTATTACGATCTGGTTGACATGGGCGAGGAGCGGATGGTCGATGGCCAGCCGATGTTTGGCGTCGAGTCGGCCGGCGAGTTCTTCGCCATGGCCGACGCGGAGCAGGTGAGGGCCGCGCTTTGAACAAGCCTATCAAGAGCGACAAGGGCGAGCCGGTCGCTTTCCGTGCGGCGGATTTCTTCGCGCGCACCAAGGCGAAGCTCGGCTTCGACGTGCCGCCCGGACTCTTTGATCCGAATATTATCCCTCCCTCCGGCGATCCCGGCACCGACAAGATGCTCGAGATCGTCGCGCGCGAGCAGCCGGTACGCCCCGCTGCGGTCCTCATCGCGGTGGTCGACCATCCCGAGCCGACCATCCTGCTGACGCAGCGTTCGGCCCACCTCAACGACCACGCCGGCCAGATCGCCTTCCCCGGCGGCAAGATCGACGCGACCGATTCCTCGCCGCTGGATGCCGCGCTGCGCGAGGCCGAGGAGGAGGTCGGGCTCTCCAGAGATTTCGTCGATCCGATCGGCTACCTCGATCTCTATGGCACCGCGTTCGGCTTCCGCATCCTGCCGACGGTTGCCAGGGTGCGGCCGGGCTTTCAGCTCACCATCAACCATTCCGAGGTTGATGACGCATTCGAAGTGCCGCTATCCTTCCTGATGAATCCGGCGAACCACCAGGTGCACAGCAAGGAATTCCGCGGCATGGAGCGGTTCTATTACGCGATGCCATTTGCCGAGCGCTACATCTGGGGCGCGACGGCCGGAATGCTGCGTGTGTTGTATGAGCGGATCTATTCATCATGATCCGGCCGGTTCTGACCGAGATCGGAATCTTCCTCATCCCCTTTGCCGTCTATGCGCTGTTCCTGGCCGCCACGCGGTCCGGCCTGTTCGTGCAATCGTCCTGGCCGATCACCGTCGTCGCGCGGCTGATCCTGGTGGCGCTGGTGCTTGTCATTGCAGGGCTGATTGGGCTCGCGCATTTCTCCGGCGCCGCGCCGAACTCGACCTACGTTCCCGCTCACGTCGAGAACGGCAGGCTCGTGCCGGCCAAAGAAAGATAAGGGCCGGGTGATGAGCGCGGAGCCAATCCTTGCCAATGCGCCCTGGCTGACCTCAGGCGGGACGGCGCGCGTCCTGCAATTGCTCAACGCTGACGGCGAGGAAGCGCGCATCGTCGGCGGCACCGTTCGCAACGCGCTGCTCGACCTGCCGCCGGGCGACATGGACATCGCGACCACGGCGCTGCCGGAGGAAGTGGTGCGGCGCGCGAACAGCGCCGGCATCAAGAGCGTGCCGACCGGCATCGAGCACGGCACGATTACGCTGGTCATCGACGGCACGCCCTATGAGGTGACGACGCTGCGCGAGGATACCGAAACCTTCGGCCGCAAGGCCAAGGTTGCCTTCGGCCGCGATTGGGTGAAGGATGCCGAGCGGCGCGACTTCACCATGAACGGCCTGTCGGTCGATGCTGCCGGCGTCGTCCACGACTATGTCGGCGGGATCGCGGACGCAAAAGCGCGCCGCGTGCGCTTCATCGGCGAGCCCGACCAGCGCATCGCCGAGGACTATCTGCGCATCCTGCGCTTCTTCCGCATCCATGCCGCCTTCGGTGTCGGCGAGCCCGATCGCGACGGCTACCTCGCCTGCATCCGTGGCCGCGAGGGCCTTGCAACCTTGTCGGCCGAGCGCGTGCGGATGGAGATGCTCAAATTGCTGGTCGCGGGCGGCGCATCCGCCGCCGCGCTTGCGATGGCAGATGCGGGCCTGCTGCAGGCGATGATCGGCGGCGTGGCCTATACCGGGTCGCTCACAGCGATGATTGCGATCGAGCGCACGCTCGATTTGCCGGCCAGCAATACGCGTCGTCTCGCAGCGCTCTCGGTCGCTGTCACCGAAGACGCCAAGCGTGTCGCGACCCGCTTGAGGCTGTCGAATGCCGAGGCCAAGGCGCTGGATTCGATGGGCCATCGCTGGTGGCGTCTCGCCGCCAGGGACGAGGCCAATGCGCGGCGCCTGGTGTATCGCCTGGGTCCTGAGCGCTTTCACGATCGCGTGTTGCTCGCCTGGGCGCGCAGCGGCGCGGACGTGCATTCGTCGCGCTGGCGCGAGCTCGCCGAATTGCCGCAGCGCTGGACTGCGCCGAAATTCCCGCTGAAGGCCGCCGACTTCATTGCGCGCGGCCTGGTCGAGGGACCAGCGCTCGGACATGTGTTGACACTCGCCGAAGACGCTTGGCTCGCGGCGGATTTTCCACTAGACGAAGCCGCACTCGCTTCCATCGCCGATCAAGCTGCGGCACGCGTCAGCCGCGAAGAGAGATCGTGACCATCGTTTCAGGCTTCGCCGACATCTCGATTTTTCAGCTCCTGCTGGTCGCGTTGATGGCGTTGTTTGCTTCGATCATCGGTGGTCTCGCCGGTTATGGCACCGGCGCCTTGATGCCGCTCGTGCTGGTGCCGCTCGTCGGCGCCGAGCCGGTGGTGCCGATCATCGCCATCTCCGCGCTCTTCACCAATTCCAGTCGCGCTGTCGCCTATCTCCGCTACGTCGACCGCCGCCGTGCGGTGATCGTGCTGGCGTGTGCGGCGCTGACGACTGCGCTCGGCGCTTACGGCTACACGCGCCTCACCAATGCTGGTGCGGCGCTCGTGATCGGCAGCATGCTGATCCTCAGCGTCCCGTTGCGCCGCGTGCTTCGGAGACGCGAGGTCAAGATCGGCGACGCCGGCCTTGCGACGGGATCCGTCGGCTACGGCGTTCTCGTCGGCGGCACGTCAGGCTCGGGCGTGATCCTGCTCTCACTGCTGATGGCCGCGGGCCTCGAAGGCGCTGCCGTGATCGCAACCGATGCGATGATCTCGCTCGGCACGGGTTTGATCAAGATCTCGGTGTTCGGTCTTGCCGGCGCAGTGACCGCGCAGGTGCTCGCCTTCGCGCTTTTGATCGGCGGCATCGCCATTCCCGGCGCATTCCTGGCCAAGGCCTTCGTCGAGCGCATGCCGGTGCACATCCACACGGCCATTCTCGACGTCGCCGTGATCACCGGTGGGCTGGTGATGATCTCGGCTGCTGCGAAGCAGCTGATCGGATGAACCATTCGCGTTGCCGGCCCGACTAAGGGGCGGGATAATGCCAACTCGGCTCTCCCCTCGATTGCGGAGACCACATCAGATGCAGATGCGCTCGTCGGCCTACTGGCTGCTTCCCTGGCTGACCGTGGCGGCTCTCGCCGGGGCGCCTGCGAAGGCTGCCGATGACGATGCGTACGCCTGCGCGAAGCAATCCGGCGATGCTGCCATCGCGGCGTGCACTCGCGCCATTTCGTCGGGCGAGTTTGGGGGCAATGAGCTTGCCGAAATCTACCTGAACCGCGCTGTCGAATATAAGAACAAGGGCAATCTCGATAGCGCCATCGCCGATTACAGCGCCGCGATCCGCGTCGATCCGAAGCGCGTTGCGGCCTACTATAATCGCGGCAATGCCTTGCGGGCCAAGGGCGACCTCGATCGCGCCGCGGCCGACTACAGCGAAGCCGTCAGGCTCGATCCCAACTCTTCCAGGGCCTACAACAACCGCGGGGTGGTCTGGTCGGAGAAGGGGACGGCCGATCGCGCCATCGCCGACTTCGATGAAGCCATCAGGCTCGATCCGACTTACGCCGTCGCCTACAACAACCGCGGCAACGCCTGGAGAACCAAGGGCGACCTCAATCGCGCCATCGGCGAATACGATTCCGCACTCCGCCTCGATCCGAAATATGTCGAAGCCTTCGACAACCGCGGCGACGCTTTCGTCGCCAAGGGCAATTTCGACAGCGCCATCGCGGACTACAACGAAGCGATCCGTCTCAATCCCAGATTTGCCAAATCCTATTACAACCGCGGCGTGGCGCGGGAGAAGAAGAGCAATCTCGTCGAGGCCCTGTCCGACTTTGAAGCGTATGTGCAGCTCGTACCGACTGACCCGGACGGCCCGAACTCGGTGACACGCGTCAAGGCAGAATTGAGCGCGATGACGGGGAAGCGCTGAGCTCGGACACGCGCGCGCATCGCCCGTTGCGTCCGAAGGTCCTCTGTACAAACCCATCACAGGCGGCAAAGATCGATCTGCTGGCGCGAACCTTCCGTGGCCTCCGGGGGCAGTGATGCTGCGACGCAACTTCCTGCAAATCATGGGCAGTACCGTTCTCGCTTGGCCTGCCGTCGCGAGGGCCGAGACAAAGAACAAGGTTTGGCGCGTCGCTTATCTCTACCCGGGCTCGCTCGCAAATCCGGCCGACCACGCGATCTTCGACGTGTTTCGCATGGAGATGAGGCATCTTGGTTATGTCGAAGGTCAGAACCTTGTCATCGACGAGCGAAGCGCGGATGGAAGGCTCGAGCGTTTGCCGGCGCTCGTGGCCGAATTGATCGGACTGCATCCCGACGTCATTGTTGGTGTTACGACGCCGGCGATCGCTGCCGCCCAGCGCGCGACAACAACCATCCCCATCATCATGGCTCCAGCGACCGATCCCATCGGGTCCGGCTTCGTCAAGAGCTTCCCGCATCCCGGCGGCAACATTACCGGGATGGCCAATATGATGGGCGATTCTGTCGGGAAGGCCGTCGAACTTCTCCACGCGATCGTCCCAGCGGCGAAGCGCATCGCCGTATTGACGTCCAACAATCCAACGCATCCTGAACAATATCGATTGGCTGAAATGGCAGCCAAGACGCTCGCGCTCTCGGCCATTCAGGTATCGGCTCCAACGCCGGACGATCTTGAGACCGCCTTCGCGACGATGACGCGAGAGAGCTGTAATGGTCTTTTCGTGCTTGGGGACTTCACGCGACCAACCATTCCAGTCTTGGCGGCGAAGGCAAAATTACCGGCAGTCTACCAATCCAGCGCTTTCGTACCGCTCGGCGCACTGGCGAGCTATCATCCCAAGATCGAAGCCATCTACATCAAGGTCGCCCAATATGTTGACCGGATTTTCAAAGGGGCCAATCCGGCCGACTATCCTGTCGAGCAGCCGGTCGTATTCGAGCTCGCCGTGAACCTGAAAACGGCCGCCGCGCTCGGCGTTACGATTCCGGACAGTGTCTTGGCGCGGGCCGATCGGGTCATTGAATAGGCGCGAACAACTTTCGCTTCTCGGCCCATACCTGTCCGACGGCCCGCGTGCTCGATGACGGTGACCGCGCTTTACGCGGCGGACGCCAGGACGCGCAGGCGATGACCGTCGGGATCGAGCGCAACAAAGGTGTGCCCGAACGGCATTGCGGTCGGCGGCTGCGCAATCTTGACGCCGCGGGTTGTCCACATCTCGTAGGTCGCGCGCACCGCGTCCGCGTTCGCGACGGCCCATGAGATCTCGCTAGAACCGGCTTGCGAAGCCGAAGGCGGCTCGACGGCGTCTTTCTGCCACAACCCCAGCATGGCGCCGTTCCCGAGCGGAAGGACCACGAATTTGGGCGATGACTGCGCGACAGGGCGCTCCAGCAGTTTTTGGTAGAAGGTGGAGCTCGCTTGTGCATCGTTGACGTAGAGCACGACGAGATTGAAATCGGCCATTTGCATCTCCTGTTCAGCTTGGCGATGGGGCAGGCTTACAGGACGGTGCTGACAGTTTCTGTCAGCATGATCAGCGCTCGCTCAGGCCTTCCTGCTGCTTCCATTCCCGCAGCAAGTCGGTGCGGCGTCGTGGGTAGCGACGCTCCGTGTGCGTGATCGACAGGATGCGGTCGGTGCGGAAATGGCGATAGTCGCCGCGGCTCTCGCACCAGGCCGCGACCATGCGGACAGTATCGAAGAACCCGAGCGCGATCGGCCAGATCGTGCGATGGGTGCGGTTGTCCTGTTCGTCGCTGTAGGTGATGCGCAATTTGCATTCGGTGCGGATGGCGGCGCGAATGATCGGCAATTCGGTGTCACCTGCCGCCGGATCGCGGCGCGCGACCATCAGGCCGGAGGTTTCCAGGCTCCGCTGCAGGTCGTCCGGCAGCACGGCAGCGATCTTCGCAAGCGCGTTCTGGGCCGCCTTGCCGAGCGGCTCGTCCGGCTGCGCCGCAACCCATCGACCGCCCAGCACCAGCGCTTCGATCTCCTCTTCCGAGAACATCAACGGCGGCAACATGAATCCGGGCCGCAGCACATAGCCGATGCCGGCCTCGCCATCGATGTGGGCGCCCTGGCCCTTCAGCGTCTCGATGTCCCGATAGATCGTCCGCAGCGACACGCCGAGTTCGTCGGCCAGCCGGCCCGCCGCGACGGGCCGTCGGTGCCTGCGCAAAAGCTGGATCACGTCGAGAAGGCGTTGGGCGCGCGACATGCCGGCTCGTAGCACGGCATGCTGCCGGATTCTGTCAGCATGCTGCTGAGGACTCTGGCAGTTAGCATGGCTCGAAAACCTTCGAGCCATGCGGTCTCGTGTCTCTCATTCAGCCGTTGGGTGCCTGGGCTAACGACGGCCCTGCTCAGCGACTTGCCTCTCGCCAGGCAGCTTTCCTCCAGCCAATAGGCTGGTGCAAATCCACCGGGATTCTCTGCCAGTTGCGCCGAGGAGGGTCTTGGTTTCGACGCACTGCGCGTAGGTATTGTAGCTCAGCGTATCGCGGCACGTTGTCGAGAAATGACTCGTAAACGGCTCGGAGCCACCACTGAAGCTGCATCCAACCCAGGGTGCGTTGCCGACCCTGTAGCTCGTTTCGCAGCCACCGTTACAACTGCTGGCGGATTTCTCCAGCCTGGCAATCTTGCCCAGGACCGTACCCGGCCCGAATGCCGACCCTGCGCCTTCAGCGGTTGATGAGCCCGTCGCCCGGCGGTGGTGATGGGAAGTCCCGGTCGATGGTCCCTGCACCGGCGCAACAGTCTGTCTTGCCTTCGGCGCTTCGACCGAGACGGCGGGGAGCGAAGAATTCGGTGTGGGTTGCGACATTGCCGTGCCTGACGTGCTGCACAGCAAGATGGTTGACAAGGTAGCGACGAGTGACGGCACGGCGAAGCCAGATGACGATCGCATAAGGTACCTCCCCAAAAGCGGGACGGAATGCCATCCCAACTGCTACAGCTTGTAACACAACCTTTGATGGCCGGCAATTCGTTTGCGTGGCTGCGCAGATTTTGATCTTCAACGTCATGACGATCGCTAGGATTCGCGCATCTCACCAAGTTGCAAACCAGCAATCGGCGCAATAACGTCGAATTCCCTTCTGACCACCAATCCTCTCAGGAACGACAGCATGCAAGATCGCCCTCCAGGGAAGATCGACATCCCGTCCGCCTGGCTCGGCGCCGAGATGAAAGCCAATCCTGATCGATGGCTGGTGACGCTGACTGCCGACGAGATCGCGGAACTCGAGACCGCGGCTCGATCCTATCTCGCTCGGAGCAAGAAGATCGCCGAGATCACCAGGGAAAGCTTTCCACTTCCCCGGTTCGGTGCGCACCTGGAAGGCCTCAAGGAGAGACTGCTGACAGGCCTCGGCTTCGAAGTCATCCGCGGCCTGCCTGTTGCAAACTACAGCCAGGAGTTCGCGGCTACGATTTTCTGCGGCGTGGGTGCGCATTTGGGATCAGCGCGATCGCAAAATGCAGCGGGTCACATTCTCGGTCATGTCCGCGATGTTGGCGCGGACGCGAAGGATCCGAACACAAGGATTTATCAGACGTCGGAACGGCAGACATTCCACACGGATTCATCCGACGTGGTTGGATTGCTGTGCATTCGCGAGGCGATGGAGGGGGGCGATTCCCTGCTCGTCAGTACGTCGTCCATCTACAACGAAATGTTCGATCGGCGTCCCGATCTAGCCGCGCTCCTGTTCGACACGATCGCGACGGACCGGCGCGGCGAGGTGCCCGAGAACGAAAAGCCGTATCTCGAAATCCCGGTGCTGAATTGGCATGCGGGGTTTTTGACCGGATTCTATCAGCGTCAGTATATCGACAGCGCGCAGCGCTTTCCCGATGCGCTCAGGCTGACGCCGGCCCACGTCGAGGCGCTCGATCTCTTTGACGCGCTCGCAAATGATCCCGATCTGCATTTTGGCATGCGGCTTCAGCCCGGTGACATGCAGTTCGTCTACAATCATGCCTTGCTGCACGATCGCACCGGTTTTCGCGATTGGCCCAATGCGAACCAGAAGCGACATCTGCTGCGTCTCTGGCTCAGCATGGAAGGCGACCGGCCGCTGCCCGACTGCTTCAAGCAGCGCTATGGCTCGATCGAGATCGGCAACCGTGGCGGCATCATCGTCAAAGGGACCAGCCTGAACGTTCCGCTGGATTGATGGCTGACGTCAGGCTTCGTTGCGCGCAGGCCTTCGCCCGAACAGGCTGCGCGGGCGAGACAGGCAGACTTGCTGATCGCTGGCGCTCATCCCCCGCTGCGCGAGCTCGCGAGAAATCGCTCTTTCTCGCCGGGCGCATAGCCCTGACATGCGCCGAAATACGGCTCGGGTTTGCTGCAGTCCAGGGTGCCGGACCGAACTGGCGCGGGCGCAAAGCTCGAAGTTGGAGCAGTATGTCGGTGGGTTTGATGTACGGGCGCCGCGTCCGCAACACCGCACAGTGAAATCAAAAGGCCCAGGGCCAAAATGGAATGCATCGCCTTTTCTCCAAATGCGTTCCTAAGGTAATCGCCGACCGCAAAGCGCCAACCGATGCAGGCCTCGCGACCGGTCACATCCCCGGCATTGCGAGAGCGCGTACTGTAGGCAGTCGTGCGATTCGGAAAATGTCCCGCGGCGACTCCAAGGGATGTCCGCCAGGGCGCCGCTGTCGGCAAAGAAGCGGACATCTCTCGCATCGGAGCCGGAAGCTCCGATCGCGCGCATGAAGATGCGCGCGTGGATGAGGCTATTCGTCGTCCTCGTCGTCTTCTTCCTCTTCTTCCTCGTCCTCATCCTCGTCTTCTTCCACCTGGATGAGGGTGGCGAGCGGCAGCGTCTCGCGGAAGAGATCGCCTTCCATGCCCATCCAGACGCAGAGAACGTCCTCGTCCTTGACCTCCGCGACGGTCAGCGGCTGGCCGCCTGATTTGAGCATGACGATATCGCCGGCTTTCAATTCCATGAATTTGGTCTCCGAGTTGATCAACCCGAAGAGAGCTAGCAATTTGTCATGACACGCCGAACACGGTTCACGTACCCCGAACTTGTGGAAGCTGATGTCACGAGTTGCCGGTTCTTCGGATCAGACCGGACAGGGCTACCGGCGGCCGAGCCGAAGCTCGTGGCTCCACGCCGTCTGTCTTTGCCGCGGTGGCCAGTGACTGGCCACCGGAAGTGGAAAAGCCGGCAGCTTGGTTGCATTCCTTGGTTCCCCCAGAGGCCGTGAAACCCTACAGTGCCGGTGATCAAGATTCTGATCGGGGATATCGCTTGCTGCATCCCGAACCAGTTGCCGACTTAGGCCACGACTTGGGCCATATGGATCGCAGGTGGTCCATTCGGCGCAGCTTGGTGTTCGGAGGCGTTGCGCTCGTCACTGTTGCGTTGTTGATCTGCGCCATCGGCATCTACTTCTTGCTCTATCGGCCGCTGGTGAAGGAGCTGGTGGCGTCGGAGAGCGGCCGTGCCGCCGTGCAGGTGATCGCTGATTTCGAGAGGATATTCATCAGGGTCGAGGCGATCGCTCGTCTCGAACGCGAATGGGGAATCAAGGGACTGATCGATGTCGATCATCTCGATGCCTCCAACACTCTGCTTCGCCCGCTCCTGAAAGGGACCAGCGGCGTCACCTCGTTCGCAATCGCGCGCGACGACGGTCGCGAGATCCTGATCTCGTCGGAAGTCAACGGGCGCTGGTTCAATCGCCTCACCGATCCGGACATGCGCGGCGGCGTCGGTCGCTTCATCACTTACGACGAGAACGACCGGGTGGTCGGCGACGAGCTGCGAAAGACCGTCTACGATGCCAGAAAGCGTCCGTGGTATCTCGCCGCGGCAGCGATGCCGAAGGACGACGATATCCATTGGACGGCGCCTTATCGGTTCGTCTCTTCCGGTGAGCCGGGCCTGTCCGCGGTGGTGCGGTGGACCGCTCCGGACGGCCACCGTTACGCCATCGCCAGCGATGTGTGGCTCCGCGAAATCACGAACTTTACGCAGCAGGTCCGCTTCACCAATTCCGGACTGGTGGCGATTTTGACCGACGCCGGCGAGGCGCTCGGTCTCCCGCGCGATCCGAGCTGGACGAGCGAAACCGTCAGGAACGCGTTGCTGAAGCCTGTCGACGCGCTCGGTGTGGCGCCGCTGACGGCGTCATACCGAGCCTGGCAGGATCGCGGACGTCCTTCCAACGAGATCATCCAGGTCGAAGAAAGCGGAAACGTCTGGTTCGCATCGTTCCATGCGATGCATCCCGCCGGTCAAACCTTCTGGATCGCAACGCTCGCGCCGTCAGCGGATTTCGGATGGGTGGACACGGACAAGCTGGCGATTGGTGCAGCGCTTGTCGTCGGCTGTATGACGATCGCGTCGTTTGCCGCGATATGGTTCAGTACGCGCATCGCGCGGCCGATCGAGCAGTTGTCGGCCGAAAGTGCGCGCATCGGGCTCATGGAGTTCTCTCGACCGATCAACGTGACATCGTCGGTCGACGAGATCGATGCGCTGGCCCGCTCCCTCGAAAGGATGCGATCGAGCTTCATGCAGGCCCAGTACGAACTGGAGAGCAAGGCCGAGCTGGGACGGCAACTGGTGCAGGCCCAGAAGATGGAATCCGTCGGCCAACTCACAGGAGGCGTTGCGCACGACTTCAACAACATGCTCACCGTCATTCTTGGCACCATAGAGATTCTTAAGGAGGGCGTTGCCGGCGATCCGGAGCTTTCCGCCATCGCGAAAATGATCGACGAGGCTGCCACGCACGGCGCCGACCTCACTCATCGGCTGCTCGCCTTCTCCCGATTGCAGCCGCTGCAGCCGCGACGAACGGACGTCAATGCGCTGGTCATCGATGTGGCCCGGCTTTTGCGGCCGGCGCTCGGCGACAACGTCGAGATGGATTCGATGCTGGCGGACGATGTGTGGCCCGCTTTGGTCGATCCGAGCCAACTGAGCAACTCTCTCGTCAATCTTGCCCTCAATGCGCGCGATGCGATGCCGGACGGCGGCAAGCTCATGCTGGAGACCGAGAACGTCCATCTTGACGAGGACTATGCAAGTGCAAACGGCGACGTTCGTCCTGGACCTTACGTGATGATCGCCGTCAGCGATACCGGACAAGGAATCCCCGCCGCGATCCGCGACAAGGTGTTCGATCCTTTCTTCACCACCAAGCACTCCGGCAAGGGATCCGGGCTCGGCCTCAGCATGGTCTACGGCTTCGTCAAGCAGTCGAACGGCCACATCAAGATCTACAGCGAGGAGGGATGTGGAACGACGGTCAGGATCTATCTGCCGCCGGCAGGGGAGCACGATGAAGGGCAGGCGCACGCGCAGCCGGTGACGCAGATCGAGGGTGGAACTGAAACAATTCTGGTGGTCGAGGATGAAGCATTGGTGCGCGATTACGTTGGCGCTCAGCTGCGGAGCCTGGGCTACACCACGATCCTCGCGAGCAATGCCGAGGAAGCGCTGGCCCGCATCGAACAGGGTGATGCCGTCGATCTGCTGTTCACCGACGTCATCATGCCCGGCGTCATGAACGGGCGTCATCTCGCCGACGAGGCCGTGAGGCGGCGGCCCGGCCTCAGGGTGCTCTTCACCTCCGGCTATACCGATAACGCCATCGTGCATCACGGGCGTCTCGACCCCGGCGTCCTCCTGCTGGCGAAGCCCTATCGCAGGTCGGATCTTGGCCGGATGGTCCGCACGGCGCTCGCCATGCGCACGCCCGATGGGAACGCAACCGCTCGACCAGAGCAGCCCGGATCGCTCTCATAGTTGAGGTGACGATCGTCGATAGGCGCTCCCTGTCCGAGCGAGGTGCTCGGACCAAGCCAGGCTCGGATGCACCTACTCGTCGTCCTCATCGTTTTCGTCATCCTCATCCTCGTCTTCCAGGCGTTCGAGCGTGGCCGACGGCAGCGTTCCGCGGAACAGATGACGCGCTTGGCGAGACCTAGCGCCAGAAAATTTTTTCCGCTCTTGGCCCCGTTGTTAAACCCAAGCCAAGCGCGCCGACAGGTCCGCTTCCGGGAGTTGATCCGATGTTGGTCATGCGGGCTGCCGAGGGCAGCTTATGACCCGAAGCGGGCGTCGCCAATCCGCAAGTTGGTGTGGGCCTCGTTAGCGGCTTGGTAATTTTGGTCATGCAAACATTAGTTGTCATAACCCAAGACTTCCCGGATTTGGCGGCAAGCGGAACATGCGACGTCGCGTTGATAATCTCGTTAAAGCAAGTTTCGCACTCTCATTGATCGCTGCACCCAGATCGGAGCGGCGTCTCGGCAGATGCATCTTTGTTCTAGCAGCGCTTATTTCGGCGTCTTGGTGTTCCGTCCCCTCATTTGCGCAGGACATCAGCGCTCAGGACGCGCGCACCCTTGCCGCATTCAACTGGAAGAAGGACGCAACCGGGAACGAACTCGCGGCATCGCGGAGCGATTCGTCCTTTAACTATTTTGATGTCGGGGACCTCTCCTACTACAGCCAGTATTTAGTCGAGCAGGATCTTCGTCGCCTCGCCGTCGCGGCAGGTCTAACCATGGAGCACGTGTCTGCAAAGAACTCTTCTGTTGCGACCATCCATGACACGAAAGTCTTCGTGCGGCTCAAGAACGATAAGCCTGCTTTCAAGACTCTGGGCTTTGCGGACTACGAACTGGAGCTTTTGGAAAATCAGGTGACGTCAGATAGTCCAAAATGTCTCACTATGACCCTCACCGATGGCAGCAACAACATTTTCACGACGATCATTCTGCTATCGGAGAAGTTCGATCGTTGTCTTGTCGTCGCAGAGCTTGCTTCATTTGGAATCGCTGCTTCGGACATCAGCGCAGAAACACTCATTGATGTTTGCGTTCTTTACGAAGGGCGTCGTCGCGGTCTCCGGGGTCGCCAAGACCTTACTCGGGAAATTCCTGGACTACGCAATCTCTGCATAAAGCAAGCTGCAGATATCAGATAATCGACAAGGGGAACGGCGATGTCGGGTTGTGGCCCATTCTCGACATCCAGCGATGTCCGCTATCGCGCCGTTGTTGGCAGCGAAGCGGACATCACGTGAGCCGGAGCCGAGCACGCCGATCTAACAAGGATGCGGTCTTAAGCGCGCCTACTCTTCATCCTCATCGTCTTCGTCATCCTCATCCTGGTCTTCCAGGCGTTCGAGCGTGGCCGACGGCAGCGTTCCGCGGAACAGATGACGCGCTTGGCGAGACCTGGCGCCAGCCAATTTTTCCGCTCTTGGCCCCCGTTGTTAACCCAAGCCAAGCGCGCCGACAGGTCCGCTTCCGGGAGTTGACCCGATGTTGGTCATGCGGGCTGCCGAGGGCAGCTTATGACCCAAGCCGGACCAAGACGCCATGCGCGAGTTGAGTCCACTTCCGAAGCAATGACGGAGGTCTAAGTTGAGGCCGTTAGCCCGCTTGGAGGCGGCGGGGCAGGAGCATGACTGGACTACCCATAAGCGAAATTGCTCTCACTGCCGTCGACAACAAAGTGTGCCTCTGCCAGACTTCTCACATGTCCGCGGAGCCGGACTTCAATGGGAGGATCGTTATGCTAACACGGAGAGGATTTGCGGGCGTCGCCGGCTGTGCGATCTGCGGCATTGTGGGGTTTGCCGCAAACGAGGCATTCGCTCAAGGTTCAGCTGCAACAACGGCAAACGGCGTCACGAGGAAGGTGTTGAGCCGGACGGATGGACCGGCCCCGGGCTATGAAACAATTATCATGGACGTGACACTCGCCCCCGGAGCGACCGTCGGACGTCATACTCATCCCGGTATCGAGTCGACGTACGTCATGGAAGGTGAAATCGAGCTTCCCATCGAAGGCCGACCGACGCAGATGATGAAAGCCGGTGAAGCGTTCCAAGTGCCGCCGGAAACCCCGCATGCCGGCGGCAAGCCGGCGACGGCCAAGACGAGACTGATGGTCAATTACATTGTTGAAAAAGGCAAGCCGCTCGCTACCCCGGTTTAATAAGGTAGACCAAAGGGGTCGCCCTGGTTGGCGGCCTCTTCATTCTGAGAGATGCGGTATGAGTCCGGATTTGGCCCATTCTCGACATCCGGCGATGTCCGCTATCGCCGTTGTTGGCAGCGAAGCGGACATCAGGTGCGCCGGAGCCGAGCACGCCGATCTAACCAGGATGCGGTCTTAAGCGCGCCTACTCTTCGTCCTCATCGTCTTCGTCGTCCTCATACTCTTCGATTTCCAGGCGTTCGAGCGTGGCCAGCGGCAGCGTCTCGCGGAACAGATCGCCCTCCGAGCCCATCCAGAGGCAGACGATGTTGTCGCCTTTCACCTCTGCGACGGTCAGCGGCTGGCCGCCGGATTTGAGCATGACGACGTCACCGGTTTTCAATTCCATGGATGGTCCTTTCGGGTTGATCGACGAGAGCGAAAGCACGTAAGCCGTCATGACACGCCGATCACGGGCTGCAGGGCCCGTGCATTTGCGCCGGCTTGCGGTGACTGCGCGAAACGTCGATGGCAGAGGCTCGAGTGGGGAATCGCTCGATGGTCGCTCCAGGAGTGTTCCGTCCCAGGCGCGGCGATGATGACATCATGCACCTGTTTTGCCCGACGCGTCAACGGATTTTCGAAAAATCCGCAATCCTGCCACGTTGTGCGGCAAGCTATTGATCTTGCAGCAGCCGCCTACTGTGCATGGGGTTGTTTTCGGGATTTAGCCCGGCACGAGCTCGGTCAGCGAGCGGATGATGCGGTCGGGTTTGACGGCCGAGCCTTTGGGCAGGCCGTCGCCATGCGCGTCGAGCCAGATCGCATAGATGCCAAGCCGCTGCGGCGTCACGACTTCCCATTCCAGATTGTCGCCGATCATCCAGGTCTCCGCAGGCGTGACGCCGAGCGCTTCCATGGCGTGCAGATAGGCACGCTCCTCGGGCTTGCCGAAGCCGTGCTCGCCCTCGATCTGGATGTGGTCGAAGCGATGGGTCAGCTCGAAGCGCTCGACCTTGGCGCGCTGCATGTCGGCGGCGCCGTTCGTGACCAGCGCGAGCTTGACGCCATGCGCCTTGAACGCGTCGATCGCATCATGCGCGCCGGGGAAGACGAAGATCGCTTCCTCGCGAAAGGTGGTGAAGCGGTCGGCGATACGACCGGCGAGATCGTCGGAGAGCGCGCGATGGCCGCTCGCGGCAAGCGCAGCAAAGCCACCACGCACCGTAAGCTGTCGAGCCTCGCCGAGCTTCATTCGCCACTCCGCTCCCGCGGTCGACCAGAACTGCCGCGCATAGGCGAGCACAGCCGATGCGACCTGTGCCGGCGGCAGCGGCGCGAGCTCCTCGGCGAATTCCTCGGCGATCGTGTTCCAGGCGATCTCGGGCCGGCCATAGGCCGACAGGATGGTGTCGTCCATGTCGATCAGCATGGCGCGGGGCAGGGGCTTGCTTGCGGGCTTGATCACACTCATGGCCATTTCACCTCCGGCGGCAGCGACGACAGGATCGAATCCACATTGCCACCGGTCTTGAGTCCGAAAATGGTGCCGCGGTCGTAGAGCAGGTTGAATTCGACATAACGGCCGCGACGGATCAATTGCTCCTCGCGGTCCTCAGCGGTCCAGGCGCTTGCGAAATTGCGCCTGACCAGGTCGGGATAGATCTTGAGGAAGGCGCGGCCGACGTCCTGGGTGAAGGCGAGGTCGGCATCCCAGTCGCCGCTGTCATGCCAGTCATAGAAGATGCCGCCGATGCCGCGCGCCTCTTTCCGGTGCGGCAGGTAGAAATACTCGTCGCACCACGTCTTGTACTTGTCGTAGTCGGCAACGCCGTTCGGTCCGGTGCAGGCTTCCTTCATCGCTGCGTGGAAGGCGAGCGTGTCCGCGTCCTCCTGCGTGCGACGGCGATCGAGCACGGGCGTCAGGTCGGCGCCGCCGCCGAACCACGCCTTGGTGGTGACGACGAAGCGCGTGTTCATGTGCACGGCCGGCACGTGCGGATTGCGCAGATGCGCGATCAGCGAGATGCCCGAGGCCCAGAAGCGCGGGTCTTCGGCCGCGCCCGGGATTTGCGCGCGAAACTCGGGCGCGAATTCGCCATGCACGGTCGAGCAGTGCACGCCGACCTTTTCGAACAGCCGGCCCGACATCATCGACATCACGCCGCCGCCACCCTTGGCCCCGCTGTGATCCGTGCGCTGCCACGGCGTGCGCGCGAAGCGGCCGGCCTCGCCGGGATAGAGGCTTTGCGGCGCGTCGTCTTCCAGCTGCTCGAAGCTCGCGCAGATGTCGTCGCGCAAGTGCTCGAACCAGTTGCGGGCGCGGGCCTTGCGGTCTTCGATCAGCTTGGGATCCAATGGGGATGTCATGCACTCAGCCTTGCGGACCGAAATAGGTGCAGCTCTCGTAGCAACTGTCGCGATGGATGCTGACGCGGCTCAGCTTGCCGACATGCGCGAGCCGCTCCCAGACGAAGCGCGACAGGTTCTCCAGCGTCGGTGTGCCCAGCGCCTCGATCTTGTTGAGGAACTTGTGGTCGAGCATCAAGCGCACATCTTCGATCGCGCGCTGGAGCAGGCCGAGATCGATCACCATGCCGGTCGCGGGATCGGGCAGGCCGCGCACCGTCACCTCGGCGCGGAAGGAGTGGCCGTGGATCTCTTCGCTCGCCTCGCCAAAGGTCGTGCCCTTCAGCGTATGCGCCGCCTCGAAGCGGAACTGTTTCGTCAATTCCCACATCTGTCCGTTCAGTCCTATCTGATGCCGAGCGATTTATGCGTCTGCACGCTCAGCCGCCATTGCGGATGGCGCAGGCAATAGTCGATCGCGCGCGCGGTGTTCTCGATCACTTCAGGCCCGTCCATCGGCTGCAGCGAGAAGCGCTCGAAGGCGAGGCCCTCGAAAGTCTCCGGCGCGGCGAGGGCCTGCGGATAGACCAGCTTCAGCTCGTGCCCGTGACGCAGCACCAGTTCGCTGCCGCCCTTGGGACTGACGCAGATCCAGTCGAGGCCCTCGGGCGGGGCAACGGTGCCGTTGGTTTCGACGCCGATCTCGAAGCCTCTTTCATGGAGCGCCTCGACCAGGTCCTCATCGACCTGGAGCAGCGGCTCGCCGCCGGTCAATACCACATAGCGGTTCTCGTTCGAGGCGGTCCACTGCGCGGCGATGGTGTCGGCGAGTTCCATCGCCGTGGCGTAGCGGCCGCCGAGGGTGCCATCGGTGCCGACGAAATCCGTGTCGCAGAATTGGCAAATGGCGCCGGCGCGGTCGGCCTCGCGGCCGCTCCAGAGGTTGCAGCCGGCAAAACGGCAGAACACCGATGCGCGCCCGGCATGGGCACCTTCGCCTTGCAGGGTCAGGAAGATTTCCTTGACCGCGTAACTCACTGGTCTCTCCTCGTCATATCTAGCCTTGCGGGTTCCGGACCTGCCGGAGTGCTTCGCCTACGGCCATTGCCGCGGTCATGGCGACGTTGAGCGACCGCAGCCCTTCGGTGATCGGGATCACCAGCCGCGCATCCGCGGCCTCGACCACCGCGTCGGTGACGCCGGCGCTCTCGCGCCCGAATAGCAGGATGTCCGACGTCTGGTAACGGAAATCGCGGTAGTCGGTGGCGCCTTTGGTGGTGAACAGCAGCAGGCGGTAGCCATGTGCCGCCCGCCACTCCTCGAATTTCGACCAGGAATCGTGCCTGAGGATGCTGACATGGTCGAGGTAATCCATTCCCGCCCGGCGGAAATGTCGGTCGGAGACCGGGAAGCCGGCCGGTTCGATGATGTGGGCATCGATTCCCAGACAGGCGCAGAGACGGAGAATCGTGCCGGTGTTCTGGGGGATGTCGGGTTGGAAAAGTGCGATCTGCATGGCCGGTGATGGGTTGGTTGTGGGCCGGAAATGTCTCAATAAAACATCGCCAGCTGCGGAATTCGTGCATTGCACGCTCCCGCGCCGTTAGCGGGCTTGCGCTCGCCCGGCAAGGGTGCCAATAGAACGATTCTGGACTGCTGTTTTCGCCTTGTTTTGGTGGGGACGAGTGAAGTTCTGCCGCCGCGGGGGGCCGCGGGCGCCGGCAGCGCTGTTTCGGGGACCATGGGGGCCCCCGGAGCGGTTCCGTCGGCAGCATAAGAAGAAAGGGTTGGAATCGTGACGACAGCGTCTTCGGCGGACCATCCGACACGCCGTGATTTCTTATTCGTTGCAACGGGGGCAGCTGCAGCAGTAGGGGGCGCAGCTGCGCTCTGGCCCTTCGTTTCCCAAATGAATCCGGACGCCTCAACGATCGCCGCTGGTGCGCCGATCGAGGTCGATCTGAGCCCGGTTGCCGAGGGACAGGACATCAAGGTGTTCTGGCGCGGCAAGCCGATCTACATCAGCCACCGCACCAAGAAGCAGATCGACGAGGCGCGCGCCGTTCCGGTGGCGAGCCTGCCCGATCCGCAGTCCGACGAGGCCCGGGTCAAGTCCGGCCATGACCAGTGGCTGGTCGTCATCGGCATCTGCACCCATCTCGGCTGCATCCCGATCGCCCATGAAGGCAATTACGACGGGTTCTTCTGCCCCTGCCATGGTTCGCAGTACGATTCGTCCGGCCGCATCCGCCAGGGGCCCGCGCCCGCGAATCTGGCTGTGCCGCCGTACACTTTCGTTTCCGACACCAAAATCCAGATCGGCTGAGCTTCGGACCCGCGTTCGAAGCTTCCCGCCATCTCGTCGTTTTATTTCCTCAGGATCGCATCATGAGCGGACCATCCGAATTCAAGCCGAGTAATCCGGCCCTGCAATGGATCGAGCGGCGCCTGCCGATCCTCGGCCTCGTGCACTCTTCGTTCGTCGTCTATCCCACCCCGCGTAACCTGAACTACTGGTGGACCTTCGGCGCCATCCTCTCGTTCATGCTGGGGATGCAGATCCTGACCGGCGTGATCCTGGCGATGCACTACACGCCACATGCCGATCTCGCCTTCAAGTCGGTCGAGCTCCTGGTTCGCGACGTGAATTACGGCTGGCTGCTGCGCAACATGCACGCCTGCGGCGCGTCGATGTTCTTCTTCGCGGTCTACGTCCACATGCTGCGCGGCCTCTATTACGGCTCCTACAAGGAGCCGCGCGAGGTGCTCTGGATCCTCGGCGTCATCATCTATCTCCTGATGATGGCGACGGGCTTCATGGGCTACGTGCTTCCCTGGGGCCAGATGAGCTTCTGGGGTGCCACCGTCATCACCAACCTGTTCTCGGCCATTCCCTATGTCGGCGAGAGCATCGTGACGCTGTTGTGGGGCGGTTATTCGGTCGGCAACCCGACGCTGAACCGGTTCTTCTCGCTGCACTATCTGCTCCCGTTCCTGATCGCGGGCGTCGTCGTGCTCCACGTTTGGGCGCTGCACGTCGCCGGCCAGAACAATCCTGACGGCGTCGAGCCGAAGACGGAAAAGGACACGGTGCCGTTCACGCCGCATGCGACCATCAAGGATGGCTTCGCCGTTGCTTGCTTCCTGCTGCTCTACGCCTGGTTCATCTTCTACATGCCGAACTATCTCGGCGACGCCGACAACTACATTCCGGCGAACCCGGGCGTGACGCCGCCACACATCGTGCCGGAATGGTACTACCTGCCGTTCTACGCGATCCTGCGCTCGATCCCGAACAAGCTCGCGGGCGTGATCGGGATGTTCTCGGCGATCATCATCCTGTGCTTCCTGCCCTGGCTCGATAGCGCCCGGACGAGGTCGTCGAAGTATCGTCCGCTGGCCAAGCAGTTCTTCTGGATCTTCGTCGTGGTCTGCCTCCTGCTCGGCTATCTCGGTGCTCAGCCGCCGGAAGGCATCTACGTGATCGCCGGCCGCGTCCTCACGGTCTGCTACTTCGCCTACTTCCTGATCGTGCTGCCGCTGCTCTCGCGCATCGAGACGCCGCGGCCGGTGCCGAACTCGATCTCAGAGGCGATCCTCGCCAAGAGCGGCAAGGCCGTGGCTTCCGCCATGGTCGCGCTTGTCGCTGCCGGTGCGCTGTTCGTCGGCACCTTGCAGGATGCTCGCGCCGAGGGCGGCGATCACCCTCCGTCGAACAAGTGGTCGTTCGCCGGCCCATTCGGCAAGTATGACCGCGGCTCGCTCCAGCGTGGCCTCAAGGTTTACAAGGAAGTCTGCTCGAACTGCCACAGCCTGAACTACATCGCGTTCCGCAACCTCGCCGATCCCGGTGGTCCCGGCTACTCGGTGGCACAGGCGGCTGCCTTCGCGGCCGACTACAAGATCAAGGACGGTCCGAACGATGCGGGCGACATGTTCGAGCGTCCGGGCCGCACCGCGGATTACTTCCCGTCGCCGTTCGCCAACGAGCAGGCGGCAGCTGCCGCCAACGGCGGCAAAGCGCCGCCGGATCTGTCGCTGATCACCAAGGCGCGGTCTTATGAACGCGGGTTTCCGCAGTTCATCTTCGACTTCTTCACCCAGTTCCAGGAGCAGGGTCCGAACTACGTCGACGCGATCCTCCAGGGCTTTGAAGACAAGCCGCCGGAGGGTGTGACGGTCCCGGAGGGGACGTACTACAACAAGTACTTCCCGGGCCATGCCATCAAGATGCCGAAGCCGCTCAGCGACGGCCAGGTGACCTATGATGACGGCTCGCCGGCAACGGTCGCGCAATACGCTCACGACGTCACCACGTTCCTGATGTGGACCGCCGAGCCGCACATGGAAGCGCGCAAGCGCCTCGGCCTCCAGGTCTTCATCTTCCTGATCATCTTCGCGTTCCTGATGTACTTCACCAAGAAGAAGGTCTGGGCCGACTCGCACTGAGCGGTCTGACGCGAAACGAAAACGAAAAGCCCCCGCAAGGGGGCTTTTTTGTTGGACACGTGCGTGTGTTGTTCGGCGCGATTGCCTATCGCGCGCCCAGCCGCCAGAATGCAGCCTATCCTTCCCCCCCAAAACGCGTCGGAGGACACCATGGGAACCGCCATCACTTTCAAGCGCCCGGACGGCAAGGATGCCTCGGGTTATCTCGCCAACGCCGCTCGCGGCAACGCGCCGGGCGTGGTCGTGATCCAGGAATGGTGGGGCCTGTCGGACCAGATCAAGGGCCTGTGCGACCGCTTCGCGCTCGCCGGCTTCGATGCTCTGGCGCCCGAT
The DNA here is from genome assembly GCA_023387695.1 of Pseudomonadota bacterium. Taxonomy (GTDB): domain Bacteria; phylum Pseudomonadota; class Alphaproteobacteria; order Rhizobiales; family Xanthobacteraceae; genus Bradyrhizobium. The sequence continues at coordinate 1,124 of JAEWHT010000213.1, read as the reverse complement.
CTCTACAAGGGCAAGGTGGTGCCGTATCACGACACGGACGCGGCCGGCAAAGAGATGAACTCGCTCGATTTCATGGATGCCACCACGCAGACCGTGCGCGGCGCCACGCAATATCTATCGCGCAACGGGGGCAAGGTTGGCTTGACCGGCTTCTGCCTCGGCGGTGCCGTCACCATCATCGGCTCGGTGCATGTGCCGGAGCTCGCGGCCGGCGTCGTGTTCTACGGCATTCCGCCGGAGCAGGCGGCGAAGCCCGCTGACGTCAAGATCCCGCTCCAGGCCCATTTCGCCAACAAGGACGATTGGTGCACGCCGGATCTAGTCAACGGCTTCGAAAAGGCGATGAAGACCGCCGGCAAATCGCTCGAACTGTTCCGCTATGATGCCGAGCACGCCTTCGTCAACGAGCAGCGCCAGGCCGTGCACGACCGCGAAGCCGCCGAACTCGCCTGGGGCCGGGCGACGGAGTTCTTCCGCAAGCATTTGGGATGAACGCAGTCACGCTTTGAAGCGACACAGAGCAGGCCGCCGGGAATCCGGTGGCCGCTCTGGCGTGGTCATGCACTCTGCCGCGTCGGAGCCAACAGATTGGCGCCGGGCATCCCTATGAAAATCACCTTGATTGCATCCCTGTTCGTTGCCAGCGTTGCGATGCCTTGCTTGGCGAAAGAGCCTGCGTGTAACGGGGCGGAATTCCAGACATTCCGAACGGATTTCGAGAGCGCAGCAAACGCCAACGACAAGACGCGCATCGTCAAGCTGATTGCGTTTCCGGTCGAGTACTGGTCTGCGGAAGGCAAGCACGACGTTCAGAGCGGCCCGGTCAAGAGCGAGGCCGAATTTCTGCAGCGCTACGACACGTTGTTTACATCCGCCATGCGCAAGCATCTGCACACAGCAAAGCTGCTATCGCTGCCTGATGGTCGCTGTGCACTGACCTGGCACGGCACGAACTCCGAATTCACCTTTGAATTCCGGTATGCTCCCGATGGCGGGTTTCGCGCGATCGGATATGAGGTCGGAGCCTACTAGGACGACGGCATGCAGGGCGTTGGGAGCGAGGCCATGCTTCATATATGCGCACTCGTACGCAACGCGCGGTGGATCATCGCTCTGTGTTGTTG
>JAEWHT010000169.1 GCA_023387695.1 Pseudomonadota bacterium | reverse complement strand
GTCTCACACCGATCGGACCAACCGATTTCGAGCGGCCGGTGACGCTGCCGAACGGTACGGTGTCTGCCGCCAAGTTCCGCACTTTCATGTGGCCGACGGCGGAAGCGCCGGGCGGCGTGCGCATCTTCGCCTGCCAGCACAAGACCCGCGAGACTGTGTGGATCCCCGAGCTAATGAAACACGCCAATGCGGCGAAGCGGATCAGCAAGGTGCTGATCGCGACGTCCGAGCCTGCGAAGGAAGCGGCGCATCTGGCGCGGCTGATCGATCGCGAACCGAAGGCAGAAGCCGACGGCGCGGTGACGGTGACCTCAGGCGGCGACCGCGCCGATTTCATCTATTTGACGCTGGGGGAGCTCGGCAAGCGCTATCCCGGCGTGCCGCTCGCGGGCCTCTCCGAGCGCGGCGGGGCGGCGCTGGTACTCTTCAGCGGCGATCTCGCGGCGACCGAAAAGGCCCTCGGCGCGGTAGCTGTCCGCAGCGGAGCCGCGATCGTCGTGCCGCCGGCCAAGGCCAACGGCACCCTGCTCGCCTTCATCGCCGGCTGATTTGAACCAATTCTTTAACGCGCGTTTACCGGGCGGCTCTAGGATTCCCTGTAGTCCAAGCCGCCCGAGACCGCGCCTATGTTCAAAGAAGGATCGCCGATCGCCTATGACGCGCCGGCCGAACTGAAGAAGTGGCCATCGCTGAAAGGCGAACGGCAGAAGGACCGCGGTCCGCCCTATCTCGTCTACAACGGCACGCTCGCCGACTGCGTCCGTGAGCTCATGGGCAAGCCCATCAAGGGCATCTCGCTCTACGACATCATGACAACGCCGCAAGCAGCCTTCGACCAAGCCGTGCTGTCGCCGGGCGATGCCGCCGAGATCGCGATGCGCAAGGATTTTCCCAAGGCGTAAACGCCGCCACACTCCTGCAATACCGTTTGCAGCCCCGAGCACTCCTGAGGTTCCCGTAGAACCGCGGGACCGACACTGCATTTCTGCTGCGGGAACACCGTACTAACACCTGCCGCAGCGGAGAATCGCAGCTTCGCCGCAATTACGGTTAAGAAGTCCTTGTCACCGGCACGCGCTGGTCGTTTCCCCACAGTTCGAGGACTCTTACCGAGATGCGATTTCTCGTCGCGGCTTGCGCTGCGTTCCTGATTCTGATGTGCGACGTCAGCCCAGAGCCGACATGGCAAACCTCATATTTCGATCACGCTGCGCCCAAGACCGATCGCGCTCCCTCATTCGTCCCCCTCGTCGAATTGTTCCTCGCGAGCGTGCAGGCCATTGAGCTCGCGAATGCGCGTGCGTCTTATGAAGGGACAATCGAACCGACGCCTGCGGTCGAAATGGCCGTGCAGGGGCCCCCCTCACCGACCGAACAATTCTGCCGCGCACTCAAGGAAGCGGCCGAAGAGAGCGGCATTCCCGTGCCGTTCTTCGCCCGCCTGCTCTGGCAGGAGAGCCGCTTCAAGTCCAACGAGGTCAGCCAAGCTGGCGCCCAAGGCGTTGCGCAATTCATGCCGGAGACGGCCGCCGAAGTCGGCCTTGATGATCCCTTCGATCCCATCAAGGCGCTGCCGGCGTCAGCAAAGTTCCTGCGCAAGCTTCGCGATGATTTCGGCAATCTCGGCCTCGCCGCGGCCGCTTACAACGCAGGTCCCGGCCGCATTCAGAAATGGCTCGCCAAGGAGAGCGAGCTGCCGCGCGAGACGCGCGACTATGTCCGCATCATCACCGGCACCAAGGCCGAAGACTGGATCGAGCGCTCGGATGCGCTCGCGATCCGGATCGACTTGCCGCGCGAGGCGCCTTGCGAAGGTGTCGGCAGCCTGTCCAAGACCAGGGACATCGCCTGGGTGCCCGCGAACCTCACGCCATCGACCGCCTCCATCATCCGCAAGGCCGAGCAGCTGGCAGCACGGCTCGCGGCAAACCGCGCCCGCAAGCGCCTCGTGGCCCTGCTCCACAAGAACGGCCACGACAAGGTACGCAGCATGATCGCGACACGCGCCAAGGGGGCGAAGGAGCGCGCGATCCGCCTCGCATCGAACGAGCGCTAGCCGGTCACACCGGTTTCTCGTCGTCGGTGACCGGCGAGGTCACCACCAGGAACACGAGATCGGTGAGGCCCGAGTTCGAGATCGCGTGCTCGACGCCGGGCGGCAGGAAGATCACGTCGTGCTTGCGCACGACATGGTTCTTGCCCGCGATCTCCATCAAGCCCTCGCCGTCGAGCACGTGATAGACCTGTTCCTGCACCTTGTGATGATGCCGGGCGACATAGGCCATCGGCTGGTACATCGAGATGCGGTAGTCGATGTGGCGCGAGCCGGCGTTCTCCGGCATCACCAGCGGCTTCGACAGCGCACCACCGAAATGGTTGGGAAACTCGCGCCAGGGCACTTCCGCGATGTTGCGGATGAAGGCGCCTTTGCTTTCCTCGGCCATGCCTGTTCTCCCTAGTTCACCAGCGCGCCGCCATCGACGTAGACGATCGAGCCCGTGGCAAAGCCGTTGTTCATGAAGCTCGTGATCTGTTGCGCGATATCCTCAGCCATACCGATGCGGCCGACCGGCAGTGCGGCTGCCGTCTTGGCAAGCATCTCCTTCCGCGCCGCCTCCGGCATCGCAGCCCGGATCGGCGTATCGATCACACCCGGCGACACCGCATTGACGCGCACCGGTGCAAGCTCGAGCGCCAGTGCACGAGCGAGCGATTCCAGCGCGCCGTTGGCGGCGCTGATGATCGCCGAGTTCGGCCGTGGCCGGACGCTGAGGAAGCCCGTAACCAGCGTCAGCGAGCCGCCTGCGCGGATCTCCGCCTCGCGCGCGACACGCCAGGCGCCCCAAAATTTTCCTTCCATCGTGGCCCGCACGTCTTCCATCGCGACCGTCTTGAACGGCCCGGTGCGAAGCTGCGCGGCCGTCAGCACGACGTGGTCGACAGGACCGGTGCGCTTGAACAGCTCGGCCACGCTCTGGTCGCTGGTGACGTCAGCCGGGATCGCCGCAATCTTCAGCCGCGCAGCGACCGGTTCGAGCTTCGCGGCGCTTCGTGAAGCGATCACGACCTCAGCGCCCTGTGATTTTGCAAGCTCCGCCGTAGCGAGGCCGATGCCTGAGGAGCCGCCGACCACGACGACCTTCTTGCCTGCGAGCGTCATTCCCTTCTCCCGATATTCTCTTTGATTGTTTTGCGAACTGAGCTCAGCCCGGCTGGAAGCGCGTGCCGATGCCGGCCTTGCTCTGGCCGAGGCCAGGCAATTCCCAGACGCCGGCGCCGGACGGATTGACGTCGGCGGCGATATCGACGTCGATCAGGTACGGCCTGTTGGCCGCGATGCCCTTGCGGATGGCCTCGCCGATGTCAGCGGCGCGATCGACCCGCACGCCTTCGACACCACAGGAGCGCGCCATCGCCGCGAAATCCGGATTGTAGCGCTCGCCCGTCTCAGGATGCTTGAAGTCAGTCGCAAGCTCGCGGCCGCCGAGATAGCCGCGCTGAAGTCCGCGGATCGAGGCGTAGGCGTAATTGTTCCAGACCACCCAGACCACCGGCAGATTGTACTCGACCGCCGTCCCCAGCACGTTGGCATGCATGAAGAAGGCACCGTCGCCACAGACGGACACACAGGGACGATCGGGTGCAGCAAACTTCGCGCCCATCACGCCGGCCACGCCAAAGCCCATCGGACCAAAGCCCATCGAACCGATCAGCGAATCCGGCCGCTTCGGCTTGCAGAAGCCGAGCAGCCAATTGTGGTGCACGCCGATGTCGGAAACGAGGATCGCATCCTCCGGCAGCGCCTTGTCGATCTCGGCGGCTGCGCGTTGCGGATTGATCGGCGTGGTGTCGTCGGAAAAGCCGGGCGCGACGAACTTGTCCCACTCCTTGCGATAGCCATCGATCTGCGCCAGCCATTTTTTGCGGGCATCGGCTTTTTTGGAGAGGTTGTCGCGACGATCGAGCTCGGCATGCACCTGCCGCAGGAAGGTGCGGACATCCGCCATCAAGCCGAGCGCGACGGGATAATTGCGGCCAATCTCTTCGGGGTCGATGTCGACGTGGATCAACCGTGTCGGCGGAATCGTGAAGGAATAGCCGGGAATCCACGAACTCGAGGTGCGATCGTCGAAGCGAACACCGAGCGCGAGCAGCACGTCGGCCTGCCGCGCGGCGTGGTTCGCCTGGTAGTGTCCGGCGCGCGCGACGAGGCCGAGCGCAAGCGGATGATTGACGTCGAGCGCACCGAGGCCGCTCGCCGACGCCGCGACGGGAATCTGAAGTCGCTCGGCGAGTTTGCGCAACTCCTCCGCCGCGCCGCCGTAGCGCACGCCTTGCCCGACCAGCATCACCGGACGCTCAGCGGACAACAGCATGTCGACAGCCTTCTCAACACCTTCGGGATCTGCACCGCAGCGGCTGGAGATGTTGGCACTCCACTCGACCGCCTTCGGCGCTTCTTCCGCAGCCGATTCCATGAAGACATCGAAGGGCACATCGATCACCACAGGCCCCGGTCGGCCCGTGACCATGGTCTTCCACGCCTGTCGAACCGCAAGCGGCACCATCTCGCCGCGCGTCGGCTGGAACACCTTTTTGCACATCGTGCGCACGGTGGAGGGGAAGTCGGCCTGGTAATGCCGGTACATCTCCTGGAACGCGCCGCGATTGAACTGGCTGGTCGGCACGTTGCCGGTGATCGCCATGAACGGCACGGAATCCAGATAAGCGTTCGCCAGCGAGATCGGCAGGTTCGCCGAGCCCGGCCCGCAGGACGTGAAGGTCGCGGTCGGCCGGCCGGAGACGCGATAATAGACGTCGGCCATGAAGCCGGCGACGCTCTCGTGATGCACCGAGATGGTCTTGATGTCGGATGAGCGCTCGTACAGCGCGTCGATGAACTGGATATTGCCGTGGCCGCAGAGCCCGAACACCTGCGGCACCTTCTCCTGGATCAGATAGTCGACAATGACCTGGGCGCCATTGAGCATATTTCGCGACATCAACCGGTCTCCCTCTCGGCCCTTCGACTTCTTCTGTACCGAATGCGGAGAACGCGGCCGGTCATCACAGGGCCGCAGGCAGCCTATTTCTCATAATGCTGTACGTCAATTTATATTGTGGTAGGCTCGCGCCGTGAGGAAACATAGGGCTCCGCGCCGACGGCCGCACTGGTTGCGTGCTACTGTCGCAAGAACCGAGCCATATCGATTCACCCGAGGGAGCCCAGTCCTTGAGATCGCGTACCAAGCCAACCACCGGCGAGAAGCCTGCAAGCCCACGCAAGGCCGCGATTGCCAAACTGGTCCCCGCCCCCAGGGCCGATGGAGACGATGAGGCCGAGGACAAGCAGCGCGGCGGCGGTGTGCAGTCGCTTGGGCGTGCTTTCTCGATCCTGGAAGAGGTGGCGCGCCATCGTGAGGGTATCGGCCTTGCCGAGCTGAGCAAGCTGGTCGGCCTGCACAACTCCACCACGTTTCATCTTGCCAAGACGCTGGTCTCGCTCGGCTACCTTCGCCAGGAAAAGGACAACAAGCGCTACCGCATCGGCCGTCCCTTGTTTGCGCTGGCAGCCAGCGCGCTTGACGAGATCGAGATGGTCAATGTCGCTACGCCCGTGCTGGAGGAACTGTCGCGCGAAACCGGCGAAAGCGGGCATTTTGCCGTACGAATGGGCGATGCTGTGGTCGTCATCGCGCGCACCAGCGGGCCCGGTGCATTCCAACTCACCGATCGCGTCGGCGTGGTGCGGCCGGCCCATTGCACGGCGCTCGGCAAGATCATTCTGGCTTCGCTGCGCCCCGAACAGTTGAAGCGCTTCATCGATCGCGTGGAGCTGAAACCATCGACGCCAAAGTCGATCAGCGATGTCGGAGCTCTGATGCGCGAGATCGCCGAGGTGCAGCGCACCGGCGTTGCCTTCGACGACGGCGAGTTCAATCCGGAAGTGCGCTGCGTCGCCGTGCCCGTGACCGATTTTACTGGACAAGTCATCGGCGCGCTCGGCATTTCCGGCCCGATCTGGCGTTTGTCGAACCAGGCGCTGCACGCCGGCGCGCAGGTGGTGCAGGCCGCCGCCGACCGCCTGTCGGTCGAGTTCGGCGCCAAGGACCGGGCGCACAAGGCGCTTACACAGAAAGTCTAGGTCGCAACCCAGGCGGCGATTTTGCCGGTTGACACCGGCGATGACGCTCGCGATTATCCTCCAGCATTAAAAAAAGCTCTCTCACAATACCGGATAACCGGTTTTGAAGGGAGGCAGGCGATGCACCCCGGAGGAGACAGACATGATCCGCTACCCACGACGGACGGTGTTGCGCGCGGGCGCAGCTTTTGCAGGCGCGGCCGCGTTCGGGTTTCCCGCTATCGTCAGGGCCGAGCCTGAGAAGATCCGGATCGGGCACCTGACGCCGCTCACCGGCTTTCTCGGCGTGATCGGCGTCTACGCGCAGCTGGGCGTTAAGCTCGCGGCCGAAGAGATCAACGCGTCCGGCGGCATCATGGGCAAGCAGATCGACCTGCTCTCCGAAGACTCGATCAACCCGGCGACCGCCGCGACCAAGGCCCAGCGCATGCTGGAGCAGGACGGCGCGGTGGTGCTGCTCGGTGAGATCTCATCGGCGTCCTCGCTCACCATCATGCAAGTGGCCGAGCGCAACAAGAAGGTGTTCTTCTCGACCGGCGCGCGCTCGGACGCGCTGCGCGGCAAGAGCTGCAACAAATACTCGTTCCACTGCGACATCCCGAACACCGTGATGGTGAACGCGGTCGGCACCGCGCTGTCGCAAAAGGGCATGGTGAAGGGCAAGAAGTTCTTCACGCTCACGGCCGACTACATTTTCGGTCACGACCTCCTGAAGGCCGCGAAAGTATTCTTCGGCGCGCATGATGCCAATCTGATCGGCGACGAATTGATCGCAACCGACGTCACCGACTTCAGCCCGTATCTGCTGAAGGTGCGGCAGGCAAAGCCCGACGTGGTCTGCTGCAACCTCGCCGGCAACCAGGTCACCAATCTCGTCAAGCAATATGCCGAATTCGGCTTCCCCTATCCGCTGGTCGGATTCAACCTTAACACCGGCGATGCCTGGGCGGCGGGCGCAGGCAATCTCAGCGGCACCTGGCCAACCGTCTGGTATCACACGCTGCAAAATCCGATGTCGCAGGCCTTCGTCGCGGCCTTCAGCAAGAAGTACGGCAAGCCGCCGGAGAACCACGCCTGGATCGACTACGTCACGCTGAAGCTGCTGGCGGAAGCGATCAACACCACGAAGTCGACCGATAGCGGGGAGTTGATCGCGTATTTCGAGAAGCAGGCACAGTTCGACATCGGCAAGGCGCGCAAGGCGTACTTCCGTTCCTGGGACCACCAGCTGGTGCAGGAAGCCTATCCGTTCACGGTGAAGCCGAAAGACCAGATGAAGGACCAGTGGGACATGCTGGTGCTCGGCGATGCCGTGCCGGCGGCGAACGATCCACTGGAGACGATCTACCCGACCAAAGAGCAAAACCCCTGCGAGATGAAGGCCTGACGCGCCTGCGCGCGGCAAGGACGCAACATGCAGTTCGAGTTCTTGCTGGAACAGGTGGTGAATGGCCTCGTGCTCGGAGGCTATTATCTGCTCATCGCGCTCGGGCTTTCGCTGATCTTCTCGGTCGGCGGCATCGTCAACCTCGCGCATGGTGCCTTCTATGCGCTCGGCGCTTACATCTGCGTCGAGCTGACCACACGGCTCGGCTTCGGGCCATCCGTCGTAATCTCGCCGTTCGCAGTGGCCCTGCTCGGCATTCTCTTCGAGCGCTTCATCCTGCGGCGCTTCTACACGGCTGATCCGATTCTGAGTCTGCTCGTGACTTTCGGTCTTGCGATGGTTGCGGAGCAGGCGATCCGCATGATCTGGGGCGCGGCGCCGGTTTCGACCGAGATCCCGCAAAGCTTTCGCGGTTCGGTCATCGTCGGCGACTTCCTGTTCTCGCGCTATCGCCTGCTGATCCTGGGCGTGGTGGCGGTAATCCTGCTCGGCATCTGGCTGCTGCTAAACAAGACCTCGTTCGGACGCGTGGTGCGCGCCGGCATCCAGCGGCCGGACATGGTCGCGGCGCTCGGCATTCGCCTGCAGCCTTACATGACCGCGATCGTCATGCTCGGTGTCGGGCTTGCCGCCCTCGGCGGCGCGTTCTTCGCACCGATCACGACAGTGCACCCGGCGATGGGTGCCGAGATCATGACCGTCGCCTTCGTTGTGGACGTGATCGGCGGGCTCGGCAGCTTCTGGGGCGTGGTCATCGCGGCGCTCCTCGTCGGCGTGGTCCGCGGTATCGCCATTCACTTCGAGCCCGCGGCCGGAGAGGCCTCGATTTACATCCTGATGTTCGTGGTGCTGCTGGTGCGGCCGCGCGGCCTGCTCGGCGAACGCATCGAGAAGTTCGAATGAGGAACGCCTCGACCATCGACAGACTAAGACCACTGTTGATCGCAGCGGTCGCGGTCATCGCGCTGCCGTTCCTGCTGCGCACGCTCGGCCTGTCGCTCAACACCGGCACCTGGATGCTCGGCCTTGCCATCGCGGCGATGGGGCTCAATCTCTGCATCGGCTATACCGGCCTCGTCTCGTTCGGGCACAGCGCCTGGTTCGGCGTCGGCGCCTATGCAGCCGGCCTGATCCAGCTGCGCTTCTTCCCTGATCAGATCTGGCTGCCGCTGCTGGGATCGATGGTCGTCGTCGCGATCGCATCAACCGTGATCGGAACGCTGATCCTGCGCCGGCGCGGGGTCTATTTCTCGCTGCTGACGCTGGCGCTGGCCGCGCTGGTCTACACGACCGCTTTCCGCTGGACCAGCCTCACCGGCGGCGAGGACGGGCTCGGCGGGCTGAAGCGCGGCGGCATCGGCGCCGTCAGCTTCGACGGCGCGCTCAGCTATTACATCGTGGTCGCAATCATCTCGCTTGCCGTGCTCTACGTGCTGATGCGCCTGGTGCGCTCACCGTTCGGGCATGTGCTGGTGGCGATCCGCGAGAACCAGCTGCGCGCGAGCTTTCAGGGCTATCCCGTCGAGCGCTACAAGCTTGCGGTGTTCGTGATCTCCGCGGTCGTCACGGGCCTGGCCGGCGCGCTGATCGCGTTCCTGAACTATCTCGTCTCCGCGGAAGCCGTCTCGGTGCCCTTCGCGGGCGAGCTGCTGGCGATGGTCGTGATCGGCGGCATGCGCAGCCTCTTGGGCCCGGCGCTCGGCGCGGTGTTCTTCATTCTGTTCCGCGAACTGTTCTCGATCTGGACGTCGGACTGGCTGTTCTGGTTCGGACTCACCTTTGTGGCCTTCGTGATGTATTCGCCCGGCGGCCTCGTCGGCATCGGCGCGCTGATCATGCGGCGTCTTCATCCGCCTGCGGAGGAGACGGCCGCGATGAGCCGGCGCAAGATCTATGAAGGCCTGCCGCTGCCGGAGTTCCTACGGCCTGAAGCGTTGAAGGGCACTGTGCTCGAGGTCAGCGGCGTCTCGCGAAAGTTCGGCGGCATCCGCGCTGTGGAGAACGCGAGCCTTACAGTCGCCGCCGGCGAGATCCATGCGCTGATCGGGCCGAACGGCGCCGGCAAGACTACGCTGTTCAATCTGGTCTCCGGGCTCTACGCACCCGATCAAGGCACGATCCGACTGCAGGGGCGCGACATCGCCGGCGTGCCCGCGAACCTGATCTGCCATCAAGGGTTGGCGCGCTCGTTCCAGATCACCAATTTGTTTCGCGGGCTGTCGATCTACGAGAACCTCCGCCTGTCGCTGCAAGCGCGGCGGGCGATGCGCTTCAATATCTGGAACGACATCGACGCCTACAGGGATATCCACGCCGAGACCGCCGCGCTGGTCAAATTCCTCGGCCTCGAAGGTATCGAGGAGATCGAGGGCGGCGAACTCTCCTATGGCGGGCAGCGGCTGGTCGATCTCGGCATCGCACTCGGCTCCAAGCCGCAGGTGCTGCTGCTCGACGAACCGCTCGCGGGGCTCGCCGCCGCCGAACGCGAGCGGGTGTCCAATCTGGTCAAGAACATCGCGGCCAACATTCCCGTGCTGATCGTCGAGCACGACATCGACCGCGTGCTCGGCTTCTCGCAAGTCGTCACCGTGATGAATCAGGGCGAGGTGCTGATGTCCGATTGCCCCAGCGCTGTCAGGGCCGATCTGCGGGTGCAGGAGATCTACACCGGCAAGGGCATTCCCGCTGTCGAGCACCGGCGCAGCGGCGTCGACGCGGGCGACCACCTAACCATGCTGCGTCTCGAAGGCGTCAACACCTTCTACGGCAAGAGCCACATCCTCAACGACGCCGCGCTCGATGTGCGCGAGGGCGAGATCGTCGCGCTGCTCGGCCGCAACGGCGCGGGCAAATCGACGCTGCTGAAAACCATCGCCGGTCTCGTTCCGGCGGCATCCGGCAGCATCGGCTATCGCGGCGATGATATCGCAAAACTTGCCGCCCCCGATATCGCCCGCCGCGGCATCGGCTACGTGCCCCAGGGCCGCGGGTTGTTCGCCGGCATGACCGTGCGCGAAAACCTCGCGCTCGGGCGGCTCGCGCGCAAGACCGACGGCAGCGACGGCGTGGTCTGGGACGAGGAGCAGATCTTAAATTACTTCCCGCGCCTGAAGGAGCGGATGAACATCGCGGCCGATTATCTCTCCGGCGGCGAGCAACAGATGGTCGCAGTGGCGCGTGCGATGTCGGGCAATGTGCGTCTCCTCTTGCTCGACGAGCCCTTCGAGGGCCTCGCGCCGGCGGTGACGCTCGAGCTGTTCAAGGTGTTCGACCAGCTCCGCCGCCACATGTCGATCGTGATCGTCGAGCACAATCTCGACCTCGTGCTGGCGCTCGCCGACCGCGTCTTCGCGCTGGAGCGCGGCGCCGTGTTCCACCAGGGACCGGCGGCGCCGCTGCTCAACGATCTCGGCTATCGCAAGCAAATCCTGTGGCTGTAAGGCGGCCCCATCCCTACAAAACGCGAAAACAACCCCATGCACAGTAGCCGGCGCCAGTCGGCACAGGCGCCCTTCTTGCGGAATTCCAGAAACTCCGTTTGACACGTCGGGCAAAACAGGTGCAGGATGGCATCATCGCAGAAATCGCCAGTGTCCACGCCTCGCCCGCTCCCGGGCGCGCCTCGACCTGACTGCGCGTAAGCTCTTCATCGACATCTCAAAAATCTCAACCGCCGCAGGCGCGGAGCGATCTCGCGCGCCTGCGTATAAGAACACAACGCATGACCACATCTATGACAAACACCGAAACGATGCCCCTCGCAACCAACGATCGTGCCGCGATCATCGCGAGCCCCAAGGTCAAACTCCGCCGTAAGAAAATCGTGATCGACCATCCCGATCCCCAAACCGGCGAGGCCCTGCTGGCCGAGGCGCTCGGCCTTTTCGATCGCGACGCGCTGCATGGCCTCTTGAGCCAGCTGGTGAAAGCCAGCGCGGTTAGGCGCAGGCCGGACCCGGGCAATCTCTCCTTCATGGTGTCGACGCTGAAGAGCATCGCACCAAGGGATTCGCTGGAAGCCATGCTGGCGTCGCAGATGGTGAGCATTCAGCTCGCGACAATGCGCTGTGCCTGTCGCCTCGCCTGCACGAACGACGTGACGCAGCAGGAAAGCCTCACGCGCGCGCTGACCCGGCTGTCGCGTACCTTCGCGGCCCAGATGGAGGCGCTAAACCGTCACCGCAGCAATGGTGCTTGCGCGATCACCGTACAGAATTTGTCGGTGCAGGATGGCGGCAAGGCCGTCGTCGGCAACTTCACACAGCATGCCAGCCTGATCGCGGCGCAGCCGCATCTCGCGGATGCCGTCACCGCATGAGCCACGCCCGCAACACCGGGCCGATGCAGGCGAGCCCGCGCTGCGGGGCGCAAACGCGGAGCGGTGAACCTTGCCGAGCGCCGACGCTGCGCGGCAAGGTGCGCTGCCGCATGCACGGCGGCGCATGGGGATCGGGCGCGCCATTGGGAAACCGAAATGCGCTAAAGCACGGACTGTCAACACGTGACGCGATCGAGGAGCGAACGCAAACACAGGCTCTCCTCCGCGAAGCGCGAAAGCTGCTGATGGAGTTTAAATGACACCCCGATCCCCACATGCTCATCGCAAGTTTTGTCGTTCATGATCCAATTCGGACATCAGACCGCTTGGACTGGCATCGATAATTTCCTAGGCTCGGACGAGTGTATCGG
>JAEWHT010000144.1 GCA_023387695.1 Pseudomonadota bacterium | reverse complement strand
TCACCAGCGTCGGCTTCTCAATGTAGTTATCCGCGAACAGCTTTTTCAGGTTCTCGACCTTGGGGATGTCGTTATAGGCGATGTAGGGCTGGTTCGGGTGCAGCGTCAGATAGTCCTGGTGATAGGCTTCCGCCGGATAGAACGCATCCAGTGCACCGACCTTGGTCACGATCGGCTTGCTGAACACCTTGGCGGAGTTGAGCTGGGCGATATAGGCGTCCGCCACCTTCTTCTGCTCGTCGGAGGTGGTGAAGATGGCCGAGCGATATTGCGTGCCGCTGTCGGGACCCTGGCGGTTGAGCTGGGTCGGATCGTGCGCCACCGAGAAGTAGATCTGCAGGATCTTGCCGTAGGAGATCTTCTTCGGGTCGAACTTGATCTCGACGGACTCGGCGTGGCCGGTCGAGCCGGTCGAAACGGTGTGGTAGTCCGCCGTCGCCTTGGTGCCGCCGGCATAGCCGGAGACGGCGTTGACGACACCCGCAGTGTGCTGGAACACGCCCTGCACCCCCCAGAAGCAACCGCCGGCGATCACCGCGGTCTGGATGCCGCTTGCGGGCGCCGCGTCCATGGTGGGAGCGGGGATCACGACGGCGTCTTCGGCGGCTCGGGATGGTGTATGAAGGGCCAGCGTCAAGGCGGCGGTGGCGGCGAGCAGGGACAGGACGGAGCGGCGCATGGCGGATCCTCTTTCGGAAGGCCTGACAGTTTAGGGCGGTTAGGGGCGGGCGAACAGCCTGCCCGGCGTTTTCAGACACCTCAGATACGGGCCGGCCGGGCAATTGTTACGGCCGCACAGACACGAGTCTGTGAAAAAGGCAGGGCATAGGGATTCCGGTTGGCGCGGCTGCGGAAATGCGGCTTGAATGAACCCTCAGGTCCGACCATCGACTTACGAATTGTGGCGCTGGAGCTTTCCTTTCAACATGTGGCGTGGCCTTGTCCTGACCGTTCTTATCGTGTCGTCCTATGTGACGAGCGCGGCCGCCGATCCCCAGCTTGGCGACGACCTCGCGACCTGCCTCGACCGGCAGGCGAACAACCAGGTGCGGCTACCGGCCTGCAGCAGCCTGCTCGACGCCAATCGGGTCACCGGCAAGGACAAGGCCGCCGCGCTGCTCGTACGCGGCTTCGCGCTGCTCAACAAAAATGACTACGACCACGCCTTCGCCGACTTTTCCGCGGCACGTGAGGCCGATCCCGACAACGTTGTCGCCATCGATGGCCAGGCCCAGGTCTACTGGCGCAAGGGCCAGGACGATCTTGCGATGGCCGCCTATGATCTCGCGCTCCAGAAGCGGCCCAATTACGGCGGCGCCTATAACGACCGCGGCCTGCTGTATATTCGCAAGGGCGCCTGGCAAAGCGCGCTGGATGACTACAACGCGACGGTCAAATATTCTCCGAAACTTCTGGTCGGCTGGACCAATCGCGGCCGTGTGCGCACGATGATGAAGGACTATGATGGCGCGCTCTCTGATTTCGCCGAGGCGGCCAAGATCGACCCCAACGCCTTGCAGATCCCCAGCCATCGTTGCGTGACATTCACAATGATGCGGCGCTTCGACGAGGCGCTCGCCGATTGCAACGGCGTTATCGAAAAGCAGCCGAAGAACCAGTACGTGCTTGCCAATCGCGGCGACGCCTATCTCGCCAAGGGCGATATCGATGCCGCGCTCAACGACTACAGCGCCATCCTCCAGATGAACCCGAACAATGTCCGCGCCCATGCCGGCCGCGGTCAGGTGTTCGAGCGCAAGCAGGATCTGGCTCAGGCGCGCGCCGATTACCGCTCGGCCGCCTTTGCGCTCACCTCGTTCGACGAAATCGAGACCGCGATGGCGCGCACCAGCGCCAAGTCGCGCCTCGCAGCGCTCGAACCGAAATCGCCGACTGTCGCAGGATCATTGCGTCGCGTGGCGCTGGTGGTCGGCAACGGTGCCTATCGCAACGTTCACGCACTCAACAATCCGCCACGCGATTCCAAGCTGATCGCGGACGCGCTGCGCGGTGTCGGCTTCCAGACGGTGACGTTGTCGAACGATCTGAGCCGGGACCAGTTCTTCGCGGCCTTGCATGCCTTTGCCGCGGATGCGGAGAAGGCGGATTGGGCCGTCGTCTACTATGCCGGTCATGGCTTTGAGATCGGCGGCGTGAACTACCTTGTGCCGGTCGATGCCAAGCTTGCAGTCGACAAGGACGCCGAGAAGGAAGCTGTGGCGCTCGAGCAGGTCGTCGCCGCAGTGGGCGGCGCGCGCAAGCTGCGCCTGGTGATCCTGGACGCCTGCCGCGACAATCCCTTCAAGCCGACCATGCAGCAGACGCTGTCGCTCAAGTTGGTCGACAAGGGCTTTTCGAACATCGAGCCCGGCATCGGCTTCATGGTGGTCTACGCCGCCAAGCACGGCGAGACCGCGATGGACGGCGATGGCTCCGACAGCCCGTTCGCGCTCGCGCTCGCCCACGAGGTGCAGCGACCCAATATCGAGATTCGAAAATTGTTCGACATTATCCGGGATGACGTCTGGTCCGCGACCAAGCACTTGCAGCAGCCCTTCACCTACGGCTCCCCGCCCGGCAGCGAGGACTTTTACTTCGTGGCGGGGAAGTGACGAAAGCGCAGGGCTGTGTTAGCTGCGGGCCTTTGATGAAGCCGGACGGTCGATGATCGGCCCGGGGGAATGTGGTAAGGGTCTGACAACATGCTGCGCGCCGTCTGCCTGACATTCGTCATACTCCTCGCCGGTGTCGTGGTTGCCGCGGCCGAGCCCGGCGATGATCTCGCGACTTGCCGCGACCGCCAGGCCGAGACCCAGGCGCGGACGACGGCCTGCGAGAATTTGCTCAACGCCAACCGTGTCACCGGCAAGGACAAGTCGCTCGCGCTCGTCATTCGCGCGCAAGCGATGATCGCCAAGCGGGACAACGACAATGCGATCGAGGTGCTGACATCCGCCATCGAGCTCGATCCGGACAATGTCGGTGCCATCAACGTCCGTGGCATTGCCCATGAGCACAAGGGCGAGGACGATCTGGCGCTGGCCGACTACAATCTCGTCATCCAGAAGCGCCCGAATTTCGGCTACGCCTACAACAATCGCGGCACCATTCAGCTGCGCCGGGGTGCGCTGCAAAGCGCGCTCGACGATTTCAACCTGTCGGTCAAGTACACGCCGAAATTCCTGCTCGGCTGGACCAATCGGGCCCGCGTCCGCACGCTGTTGAAGGACTATGACGGCGCGATCGCCGATTTCGCGGAGGCCGAGAAGATTGATCCGACCGCGCAGCAGATTGTCGCCAATCGCTGCTACACCTACGGCCTGATGGGCAAATACGATCAGGCCTTTGCCGATTGCAATGGCCTGATCGAGAGGCTGCCGAGAAACGTCTATGCGCTCAACAATCGCGGCGACGTCAACATGATGAAGGGTGACCTCGACGCTGCGCTCAGGGACTACAACACGGTCATCCAGATCAACCCGAACAATGTCCGTGCCCATTCGGGCCGAGGCCAGCTCTACGAACGCAAGAAAGACCTTGCCCAGGCCCGCGCCGACTATCGTGCGGCCGCTTATTCGCTGACGAAGTTCGACGAATACGACGTCGCGCGGGCACGTACCATCGCGCAGCAGCGCCTCGCTGCGCTGACGCCGCAAGTACCTGGGGAAGCGCCCACTGGACGCCGTGTCGCGCTGGTGATCGGCAACGGCGCCTACAAGAACGTCCACGCACTGCCCAATCCGCCGCGAGACGCGAAAATGATCGCGGGCGTGCTGCACGATGTCGGCTTCCAGACCGTGATCTCCGTCAGCGATCTGACCCGCGACAAGTTCTTCGATGCGCTGAAGGCATTTGCCGACGAAGCGGAAAAGGCCGACTGGGCCGTGGTCTATTACGCCGGCCACGGTTTTGAGATTGGCGGGGTGAATTATCTCGTTCCGATTGATGCCAAGCTCGCTGTCGACAGGGACGCCGAGTCGCAAGCCGTCGCGCTGGAGCAGGTGATCGCAGCGGTGGGCGCTGCGAAAAAAGTGCGCCTGGTGATCCTGGATGCTTGCCGCGACAATCCGTTTGCGCCGACCATGCAGCACACGCTGTCGCTGAAGCTGGTCGACAAGGGCTTTTCCAACATCGAGCCCGGCGCCGGTTTCATGATTGTCTACGCCGCAAAGCACGGCGAGACCGCGATCGACGGTGACAACGGCGCCGACAGCCCGTTCTCCACCGCGCTCGCCCGCGAGATCAAGGTGCCCAAGGTCGAGATCCGGAAATTGTTCGACATCGTTCGCGACGATGTCTGGTCGGCGACCCAGCACGTGCAGCAGCCGTTCACCTATGGCTCGCCGCCGGGCCGCGAGGATTTTTATTTTGTTGCGGGGAAGTGACGGATTGGGTTGCGCAGCAACTCAAGCCGTCATCCCGGGGGGATGCGAAGCATCGAACCCGGGATCTCGAGATTCCGGGTTCGGCTCTGCGAGCCGCCCCGGAATGACAGTGTAACTCACACCACAATACTCAATCGCTTCGCCGCCCGCGTAATGCCCGTATACAGCCACCTTGCGCGGCTGTCCTGAAATGCAAAACTCTCGTCGAACAGCACGACGTCGTCCCATTGCGAGCCCTGCGACTTGTGCACGGTCAGAACGTAGCCGTAGTCGAACTCGTCATAGGGCTTGCGCTGTTCCCAGGCGATCTGCTCGATGCCGCCCTCGAAACAGTCGGCGCGCACCGAAACCTTCGTGACCTTGTGGCCGAAATCCTCGTCCGGCGACAGCCGCATGCTGAGGATACGCGACTTCGAACGTGAAGTGTTGCGCGACTTCACGCGCCACAGGCCGCCGTTGAACAGGCCCTTCTTGCGGTTGTTGCGGAGGCAAACCAGCTTGTCGCCGGCGACCGGAAAGACGTCTTCGATGTTCTGGCGCTGGCGCACGCGCATATTGTAGGCGCGCCGCGTGTTGTTGCGGCCGACCAGCACCTGGTCGGCGCCCATGACACGGTCGGGATCGAGTTCTTTGCGCGACACCACTTCGCTCTCGCCATAGCGGCCGATGTCGAGCTCGCGTCCCTCGCGCACGTCCATCGACATCCGCACGATCGGATCGTCCTGCGCCTGGCGGTGCACTTCGGTGAGCATCGCATCCGGCTCGGTATTGGTGAAGAAGCCACCGCCCTGGATCGGCGGCAGCTGCGCGGGATCGCCGAGCACCAGCAACGGGCAGTCGAACGACATCAGGTCGCGCCCCAATTCGGCATCGACCATCGAGCATTCGTCGATCACGATCAGCTTGGCCTTGGAGGCCGGCGCGTCGTCCCAGAGCTCGAAGCTCGGCTGCTCCTCGCCGGATTCACGGGCGCGGTAGATCAGCGAGTGGATGGTGGAGGCCTCGTCGCACCCCTTGTTGCGCATGACCAGTGCCGCCTTGCCGGTGAAGGCGGCGAATTTTACCTCGCCATCGACGCCTTCGGCGATATGCCGTGCGAGCGTGGTCTTGCCGGTACCGGCGAAGCCGAACAGGCGAAAAATCGGCGGCGTGCCGTTGCGGCCGGGCTTTGCTTTGAGCCAATCACCGACGGCCTTGAGCGCGGCATCCTGATGCGGGGAGAAGTTGGTCATATCTGTCTTGAGGAGGGCGAAACGAGGCGATTCGCCATCCCTCAAAACTAACCATTCGCCCCGCCGGTTCAAGCGGGGCAAATCCGGTTGCGAGCGGCCCTATTGCCAGCCGGGAACGCCGCGCATGTCGGGCAGGTGGTGGGCGATGCCCTTGTGGCAGTCGATGCAGGTCTTTTCGCCCGTGAACAGGAAGCGCTGGTGCGCGACGGAGGCCCGCGGCGACTGTTTGGTGATGTCCATGGAATCGGCGCTGTGGCAGTTGCGGCATTCCAGGGAATCATTGGCCTTGAAGCGCGCCCATTCATGCGCGGCGAGCTCGAGCCGCTTATCCACGAATTTCTCGCGCGTGTTGATCGTGCCGAAGATTTTGCCCCAGACCTCCTTGGAGGCCTGCATCTTGCGCGCGATCTTGTCGGTCCAGTTGTGCGGCACATGGCAGTCAGGGCAGGTCGCGCGCACGCCGGAGCGGTTGGTGAAGTGGATGGTCGACTTCAGCTCCGCAAAGACGTTGTCCTTCATCTCGTGACAGCCGGTGCAGAACTTTTCGGTGTTGGTCAATTCCAGCGCGGTGTTGAAGCCGCCCCAGAAGATGACGCCGGCGGCAAAGCCCGCCAGCACCAGCGTGCCGAGCGCGAAGACGGTGCTTGGCCGTGACAGCACACCCCATAGCTCGAGCGCGAAATCCCAGCAACGCAGGATGAAGCCGCGCTTGGCTTTTGGATCGTCAGAGGTCGTCGTCATCGCCGGCCACCCGGGCTTGCGCGCGTCAGCAACGTGTCGATGTCGGTGAAGTCGTTGCTCACGGGCGGCGTCGCGGTGTTCTGCGGAACGTGGCACTCCGTGCAGAAGAAGCGGCGCGGCGAGATCGAGGCCAGGAACTGGCCGTCACGGTCCATGAAGTGTGTGATCGAGACCATCGGCGCCTGCGATTCCGCCGTGCGCGCCCGTGCATGGCAGGACAGGCATTTGTTGCCATTGAGGTCGATCTGGTAGCCGTCGATGTTGTGCGGAATCACCGGCGGCTGTTCCGGATAGTTGCGCACCTCCTTCTCCGAGGTGTTGCGGTTTGGCAGCATCGGCGGCGCCTGGCCCTCGTCATTGAGCGGGGCCGGGCCGCGGAGGCCGGAGCTGACGGTCTGTGCAGCCAGTGAAGCGGTGCCCGCGGCGATCGCGCAGGCCAGCAGAGCAATGCCAATTCGTTTGATCATGACTGTGTCACCCGCTCGATGCGCACGGCGCATTTCTTGTAGTCGGTCTGCAGCGAGATCGGATCGGTCGCGTCCAGCGTCACCTTGTTGATCAGCTTGGATTCGTCGAACCACGGCACGAACACGAGACCCTTCGGCGGCCGGTCGCGGCCGCGTGTCTCGACGCGGGCGCGGATGAAGCCGCGGCGGGAGACCACCTTCACTTCATCGCCGCGACGAAGCTTCGCTTCCGAGGCGTCGTCGGGATGCATGAAGCAGACTGCCTCGGGGAAGGCCTTGTAGAGCTCGGGCACGCGGCGCGTCATCGTGCCGGAATGCCAGTGCTCGAGCACCCGGCCGGTCGAGAGCCAGAAGGGGTAATCATTGTCGGGCGATTCCGCCGGCGGCTCGTAGGGCAGCGCGAAGATACGCGCCTTGCCATCGGGGTAGCCGTAGAACTGGATGTCCGTGCCTTGCTTGACGTAGGGATCGCTACCCTCGCGGAAGCGCCACTTCGTCTCCTGGCCGTTGACGACAGGCCAGCGCAGCCCGCGCTCTTTGTGATAGGTGTCGAACGGTGCGAGGTCGTGGCCATGGCCGCGGCCGAATTGGGCATACTCCTCGAACAGGCCCTTGTGGACATAGAAGCCGAACGCCTTGGACTCTTCGTTGAGATAGCCTGCCTCAATGTCGGTCACCGGGAATTTGTCGACCTGGCCATTCTTGTACAGCACGTCGAACAGCGTCTTGCCGCGCACCTCCGGCTTCTTGGCGATCAGCTCCTCGGGCCAGACCTCCTCGATCTTGAAGCGCTTGGAGAACTCCATGAGCTGCCAGAGATCCGACTGCGCTTCGCCAGGCGCCTTGACGAGCTGGTGCCAGAACTGCGTGCGCCGCTCGGCATTGCCATAGGCGCCTTCCTTCTCCACCCACATCGCGGTCGGCAGGATCAGATCGGCGGCGAGCGCCGTCACTGACGGATAGGCATCCGAGACCACGATGAAATTGTCGGGGTTGCGGAAGCCCGGATAAGTCTCCTCGTTGGCGTTCGGACCGGCCTGGAGGTTGTTGTTGACCTGCACCCAATAGGCGTTGATCAGGCCGTCCTTCAGCATCCGGCTCTGCAGCACGGCATGCGCGCCGTTCTTGTCGGGAATGGTGCCCTCGGGCAGCTGCCAGATATGCTCC
Organism: Pseudomonadota bacterium; assembly: GCA_023387695.1. Classification (GTDB taxonomy): domain Bacteria; phylum Pseudomonadota; class Alphaproteobacteria; order Rhizobiales; family Xanthobacteraceae; genus Bradyrhizobium. The sequence continues at coordinate 18,969 of JAEWHT010000144.1, read as the reverse complement.
GCCTTGTCGCGATGCTCCTTGTTCGTCACGACCATGTCGGCCGGCAGGCGATGCGAGAAGGTGCCGACCTCGCGCGCGGTGCCGCAGGCCGAGGGCTGGCCGGTCAGAGAGAACGGGCTGTTGCCGGGCGAGGAGATCTTTCCGGTCAGAAGATGGATGTTGTAGACGAGGTTGTTGCACCAGACGCCGCGGGTGTGCTGGTTAAAACCCATGGTCCAGAACGAGACCACTTTCGTCTTGGGATCGGCATAGAGCTCGGCCAAGGCTTCCAGCCGGTTCACCGGCACGCCGGACATCTGCGACGCCTTCTCCAGCGTGTAGTCCGACACGAACTTGACGTACTCGTCATACGTCATGTCGGTGGAGTCGTTGGCCTTGGCCGCGCCCGTCGCCTTCTTCTGCAGCGGATGCTCGGGCCGCAAGCCATAGCCAATGTCGGTCTGGCCGCGCCGGAAGATGGTATGCGCGGCGACGAAGTCCTTGTTGACGCGTCCAGTCTTGATGATGTGGTTGGCGATGGCGTTGAGGATGTAGAGGTCGGTCTGCGGCTTGAACACCATGCCGATGTCGGCGAGATCGAACGAGCGGTGCTCGAAGGTCGAGAGCACGGCGACACGGACATGCGGTGCGGACAGCCTGCGGTCGGCGACGCGCGTCCACAGGATGGGGTGCATCTCCGCCATGTTGGAGCCCCACAGCACGAAGGCATCGGTGGCCTCGATGTCGTCATAGCAGCCGGCAGGCTCGTCAATGCCGAAGGTACGCATCATGCCGGCAACGGCGGAGGCCATGCAGTGGCGCGCATTGGGGTCGATGTTGTTGGTGCGGAAGCCGGCCTTGTAGAGCTTCGAGGCGGCGTAACCTTCCCAGATCGTCCACTGCCCGGAGCCGAACATGGCGAGGCCGTTCGGCCCACGCTTCTTCAGCGTCTCCTTCCACTTCTGCTCCATGATGTCGAAGGCTTCATTCCAGCTGACTGGCGTGAAGTCGCCGTTCTTGTCGTACTTGCCGTTGGTCTTGCGCAGCATCGGCTGCGTCAGGCGGTCATGGCCGTACATGATCTTGGAGAGAAAGTAGCCCTTGACGCAATTGAGGCCGCGATTGACCTCGGCCTTGATGTCGCCGTGGGTGGCGACGACGCGGTTGTCCTTGGTCGCGACCATCACGGAGCAGCCGGTGCCACAGAAGCGGCAGGCGGCCTTGTCCCATTTCAGTTCGGAGGAGTCGCGCTCGGCGACGAGATTGGCGGCGAGCGCCGGTGCCGGCATGCCCGCGGCGGCAGCCGCGATGGCGGCGGCCTCGAGCTTCAGCATCTGGCGGCGGTCGAGCTTTGGCGATGTCATGATGGCTCTCCCGGCCTTCAGGTTTCGATGGCGTGAAAGACCAGCGCTGCGGAATAGACGTCGGGCAGCGACTGGATGGTGTTGAGCATGGTGCCGAGGCTGCCGGCGTCGGGCGCTTCGGTGACGATGACGAGTTTTCCGCGCGGATCCCGGCCGTGAATTTCGCAGCCGGGGAGTGCTGATATCTCGGCCTCCAGCGCGTCGAGGCGCTCGGGGCGCGCCTGCACCAAAATGCTGGCGATCTCGCAGCCCGGCGGGGAGATGACGCGGTCGGTGCTGAGCACCCGGCCGGTGATCAATGCACGGCGGTTGAGTGTGGCGTGAGCCATGATGCCTGTCTTTCGGTTGTCCAGGGGATCAATGCGGGGAGGTTGGCGGGCCGGGCGGGCCGGCAAACATCTGGTAGATCCAGACGCTTAAGCCGTAGGAGCCGACCGTTCCGACTGCGAGGACGGGCATCACGACCGCGGTCAGGAACAGGAACGCAAAAATCTCCATGCGCTTACGGCGCACGCGCGAAGTCGTGTCGTCAGGGGCCGACATATTCGGTCTCTCTGAATGGTATGGGAATCGGGACGGCATCCGGGCCGTTGCCTTGCCGCATTTTAGATGCCGCAGGCTGGCTGACGCGTTGATCTGGATCAACGGATCAAGTTGCTGATGTCGCAGCCGCCGACGGCGCAAGTGCAATTTTGGATTGTGCACGCGCGAAGGCGATGCGAAAGTTGAAGTTCCTGATGGAGACGACCGGGTGTGACGGGGCTGACGGCCATCGATCTCGGGCTGCGCGGCGCGACGAGCGGCGTGTTCCTGTTGATCATTCTCGTGACGCTGCAGCGTCGCGCGACCAGTCAGCAGGCCTTGCTGGGCATGGCGATGTCTGCCGGCGGCGTCTTCTACGCCATCACGACCGCGCCATACTTTCCAAAATCGTCATGGTGGTGGGTGTTGCCGATCATGACTGCGCAACCGACCTTGTTCTGGCTGTGGGCGCGCGCTGCGTTCGACGACGATTTCGTGCTCAGGCGATGGCACGGTGTGCTGTGGCTGTGCATCGTGGCTTTCACCTTTGCGCTCACGCTGGGCTGGGCTTACTGGCCGGCTCTGGCGGGGGCCGGTGGTCGCGGCCTGGCGCTGGTCAATCTGGTGCTGGCCTTTGCGGCTGCGGTACAGACAGTCAAAACCTGGCGTGCCGATCTGGTCGCGCGGCGCCGCCGGCTGCGCTTGGCGATGCTGGCAATCAATGTCGGGCTGATCGCGGTCGTCGCAGGTGCCGGCTTTGCGGCAATTCCGGTTTTGGCCCCCGGCGCGCCCGGCAGTGTCCCCACCGCGTTCGTCCTGTTTGTGGTGGCCATGATGGCCGGACTTGGTGCGATGCAGCCGGCCGTGCCGGACGCCGCGGCGGCCATCGCACCCAGCGGTGGTCGCGGGGCCGATCGCGCTCCCGCAAGCCGGGTCGTCGATCCCCGGGTCGTGGTTGATCCTATCCTGCTGAGGCGGCTCGACCATCTCATGACCGTGGAACGAACCTACCGGCAGGAAGGCCTCGCGATCGGCGCGCTTGCGGCGCGGCTCGACGTTCCCGAGCACCGGCTCCGACAAGCCATCAACGAGGGGCTGGGGTATCGCAACTTCAATGCGTTCCTGAATCGCTACCGGATCGAGGATGCGAGGCTAGCGCTATCAGATGCGACGCAGCGCGAGGTCCCGGTTCTGACCATCGCGATGGATGCCGGCTTCCAGTCGCTCGGACCTTTCAATCGCGCCTTCAAGGCGGAAACCGGCGTAACCCCCACCGAATTCCGGCGCGAGGCGCTGAGCCGGCAGGATAAGGTGGGCATCAGCGAGCCGCGTCGAGAAATCGGCTAGCCGATTTTTGGATCGGGCGAGAGAGACTGGCCCCGGTTGGGCAGATTGTGCGGCAGAAAGACCGTTCAGCCAACGAGAGCCTGTCTATGTCCCCTTCGAGCGCTGTCGCCTCCGCACCCGAACGGCTCCATGCGCTCGATGCGCTCCGGGGTATCGCGCTGCTGCTTGGCATCGTCCTGCACGCGGCCATGTCGTTCGTGCCTATCACGCCCCGGATCTGGCTCATCCAGGACACTCACCCAAGCCTGCTGCTGGGCCTGCTGACCTTCACCATCCATGTCTTCCGGATGACGACCTTTTTCGTGATGGCGGGCTTCTTCGCCCGGATGAGCTTTCATCGCCGTGGCAGCATGGGTTTCGTCAAGGACCGGTTGCAGCGGATCGCGCTGCCGCTGGTGATCTGCTGGCCGCTCGTGTACGTGCCCATCGGCCTGATCGTCATCTGGGCGGCGAACTTTCCGAATGGTGGGCCGCCGCACGGGGCGTTCGGCTGGATACCGGCACTGCCGAATTTCCGCCTGACCCATCTCTGGTTTCTCTACGTTCTGCTGGAGCTCTATCTCGCTGCGCTGCTGTTGCGCGGCGCGATCGTGTGGCTTGATGCGTCAGGCACGTTCCGAACGCTCATCGACCGTATCTTTGCGCGGGTCATCCGCAATCCGCTGGCGCCGCTCGTTCTGGCGATTCCGTTCGGCATCGCGTTCGGCCTCGATCCGCGGTGGGGTCATTCGATGGAGGTGAGGACACCGGATCAGTCGCTCATCACCAATGCGCAGGCCTGGATCTGCTTCGGGACTGCGTTCGGTGTCGGCTGGCTGCTGCATCGGCAGGTCGATCTGCTGCGGCTGATCGAGCGGCGCTGGCTTGCGCATCTCCTGCTCGCAATCATTCTGATCCTGACCTGCTTCGTGCTCGCGGGCGTGATGATATCTGCGCCGGGCGCGCCGAAATTGCCCTATAGTTTCGCGACGCTCAGGCTCGTCGCCATCGTCCTCTATGCGTCGGCGATCTGGATCACCACGTTCGCCGCAATCGGTCTTGCGCTGCGCTTCATGTCAGGCTTCAGCCCGACCTGGCGTTACCTCGCCGACGCGTCCTACTGGCTCTACATCATTCATCTGCCGATCGTGATGGCGTTGCAGGTCGCGGTGTCGCAACTCGACTGGCCTGCCCTCGTCAAGTTCGTGATCATTCTCATCATTGCCATTCCGCCGATGCTGGCGAGCTATCATCTGCTGGTTCGCTTCACCTTCATTGGCGCCGTGCTGAATGGCCGTCGTGCCGAAAGGCGCGTTCTCCCGCGCAGCGGAATTGCGACCGCATAGACAGCGCCGCGCGACGCACTAAGATGCCCGCAACAAAAAATCAGCGGGAGAAGCGTCATGAAGTTCGGCATCTTCTATGAGCTGCAACTGCCGCGGCCCTGGGTGGCCGGCGACGAGCTCAAGCTATACCAGAACGCGCTCTCGCAGATGGAACTCGCCGACAAGATTGGTTACGACCATGCCTGGGTGGTCGAGCATCACTTCCTCGAGGAATATTCGCACTCGCCTTCGCCGGAATCGTTCTTGGCCGCCGCAAGCCAGCGCACGAAGAACATCCGACTCGGCCACGGCATTCTCCAGCTGACCACCAATCATCCGGCGCGCGTCGCCGAGCGCGTCGCAGTGCTCGACCTGCTTTCCAACGGCCGCTGTGAATTCGGCATGGGCGAGAGTGCCTCGATCACCGAGCTCACGCCGTTCGGTCGCGACATGGAGACCAAGAAGGAGGTCTTTGAGGAAGCCGTGCAGGCGATCTTCCCGATGTTCAAGGACGCAGGGTCCGAGCATCACGGCAAGTATTTCGACATTCCCTTGCGCAATGTCGTGCCGAAGCCGGTGCAGAAGCCGCATCCACCGCTATGGATGGCCTGTTCGCAACTGCCGACCATCGAACGCGCCGGCCGTCATGGTTTTGGCGCGCTCGGCTTCCAGTTTGTCAGTGCCGATGCCGCGCATGCCTGGGTGCACGCGTACTACAACGCCATGACAAAGCGGCTGCACAAGCTCGCCGACTACGAGATCAATCCGAACATGGCGCTGGTGTCGTTCTTCATGTGCGCCAAGACGGATGAGGAGGCGCGCGCACGCGCCGACGGCGCCACCTTCTTCCAGTTCGCGCTGCGCTTCTACGGCGCCTCGCAAAACCGCCAGCGACCGGCGCCCTACACTGTCAACATGTGGGACGAGTACAACAAGTGGAAGCGCGATAATCCGGAAGCGCAGGAGGCGGCGCTGCGCGGCGGCCTGATCGGTTCGCCCGACACGATCCGCAAGAAGCTGAAGCGCTTCCAGTCGTCGCACATCGACCAGGTCATCCTGCTGAATCAGGCGGGCAAGAACAGCCACGAGCATATCTGCGAATCGCTCGAACTGTTCGGCCGCGAGGTGATGCCGGAGTTCCAGAACGATCCGGCGCAGGCCGCCTGGAAGCAGGGCGTGATGAGCGGCGAGATCAAGCTGGAAGAGATCGACACCGAAGCCTTCACCGACCGCTACGGCAAGCTCGCCATCAACGTTCCGCCGGCCAAGGCCGCGGTGGGGTAGGACGTTCTCGCTGCGGCAATATTATGGGCCCCGGCTCAGCAGCGCATCACTGCGTGCTGCGCTGCGTCCGGGGCACGATGCCGATTGTGACGCACGTGTCCCGGACGCGCTGCAGCGCGTAGCGTTGCTGCGCAGAGCCGGGACCCAGAAGCTGTACACACCAGTATCGCCAACTTCCTCCTAACCTCCCTTGCTGATACCCTCCGTCAAAAGAACTTTGGTGGAGGAATCCCATGCGGCCCCACGGAAAGGCCTCATATCCAGCAGCCGGCGACGTCGCGCCCGCGGTGCTCGCCATCGGCCGCCCCGACTTTCCCGACATCCTGATCGACACATTGCGTCGGCAGGCCGGCGTCGGCCATTGCATGGTGTTCGCGCTGAGCCGTGCGGGTGCTGCGAGCTGTTTGCTCGATGCCGGAAACATCCCGACCGGCAGCGATCTCGGTGCCGCCTATGCCGGGCAATTCCACGAATCCGATCCCAATCGCGATGCGCTGTTCGAAGGCGAGGGCAGTGCGCCGATCATGCTGCCTTCATTCGCGCCGCGGATGTATGGCGCGCGCTACCGGAAGATCTTCTTCAACGATTCCGACATTGTCGACAAATGCGCGACTGCGCTCTGGGTCGACGACACCTGCTTCTATGTCAATTTCTACCGCATCACATCCCAGGGCCGTTTTGGCGACGCCGAGCGCGCGCGGCTGCAGACAATCGCGCCTGCAATCGGCGCCAGTGTCGCGCGTCATTTCCAGCAGGCCGCGCTCGACCAGAACCTCGCCGCACTCTTCTCAACCCGCGCGCCGCTCTCCGCGCTGACACCGCGCGAGCAAGACGTCTGCCGCCGCATCCTGCTCGGCCTCAGCTCCGAAGCGATCTCGCACGAACTTGCCATCAGCCTGCATTCGACCCTGACTTACCGCAAGCGCGCCTACGAGCGGCTCGGCATCTCCTCGCAGAACGAGCTGTTTTCGATCGTGCTGCGATTGCTCGCGGGGACCGGCGGTCTGAACTGAGGCGACGGGAGATGGGTGCCGGACGACCTGCGGCTCAGCTGGGTGCCGAGGGCCCACTTTGCCCCAAAGTGGGACATATCCGGTGATTCGCGGGGGCAGAAAGTCTGCCCGTTCACCACATTTAAACCTTAAGATTCTACGAAGGAGACTTGACCACAGGCCGCAGGAACATGCGAACAGCCTTCGTACAGAAGCAGAAGCCGTCCGTGGACTTCGGGCGATGAAGGTTTGGCAGACCAGTTGCATCGCGGCTGTCATCGCATCCGTGGGACTTTATCTCGCCGCCGGTAACAGAACGGCCGCCACGGTGCCGGACGTCATGCTGGAAGCGGCAGCAAACATTGCGGCTTCTGCGAACACGGCCGCTCCTGCGAACATGGTGACGCCCGCGAATTTGGTGACGCCTGAATTGTACGCGGAGGCATCCGCCAGACTTGCGGCAGCGCTTCGGGCAGAACGGGAAGAGCTTGGCTTGGCGACGTCAGCTACCGCGCCGTTGAGCTCGGGATCCGAAATTGCCGCTGCTCCCGCCGGGCCGAAGCTGGCGTCGTTGGGAGATGATATCGTCCAGTCGCTGCCGGCAGCACGCGACACATCCGACGGTGCTCCCAAAGCAGCATCGACGCCGGACTTCCGCTATCTGACCTATTACATCTGGTCCGAAGTGCCGCCCGCCGAGAAACCGGCGGAGACCGTCCTGCGTGCGTTCAAGGACATTCCGGTCGGAACGCCGCAAGAGGAGATCAAGCGCGTTTCCGACGCGTTCGGTCTCGATGTCAATTTCATGATGGCGGTTGCCAAGATCGAATCCGGCTTCAGCCCCACGCAACGGACCGGGTCGTATATCGGGCTGTTTCAGCTGAGCAAATATGAGTTCGGCAAATTCGGCTCCGGACAAATTCTCAATGCGCGGGACAACGCAGTTGCGGCTGCCTACAAGGTCATTACCGAAGGCGTCCTGTTCGAGTGGATCACGCATCGCAAGCCGGACATGAGCGATCTCTACCTGATCCATCAGCAGGGCTGGGAAGGCGCCGCCGAGCATATCAGCCAGCCCAATCGCCTCGCCTGGAAATCCATGTGCGCCACCGGCGAAGGCAAGGAGAAGGGCGAGCGGTGGTGCAAGCGCGCCATCTGGGGCAATGCACTTCCGGCGTTCAAGCGCACCTGGAAATCGGTGGACAACATCACGTCAGAGGCGTTCGTCGGCATGTGGCGCGGCCGGGTCGCCGAATTCTACTCGAAATATGTGACGACCGCCGCTGCTGCTGCAAACCCATAAGTCCACGGCGCTACTTCCGCTCATCATCCTGTTTGAGCCACTTTGACGCCACATCGCGCCGCTCGTCTTCCTCGCGCTCCGCACGTGTTCGGCTGGCGAGGCCCGTTGGACGCAGCACACCGAAATAGGCGCATGCGGCCAGCACAACGACAGTGAACAGCACCGAATAGAGATTCATGTGTGATGATCCTGCGCTGATGGGTCCGCAGTATCTGCGCGCCAGCTATCGAGCGGGGTATCTCCGAAGCCGCTGATCCTCATAAGCCCTGATCGGGTTGATCCCGCATCCCTCGCCGGTTCCACTCGCGGTGGCGAGGCACTGCTGGTACGTCGAGAACTGGCAGTTCCCTGGATAACCCGACCGGCGGCCCTGCAAGCAGTAGCGATCCTGGATCGCATCGATCGTTTGTCCCGCTGAGGCGGTGCCGGTGATCGTGAGAATGGATAGAGCAGCAAGAGCCGCGACTTGAAGATGTCGAAACATGGGAAGCTCCGTCTTCATGCCCGCGCTTTGCGGGCCCTAACATGGAATACGTTTCGGGCGGCCAATGATTTCAAATGGGCAGATTAAATTGCCGCCAAGCATTTGGACAGCATTTGACCGGCGATTTACGTGAGTCTTCTCACAGAGGGCAGCGGCCGACAGGAGGAAGATCGACATCGGGCACCCGTGTCGCGTTCGTGCCCTCTGCCGGCTCAGCCCCGCCGGTAGAGCGACCCCGGCCGCGTCTCCCCATGTAAGGAGCCGGGGTCGCGCCTCTGGCGCCGCTCACTGTCGCTCGACTGAGCCTCCGGTTATCGACTGGTCCGCGAGACCTGGCTCACTGTTGAGGCATGAACTCGGACAGGTCTTGCTCGGTGACCTGAGGCTCACACGCGAGCATTCCCCTGAGAACGGCGACTTCGTCCGTAATGTGTTTTTCAAACTCCGCGGCGACCTGTTGCAGGAATGGCATATCCTTAGGCTTCGGTTTGGCGACACGAATTTCGATATGGGTGCCGCCTTCGTTCTCCGCGAACACGTAGGACATCAGCACCTTGGGAGCATCCAGCATCGGCAGCAGGGTGGTGAGCGTCAGATAATCGAACGGACGCCAATCGAGGATTTCTTCGATGATCGCGTGCGGACCATGCATGCAGTGATTGGTGGTCCCGACACCACGGCGGCCGCCCGACACGGCTTCGCGCACTTCGTCAGCCGCGCGCCATTTCGGCCGCTGAGCAGGGTGGGTGAAATACTCCCACACCTGCGGGCGGGCAGCGCTGATATCGAACGCGATGATGTGCGCGGCTTGTTTGCGCGTGACGAGGTGCCTTGACCTGTCCTTCTCCTCGCTCCACGCGCGTTCGAGGTCGCGCACCCAGCAGCTCACCTGACCGACGATGTCGATCGTCTCTGAATGCGCGATCATTCCCTGCGCCCCCGGATCGATATTCGTCGAGCGGATGCAGGCATCGGAAAACAGCAAATAGGCGTGATCGCCACAGTGCTCCTTCACGCCGTTCTTGAGCAATCTGTGAATCAGGATCACGTCGCGCCCGGCGAGCTCGTCGCGGCCTGCCATTCGCTGCCTTATGAATTCGCCGTGGTGCACGACGAACTTCAGGTCGAGTTGCTGCATTCCGTGACAAGCCTTGCATTCGCATGACGTCGCCTGAGCGATGTTGCGCAGCCGTTTTCGAAAGCTGAAATATGCGGACTCGATGGCATCCTGCAGCAGCGATCCATCGAACCGGTCTCCCGGTGCATAGAGGAAGGCGGCATCCCCTTCGAATTTGGCGAGCTTGAATGGCGGACGGAGCGACCGGACGACGATATCCATCAGATCGGCGATGATGTCCTGGGCATGTTCAAGCTCGACGCCGGCAAGGTAGCTGGTGTAGCCGGAAATATCCGCGATGAGAAAGCATGCGTTTTCGGATTTGGGTAGCATCACGTGCTCCTGCATTCGTACCGCTGGTTCAGACCGCCGCCGCTTGCGCCAGCGGTTCGACGGGCACGGCGCGTTCATTTGGATCGATCGTTCCGAGGCTCTTGACGACCTGCAGGCGGCCATCCGTCACCCGCGCGATGTACATGTTCATGCGGACATGATGCTGTCGCGGGACCATTTCGGCGGCGCCGCCCGGACCCTCGCTGATCCCGGCGCGATCAAGCGCGTCGATCACCGCTGTCTGGCGCAGCGTGCCGGCCGATGTCACGGCTGCCTCCCACAGCTTCATGCCGCGATAAAGCCCCGAGCAGCCGCTGCCGCCGGTGAATTGCTCCGCGCCGGGAAAGCGCGCGATGTACTGCGCAAGTAGTCTGGCACTGAAGGCGTCGTCGACGGCCTGATAGTAGTCGAGGCAGCCATACACGCCTTCGATGTGGGCCGGCGGCAGCAAGCCCACGAGGTTCTCGTCAAAATAGGTGCAGACGATCAATCCACCGCGTCGGGTGAAACCGGCGTCGTGAAGCTGCTCCAGGAACGGAGCAACACCCGGCGGCACCGTCATGTTGAAGACGACGTCGACGCCGCTCGACATGATCCTTTCGATCGTTGCGGCATAATCGGCATGGTCGAGCGGGAAGTATTCTTCGCCGATGATGGTGCCGCCATGGGCCGTGACGGCTTCGCGAACTTTGCGGTTCATGACGCGAGGCCAGATGTAGTCTGCCGACGGCAGATAGAAGCTCTTCGCTCCGGTTTCTTGCATCAGCCACGGAATCAGCGGATCGACCTGCTGGGCCGGCACGGGGCCGGTGCAGAAGATCAGCGGATCGCACTCCTGGCCCTCATACTGTTCGGGATAGATGTAGAGCGTCCGGCCTTTGGTGACGGCGGCGGACTTGATCGCCTGGCGCGTGGAGCTGAAGATGCCGCCAAAGATCACGTCGACCTTGTCGTATTGAACGAGCTTGATCGCCTTGGCTTCCGCCACGCTGTCGATCGTCGCGCCATCCTCGACAAAAAGCTCTACCTTCCGGCCGAGCAATCCGCCTCGTGCATTGATGTCGTCGACCACCATGCGGGCAACATTGGCATTGGCGGTCCCCATGATTGACAGCGGGCCGGTCTGGTCCGCGATGACACCGAGCTTGATCGACGGTTCGCCCATGGCAGTCTCCTCTGTTCGCGGCCGGCCAATGCGGCTCGGCTCATGCGACTGAGGATGGCGGCGATACCCCGCCGGCACATGGGGTGGATTCCCTATGCCTCCACCTAAACCAGCCCCCGCTCGAGCGCGAACAGGGCTGCGGCGGCCCGTGTGGTGACGCCGATTTTCGAATAGAGGCTCTGGATATGGTTGTCGGCCGTTTTCGGCGCGATATCGAGCTGGCGCGCGGCCTCTTTCGCGGTGGACCCGGCGGCGATCAGGCGGAGCACCTCGATTTCACGCGGGGTCAATCCGGATATTCCCGCAGGCGCGTTCCGGCGGGCTGGCTGACCGGCGCTCGCGAGGACTGCCTCGACGGCTTGAGGGCAGAGCTTGCCGTCCCTGACGGCAGCGCGCAGCCGGGACGCGGCCGCTTCGTCGCTCTGCCTCTCCCGGTAAGGCCTTGCTTCCCGTGCGGTCTGAAACGTCTCGGCCGCCGCAAGGATGCGGGCCGCGGCAGACAGATCGTTGGCCTTGGCGTAGCGGTGATAGCCGCTGCCATCCAGCCGTTCGTGATGGCGAAGGACAAGCGCTGCGACCGACTTTCCGTCGCCGCCCAGCGGCAGCAGCGCGCGCTCCCCGTGATAGGGATGCAGGTGCGCAGCGTCCGTCTCCCGCTCGGTCAGCGCGCCCTGCCGCATCCATGTCGACACTGGGATCGCCAGTTCGCCGATATCATGTGAATAGGCGGCCCATCGCAGGACGCGGATGTCGGCCGAGGGAAGTCCCATGCGCTTGCCGGCAGCCTCCGCGAGCGCCGCGACGGCACGGGAATGACCAAACGTGAAGGGCATCCGCATATCGATCATATCCGCGATCGCGAGATAGGCCTCTTCGCAAGCGGCCTCGTCGAAGGTTGCGTGAGGCTCAGGCTCCATCGCGAGGATGGTTTCGCGATCAGCGGGTCCGTCGAGCCCATCCATCAACTGGTCGGCGTGGGCGAGGAAGCGTTCTGCCAGTTCGGCCTCATAGGCGCCGCCGGCCCGCTCGGCGATCTTTGCCTTCATCGCATCGAATCCGACGTGGTCGCCGAGAGCGATCGCATCCTGCGCAAGCGTCACCAGCCGGACCGGGAATTTGACGGCCTCCCCTGAAAGACCGCACGGCAGGCCCTTGCCATCCCAGCGCTCATAGATCTGGCCGAGATTTTCGCGGATTTCTTCGGGCAGGCCGATCCGTTCGGCAATGCGCTGCGCAACTTCGCAATGCCCCGACAGAATGGGGATATTCACCTGCGGGCCTTCGACGAGACCCCGCTCGATGGCTTTCGCGAGTTCGTCGGGCGAGGCGCCCGCGAGCTTCCGCGTCACGGCGCGGACCAGCACGCCGACGAACTCCTCCCTGTTGCCCATGTCGATATGGTGGAGCTCTCGCCGCAAGGTGATCTCGTCTCCCCATGCGGCCGCGAGCAAATGCGTGTCGGCGTTGCACCCGATGTAGCGCAGCAAGGCCTGATGGAAAACCTTGCGGTGCATGCTTTCATCGAGGCCCAGCGCTTTGGAAAACCGCACCGCCAGCACGCAGGAACGCAGGGCGAAATCCCGGGAATGGCCCGTGGCCAAATCCGTCGCATAAGCCAGCGCCATCAAGAAATCGGCGCGCCTGACCGCCAGTGTTGTCATTCCATCTGCCCCGGGGACCAACAAACACGGCCTGAAGGATGCGAAATTCCGGCGGATATTTCAAAGGGTTTTCGGTCCGCTATCGCGGTGCTGACAAGGCGAGATATTTCGACTAGCCTTCAATGCGGACCGTCACGGCGGCGCAGGACAGGGTCCACGAGGGGAGATCGATGAGCACAGTCAAAAGCGCTCTGGCCCAAAAGAGCGGTGGCCTGATCCATGTTCGTTCCGACGACAAGGTCGTCGAGGCCTTGCGCAAGATGCACGACAAACGGGTCCGGTCGGTGCTGGTCATCGACGACGGTCTGCTGGTTGGGATCGTGACCCAGGGCGACTGCGCGATCAAGGTGCTGCTGCCCGGGCTCGATGCGAAGCAGACGCCGGTGCGCCAGGTGATGACCAGCAACCCGGTGACCATCAAGCCGGACGATCCGCTGGACGGCTGCATGGCCATGATGGCCAAGCGCGGCTTTCGCCATCTGCCAGTGCTGGACGCGGGCAAGGTCGTGGGCGTGATCTCGATCGGAGATGTCGTGAAGAACATCATCCGGGATCTGGAGCACAACGTGGACGACCTCATGGGTTACATCATGAAGGACGGCCCCGGGGGCTGACAGACGGCTACATCAATCTGCAAACTCGAGACTGAACCTGTTCGGCCCGATAAGCTGACTGCTGAAAGTGACGGTTTTCCCCGAGAGCGCACTCACGGTACCGGAAGCAAATTTGAACAGCGACTTGCCGTGCGTCTCCCAACCAGCGGGTTTGCCGTCCTTCAAAATGATTGAGCCTGCTCCTTCCAGCATCACAGTCACTGCAAGGCCGCCGGATGTGCGATGGACACCACCGGTCAGCAACTGCGTTCCTCGCGGGCCATCCCATTCGCTGATACCGGTGGCCGTATAGACAGCGCCCTTCAGAAGACCGTCCACACCTAGACAACTAAACTGGAAACTTGAGAGCTGATGCCCCTCCCGATCACCAACAGGGTCCTGGCTTGCTGTCCCAACGATATTGCATTCATATCGTCCGACCACGCCCGCGTGCGCGGCACCTGCGATGCCTATCAGGCCGAGGGCGCAACATAGAAGCTTGGCAGCGTAACGCCTGCTCATTTTCGTCTCCTCGATGTTTTTCATTGGCGAGCGTAATGCTAGCCGCGTGAGGCACGGCATAATTGACAAAATCAATGATTCATTTTCTGGTTGCCACGCCCTAATTCCGCTGTTGGTCAGTTGCGGACGCTACAAGCGCGAAATCCCGCGTGCAGTTCGGAGGGCGTTTGGCTTCTTATCGACAGGAAGCTTCAATGCTACCTGACAAAGCTGAGATATGAAGCGAGCGCTTCGACATCGGCGGAGCCAAGCGCGCGGGCGACGATCGGCATCGGCGTGCCCATGCCCGAATGATATCCCTGGCCCCACTGCGCGAGCCGCGTCTTGATATAGGAATAGGCAAGGCCGCCGAGCCGTGGAATCTCGCGCACACCTTCGGCGTTCGGACCATGGCAAGCATAGCACGAGGCGATATTGGCCTCGGGGATGCCTTCCATGTAGATCGCCTTGCCTTTCGCGATCAGACTGGCATCGCCGTCGTTTGCGGGTCTCGGTGGAATGGCGGCGAAATATGCCGCGAGATCACGCGCGTCGCCTGGATCGAGCGCGGCGACCGCGCCCCACATGTACTGTTTCGAGAACGGGTTGTCGCGCGTGTGATCGCGGAAGCTGCGCAGCTGGCCTTCGAGATAGGCTGGTCGTTGTCCGGCCAGTCGCGGCGCGACCATGTATCCCTGTGCGGAGGTCCCGTGGCACCAGGTGCAATTGCGGACATTGGCGCCGTCCCATGCCAGGGTGGGGCCGATGCCAGCCATCATTGCCAGTAGCGCGATGGCGAATCCGATGCGCCTCATGACATCCTACCTCTGCGAAACACGGTTGGCCGGCCCGACATCTCGATCGTCGTCCCTCTCATTGCAAATAGGCGACATAGGCAGCGACCGCTTCGACCTGTGAGCGCGTCAGATTGTGCGCAGTCGGCGCCATGATCGCGGACGTGTCGATCGCCGATCCCTGCCCACGGACCTTCGCCCAGCCGGTGAGCTGGCCGACGGTGTACTCGTAGAGCTGACCGGCGAGTCGCGGAATTTCGCTTTGCCCCTTGCCGTCGCTGCCATGGCAGGCGGCGCAGGCCGGCACGTTGGATTCGGGAAGGCCTTCCTCGTAGATACGCTTGCCAACGGCGGACGAGGCTCTGGGCGCGCCACCGATAGGCTTCGGATCGAGAGCTTTCAAATGTGCCGCGAGCGCCGAGACCATCGAAGGGCTCAACACGTGGGCGACGTTTTGCATCACGGGATTGGTGCGCCGGCGCTCGATGAAGGCGCGGAGCTGGTTCTCGAGATATTGCGGCTGCTGTCCCGCCAGCCGCGGCATGGGAAACCACCCGCGATAGCCCTGCGCCGACAGGCCATGACAGGTCTTGCAATATTCGATCTTGGCCTCGAAGCCGCTCCTGTCCTGCGCGTGAGACGCGACAGAGCAGGCGAGCGTCAGGGCTAGAGTGCACAGGGTCGCACGCAGGCGACCGAAGTGCCGCAATGACGATCGCCCTGATGCGGAAGGTGCGGTCATTTATTGACCCGCCCACATGTGGAAGTTCACTCCGACCTTCACGACCTGGATCGACTGCCTGACGTTGACCGGTCCCTGGAAGACGTTTGCCTGGTCGGCAAAAGTCGAAGTTCGCGTGCCGAAGCCGTAATAGTCGTATTCGAGATTGGCCGACCAATGCCGCGTGAAGGCCCAGTCGATACCCGCGCCGGCGGTCCAGCCCCAGCGATCTTCGAGGCCTCTGAAATCGAAAGGCACGCCAGTGAATGCGCCGCTGACTTCATACTTGTCACCGGCCATCGCGGCACCGGCCTTGGCGTAGAGCAGGAGGTTGTCGAAAGCGTAGCCGATGCGGCCCGTCACGCTGGTCAGAAACTCGGTCTTCGCATCGACGATTGCCGTCTCACCGGGGTTGCCGAGTGGGAGGCCGACAGTCTTGTTATTCCTCAAGGTCGCGCCGGCGACGTCACCCTGAATGCCGATGACAATCGGGGAGGATGCGAACTGGTAGTCGCAGCCGCCCTGGCCGCCAATGACGGCGCCACGCGGCGACGGACTCACCGTGGTGACACCGACCGTGGAGCCGAGACCGTTGAAGGAATCCTGTACGAGTTGCACGGGATCCGTGATGTCCTTTTTCGCAAACCCCGCGCCGACATGGACGCCGATGTAACAGCCCGTCCAGTTGAAGGGCGGCGCAACCGGCTCTGGAACCTTGATAGCCAGATCGGCGGCTGACGCCGATCCGGCGAAGGCGATGGCGATGGCGAACGCTGCGAGATGTGCGGCAAAGAGTTTCTTCATCGGATGACCTCCTTTGCGGCCCGGCCTACATGGCGACCCAAGCGTGCAGGAACAGCGTGTTGTTGTCGTGCGCACCGACCGTGGTGCCGTTGAACTTGTTGTAGTAGGTGTATTGCAGGCCGATGCGCGCGTTGAACCACGGCCAGCCGATCATCTTGCCGGTCCCGAACGGGATGTAGGCGATCTCGGCGGTCCAGCCGTTAGTGTCTGGCGTCAACGCCATTCCGGAGAGCGGGTCAGTGCCGAACAGACCGGCATCCGACGTACCCCAGACGTTGAAATACTGTCCCGTGAGGACAACGCGATTGTCGCTCCCCAGCGCCAGCGAGGCCTGCAACTTCATGCTGTTGAGTTGGTTGGTCGGATTGGACGCGACGCCAAGAGCGGCGAAGCTTGCATCGAGCCGCTGGAACTCGCGGATATAGCTGCCGCGCAAGGTCAGCCAGTAATTGTCGCCCTGATACTGGTACTGCGCGTCGAAGCCGATGTCGGTGAACTTGTCGGAGACCGGCAGCACCGCAGTCGATCCCGTCGCGAATGTCGTGTCGAACCACGGATGCACGTCGAACATCATCCCGAACGTGCCGACCATCAGCGAATGGCGGTCCCAATGCGGTTCGATCGCCGCGCGCCAGTAGGGCGCGACATTGCCGAGCTGACCAGGAGTATCGAACGGATTCGCTCCAAGCGCGTTCAGCGTGTGGAAGCCGATCGACTTGTATCCGGTGATCTCCAGATAAAGCAGATCATTGATCATCGTGTAGAGACCAGCGCCGCCGACATGCGCCGCGAAGGCGCCTTCCAGCATCGTGCCAGGGGGGCCGGCTGCAAGTGTCGATGACGCGTAGGGGAAACCCCAAGCTGGTGTGGTGTTCCACAGATCCTGAACGGACGGATTGTTGTTTGCGGTAATGCCAAACACGATATCGAACGGCCCCGCGCTCGCAGTGTTGGCGTAGCGAACGTCGGTGTTGTCCCAGCCCCAGCTATGAATGAACTGGTCCGCCGGCGTTCCCGAATACGACGACAGCGGTGTTGCTCCGGCATAAGTATATTGGGCGAACGCGCCGATATGATCCGTGATCGCGCCGCCCCAGAACACGCTGACCGGCGAGGCCACGATATTGTCGTTGGTCTTGTAGGGATCTGACGGTGCGGGAATGGTCGGTCCCTGGGTATGCGTGAACCCTTCGACCGCCATGAACGAGATCGGCGGCACCCATTCCTTGCGATCGGCATCGGCTTGGGTGTCCTGAGGCAGCGCCTTCACGTAACCGCGAAGCTTGTCGAGTTCGGCGCGCGCTGCGCGCCCGCTTTCCGATGAGAACGGCGTCGTCTTGAACTCGCCGCCTCCAGCGGTATAGCCGAGCAATTTGAAACGACGTCCATATGGAGTGAGTGCGGGAAAGTCCGTGTGGCACGTGCCGCAAGGCTGTCCGGTCTGACGGGCGAAGCTCGGCAAGGCTTTCGCCGGTGTCATCGAACCGATCATCAATACGACAACCAGGATGACCATCAGCGCGCATGCGGCGAAAAGACACCTGACGTTCCACCCGATGACGTTGTAACGCTTGCTCCACATCGCGTCCGTCCCGTTGCGGTTCGTTGACGTTGAAGATCGTCTGCCGCTGTCGTTTCGAAGTAGTGCAGCACGCGAACGTTTCGCCAAGTGAGATTCACTTCGCGCGATTCATTTTCAAATCTCCCGAGATATTTTCGCAACGTTAGATGCAAGCACGAATAGGAAGCGGTTGCATAAGGCAACAACTTACCGTTTTACGTGGCATCGAATTACCGCCTCGAATTTTCTCGCCAGAGACCGTCGCGCTCGACGAGAATCGGCTGGACCGAAGCGAGCGGCTACGCGTAGCTTGCGCGCGTCAAAGCGGGGACGCGCTCATGAATCTGCAATCGGCAATGCGGGTAGCGGTGATCGCCGTCGTCACGTCGATGCCGGCGGCTACTCATGCAGAGGACAAAATCCTGCAAAATAATTCCGCAAATGTGTCGGCGCATGAGCTGAAAGCGAAGACCGACTACTGCAAGACCTGTCACGGGATAGACGGACAAGGTTTTCGCGGATCGTACCCGATGCCGCGGCTGGCGGGGCAGCAGCCCGAATACATCGAAAATCAATTGAAGGCCTTCGTCGAGCGCCGTCGCAACAATCCGGTGATGTTCAACGTCGCGCATGTGCTCAGCCCCGCGCTGCTGGTAGCGTTGACTGCCGAATTCAAGAGCCTCAATCCGAAGCCGCTCGGCGGTACGACGAAAGCGAACCTTGCTGAAGGCAAGGCCATTTACGAGGACGGGGTCGCCAGCGCGAATGTACCGCCATGCGCGTCGTGCCACGGGCCGGAGGCCAAAGGCGACGGTCAGTTTCCCCGCCTCGCGGGACAGCTCAACGACTATGTTATCAAGAAGCTGACCAACTGGGACAAGGAGCGGGGGCAAGACAAGGCAAACCCCGACAGCTCGACCATCATGCAGCCGATTGCCCATGATCTGACGCAAGCACAAGTCAGGGCAGTAGCGGCCTATGTCAGCCAACTGCAGTAGCTCGCGTTGGCTATTGGAGGCACGTGAAGCAGCGTGTTCCGTGTTGCCAGCATGAGAGTCGCAACGCGTTCGTTCCGTAGCGATAGAACGATCTGCGCGCCACCGAGGTCGTGTTCTCCGACTTAGCCCGGTTCGTCAGGGT
>JAEWHT010000137.1 GCA_023387695.1 Pseudomonadota bacterium | reverse complement strand
GGCGGGGGGGGCTCGGGTGGACCTCATCATGAAGGACAACAAGAACATTCATCTTTTCGAGATGAAGGATAGCCTTCATTCGTTGCGCCGCGTGCTCAAACAGTCCTCTCAGTATTGGAAGCATTTTCAGCAGGAGACGGGTTCTAAATTCCGCAATGTAACGCTGACGCGAATCGATCCAGATTTTGCGCGAGCGATCATTTCGTTCTCTGACGATCGCAAGCAATTCGAGATTGAGCGTCTGAAGGCTGCCTTTCGGGAGAGGGGCGCTCGGCACGATCTAGTTGATGCGGTTTTCGCGTTGGAAGGACAGGACGACCTTCTTCTTGTCGTGCGACGCATCGAGGCGCTCGGTCGATTTCTCGAGACTGATGATGGTAAAAATCTACTGGCCGGCACCAAGCGTGCGAGCAATATTCTCGCGATCGAGGAGAAGAAAGATAAGCGCACTTTCGAAGGCGCGCCCGATCCATCTCTTTACAAAGAAGGTGCTGAGGCCGCGCTCGCAGTGATGATTGCAGTCGTGAAGGATGAGGCAAGCGCAGCCGTTGCAAGAGAGGATTTTTCCGCGGCGATGACAGAAATGGCGAAGCTGCGGCCTGCGGTCGATGACTTCTTCGACAAGGTTCGCGTCAACGACGATGATGCGAAGGTGCGAGAGAACCGTCTGAAGCTGCTGAACGAGATCCGCAGCGCCACGCGTGCGGTGGCGGACTTCTCGAAGATCCAGGACTAGACTCTCGTGCCCCGGACGCAGTGCAGCGCTCCTTCAGCGGTGCGCTGCTGAGCCGGGGCCCATGCGAGCGGCGTGCTCGAAGCTTCTGGGTCCCGGGTCGCGCTTCGCTTGCCCGGGACACGAGAAAACAAAAAAGCCCCGCCCGGCGGGGGGAAGACCGGGCAGGGCCTGATGTCCGATTTATAATGCACGTCAGCCTGATTGAAGTGACGCGCCGGACATCGAGTTCAACTCATTCAGTTCATCACCTCGACGATGCGCCGCGAGCGCGGCTCGACCAGCACCGTCTCGCCGTTCACGACGGTGTAGCGGTAGGTCGTCGCGCCGAATCGCTGCGGCACGTCGTAATAGGTGATCCCGGTTTCGGGTAAGGTGGCACCGACGATGACGCGATCCGGAATGCTGAAGGCCGGTACGCGTTGCTCGACGACATAGTCACGGAATGCCGGCCGCTGCTCGACCGCAATCGTCGGGCTGCTATCGACCACCACGGGCGCACGTCCCACCGTGATCCCGGTTTGCGCCTGCGCTGCGACGGGCGAGCCGATCGCGGCCGCGAGCGCTGCAAGGGCAATGATCCTGTTCCGCATGGGCAACTCCTTCGAGTGATTTTGCGACGTGATTTGCGACGTGGTTTTACGGGACGCGCCAGTGACGCGACCGGTTGCCAATGCTGCGCCGCGCGCGATGTTCCGAAAAAGCCCTGCCGCATACGCGGCAATTTCGGGCAGTTTTCGCGAAACGGGGAACCCGTCGGGCTGCATGCGCGTCTCTACCCGCGGAACCCGGTCCGCTATGATCCGCCCGCGATTCGCCCTAACGTTCGGAAAGACATTTCATGCACATCACCGTCGCCCACATCTCGCCACTGCTATCGCTGCTGGCGGGTGTGCTCATCCTGATCATGCCCCGGCTGCTCAATTTCATCGTGGCGATTTTTCTCATCCTCAATGGTGCGATCGGCCTCGGTTTGCTGAAGTGGCTCCATCTCTAGGCCTTCATTTTCCGGAACTCTTCGACTTGCGCGGGCCCGCCCAAAGTGGTGTAAGGCCCGCAATTTCCCGTCCCTCTCGCAGGTTGTGTGCAAGCTATGGCCAAAGCCGCCTCGAAGCCTAAGAAATCCCCAGCGAAATCAAAGCCCTCCGCCAAGTCGAAGGCCGCGCCGGCCGCCCGCAAGGCGCTGGCCAAAAGCGCGCCGAAGCCGGTCGCCAAAAAGCCGGTGGCCAAGCCCGCTGCGAAGGCTGCGACCAAGCAGGCCGCGCCGAAGGTCGTTGCCAAGACCTCGGTGAAGGCGGCTCCCGCCAAGAGCGCACCCGCCAAGATCCCGGCCAACAAGTGGGTTTTCACGTTCGGCGACGGCAAGGCCGAAGGCCGCACGGAGATGCGCGATCTGCTCGGTGGCAAGGGCGCCAACCTCGCCGAGATGGCCAATCTCGGCCTGCCGGTGCCTCCCGGCTTCACCATCCCGACCTCGGTCTGCACTTACTTCTACGCCCACGACAAATCCTATCCGAAGGAATTGCAGTCGCAGGTCGAGAAGGCGCTCGACTACGTCGGCAAGTTGACCGGCAAGATCTTCGGCGACACCAAGAACCCGCTGCTCGTCTCCGTGCGCTCCGGCGCGCGCGCCTCGATGCCGGGCATGATGGACACCGTCCTCAATCTAGGTCTCAACGACAAGACCGTGGAAGCGCTGTCGGAGCTCTCGGGCGATCGTCGTTTCGCCTATGACAGCTATCGCCGCTTCATCACCATGTATTCCGACGTGGTGCTCGGCTTCGAGCATCATCACTTCGAGGAGATCCTCGACACCTTCAAGGACGGCCAGGGCTATACGCTCGACACCGATCTCACCGCCGACGACTGGGTCGATCTGGTCGGCAAGTACAAGGACGCGGTTGCGCGCGAGACCGGCAAGGAGTTTCCGCAGGATCCGCATGACCAGCTCTGGGGCGCGGTCGGCGCGGTGTTTTCATCCTGGATGAATGCGCGAGCGATGACCTATCGCAAGCTGCACGACATTCCGGAATCCTGGGGCACCGCGGTCAACGTGCAGGCCATGGTGTTCGGCAACATGGGCGAGACCTCGGCGACCGGCGTTGCGTTCACGCGCAATCCCTCGACCGGCGAGAGCAAGCTCTATGGCGAGTTCCTGATCAACGCGCAGGGCGAAGACGTGGTGGCGGGCATCCGTACGCCGCAGGACATCACTGAAGAGGCGCGGAAGGAATCCGGCTCCGACAAGGCGTCGATGGAAGCCGCGATGCCGGAAGCCTTCAAGGAACTGACGCGCATCTACACGCTGCTCGAGAAGCACTACCGTGACATGCAAGACATGGAATTCACGGTCGAGCAGGGCAAGCTGTGGATGCTGCAGACCCGCGGCGGCAAGCGCACCGCGAAGGCGGCGCTGCGCATCGCGGTCGAGCTTGCCAACGAAGGCCTGATCACCAAGAAGGAAGCGGTGATGCGGATCGATCCCGCCTCGCTCGATCAGCTCTTGCATCCGACCATCGATCCCAATGCGAAGCGCGACGTGATCGCGACCGGCCTGCCGGCATCGCCCGGTGCGGCCTCCGGCGAGATCGTGTTCTCCTCGGACGAAGCTGCCAAGCTGCAGGGTGACGGACGTAAAGTGATTCTGGTCCGTATCGAGACCAGCCCCGAAGACATCCACGGCATGCACGCCGCCGAAGGCATCCTGACCACGCGCGGCGGCATGACCTCGCACGCGGCCGTCGTCGCGCGCGGCATGGGCAAGCCCTGCGTCTCCGGCTGCGGTACCATCCGCGTCGACTACGGCCGCGGCACCATGAGCATCGGCTCGCGCACCTTCAAGGCCGGCGACGTCATCACCATCGACGGCTCGCTTGGCCAGGTGTTGTCTGGCCGCATGCCGATGATCGAGCCGGAGCTCTCCGGCGAGTTCGGTACGCTGATGAACTGGGCCGACCAGGTTCGCAAGATCGGCGTCCGCGTCAACGGCGATACGCCTGATGACGCCCGTACCGCGATCAAGTTCGGTGCCGAAGGCATTGGCCTTTGCCGCACCGAGCACATGTTCTTCGAGGAGACGCGCATCCGCACGGTGCGCGAGATGATCCTCTCCGAGGACGAGCAGTCGCGTCGTGCGGCGCTTGCCAAGCTTCTGCCGATGCAGCGCGCCGACTTCGTCGAGCTGTTCGAGAT
>JAEWHT010000120.1 GCA_023387695.1 Pseudomonadota bacterium | reverse complement strand
ACGCCTTCGATCAGCATGTCATAGGCCTCGTTGATGTAGCGGAAGACGCAGCGGTTGGCGAAGAACCCACGGCTGTCGTTGACGACGATCGGCGTCTTGCCGATCTGCCGGACGTAGTCGAGCGCGGTCGCGAGCGCGACATCGCCGGTGTTCTTGCCCTTGATGATCTCGACCAGCATCATCTTCTCGACCGGCGAGAAGAAGTGGATGCCGACGAACTTGCCCTGGTCCTTGAAGCTCTCGGCCAGCGAGGTGATCGGCAGCGTCGAAGTGTTCGACGCGAAGATCACGTCCGGCTTCATATGCTCCTGCGCCTTGGCGAAGGTATCGGCCTTGACCTTGCGATCCTCGAACACGGCCTCGATGACGAGGTCGACGTCCTTCAGAGCAGCATAGTCCGCGGTCGGGGTGATGCGCGCGAGCAGCTTCTCGGCGTCGTCAGCCTTGGCGCGGCCCTTCTTGATCTGGTCTTCGATCACCTTCTGCGCGTGCGCCTTGCCCTTGTCGGCGCTTTCCTGGTCGCGATCGATCAGGACGACGTCGAGGCCGGCACGGGCCGAAACGTAGCCGACGCTCGCACCCATGAAGCCGGCGCCGATCACGGCGATCTTCTTCACCTTGGTCGCGGGCACGTCCTTCGGACGGCGCGCACCCTTGTTCAGCTCCTGCATCGACAGGAACAGGCTGCGGATCATCGCCGCCGCTTCCTTCGAGCGCAGCACAGACGTGAAGTAGCGCGACTCGACACGTAGCGCGGCGTCGATCGGCAACTGCAGGCCCTCATAGACGCAGCTCATGATCGCGCGCGCGGCCGGATAGTTGTCGTAGGTCTCGCGGCGATAGATCGCGTTGCCGGCCGGGAACATCATCATGCCGGCCTTGGAGAACACCGGACCGCCCGGCAGCTTGAAGGTCTTCTCGTCCCACGGAGCGACAGCCTTGCCGCCGCCCTTGATCCAGTCCTTCGCGGCCTTGATGAGGTCAGCGGCAGGCACGATCGCGTGGATCAGATTCAGCGCCTTCGCCTTCTCGACGGTGACAGGATCGCCCTTCAGCAGGATGGTCATCGCGTCCTGCGGCGGCACCAGGCGCGGCACGCGCTGCGTGCCACCGGCGCCGGGGAACAGGCCGACCTTGACCTCAGGCAGGCCGAGGCGCGTCTTGGGATTCTCCGCGGCCACGCGGTAGTGACAGCAGAGCGTGATCTCGAAACCGCCGCCGAGCGCCAGGCCGTTGATCGCGGCCGCCCACGGCTTGCCTGACGTTTCGATCGAGCGCAGCACCAGCGAGAAGCGGCGGCTCTGCTCGAACAGCATCTGGTTTGCGGCAGTCTCGCCCTGCTCCTTGAGGACCTTTGCATAGGCCTGGTTCATGCCCTCGAGCATGGACAGGTCAGCGCCGGCGCAGAAGGCTTCCTTGGCGGAGGTGATGACGACGCCCTTCACGGCAGCGTCAGCAGTCGTCTCCTTGACGATCGCGTCGAGCTCGCTGGTCGAGGTCTCGTCGAGCACGTTCATCGAACGGCCGGGGATATCCCAGGTGACGAGCGCGATGCCGTCGGTGTCGGTCTCAACCCTGAAATTCTTGTAAGCCATGTTGGTTGCTCCCCTACCCCTTAGACGCGCTCGATGATGGTCGCGGTGCCCATGCCGCCGCCGATGCACAGCGTGACCAGGGCGGTGGATTTGTTGGTGCGCTCGAGCTCGTCGAGCACGGTGCCGAGGATCATCGCACCGGTAGCGCCAAGCGGATGGCCGAGCGCGATCGCGCCGCCATTGACGTTGATCTTGGCGTTGTCGATGTCGAAGGCCTGGATGTAGCGCAGCACGACGGACGCAAAGGCTTCGTTGAGCTCGAACAGGTCGATGTCCGACTTCTTCATGCCCGAGCGCGCGAACAGCTTTTCGGTGACGTCGACCGGACCGGTCAGCATCATCGCCGGCTCAGAACCGATATTCGCGAACGCACGGATCTTGGCGCGCGGCTTCAGGCCGTACTTCGCGCCTGCGTCCTTGCTGCCGAGCAGCACGGCGCCGGCGCCATCAACGATGCCCGACGAATTGCCGGCGTGGTGGACGTAGTTGACGCGCTCGATTTCCGGGTGCGACTGCACGGCGACGCCGTCGAAGCCGCCCATCTGCGCCATCATCGTGAACGAAGGCTGCAGCTGTGCCAGCGACTGCATCGTCGTCGACGGACGCATGTGCTCGTCCTTGGCAAGGATGGTGAGGCCGTTGATGTCCTTCACCGGCACGACTGACTTGTTGAAGCGGCCTTCCTCCCAGGACTTCGCCGCGCGCTGCTGGCTCTGCACAGCGTAGGCGTCGACGTCGTCGCGCGAGAAGCCGTATTTGGTGGCGATCAAATCGGCCGAAATGCCCTGCGGCATGAAGTAGGCCGGCACGGCCATCGAGGGATCCATCGGCCAGGCGCCACCGGAGGCGCCGATGCCGACGCGGCTCATGGATTCGGCGCCGCCGCCGATGACGAGCTCATGCTGGCCGCTCATCACCTGGGCGGCAGCAAAGTTCACGGCATCGAGGCCGGAAGCGCAGAAGCGGCTGACCTGCACGCCGGGGACGGCTTCGCCGAGACCGGCCTTGAGTGCAGCAAAGCGCGCGATGTCGGAGCCGGCTTCGCCGACGGGATCGACGACGCCGAGAATGACGTCATCGACGGAATCTTCCGGCAAATTGTTGCGGTCCTTTAGCGCCTTCAGCGGCACGGTGGCGAGCGCAAGCGCGGTGACTTCGTGCAGCGAACCGTCCGCCTTGCCGCGGCCACGGGGTGTGCGAACGTGATCGTAGATGAATGCCTCAGGCATGACGCCCTCCTGATCTGTTGTTCGAATTCTGTTGGCGCGGAAGCAGGCTCAGAACGCTTCCGCCGGCAGTTCCATGATGGTGGCGCAGCCGGACTGGATGCGCGCGAGATTGGCCGCGGTTTCCGGCAGCATCCGCTCCATGAAGAAGCGGCCGGTGACGAGCTTGGTCGAGAGATAGGGCGTCGCGCCGCTGGCGGCAATCTTGGCCTGTGTGACCTTAGCCATCTTCGCCCACATGTAGCCGAGCGCAACGAAGCCGAAGAGATGCAGATAGTCGGTCGCGGCTGCGCCGGCGTTGTCGGGCTTCGCCATCGCATTCTGCATCAGCCAGGTCGTGGCCTGCTGGAGATGGCCGAGCGAGGTCGAGAGCGGGGTGACGAAAGGCTTGAGCGCCTCGTCGCCGCCGTTCTCCTTGGCGAAGGCCATGACCTCGCCGAAGAAGGCGAAGATGGCGCGGCCGCCATCACGCGGCAGCTTGCGGCCGACGAGGTCGAGCGCCTGGATGCCGTTGGCGCCTTCATAGATCATGGCGATGCGGGCATCGCGCACGAACTGCTCCATGCCCTGCTCGGCGATGTAGCCGTGGCCGCCATACATCTGCTGCGCCTGCACCGCGT
>JAEWHT010000097.1 GCA_023387695.1 Pseudomonadota bacterium | reverse complement strand
TGCCGGAAGCCGGCATGGAGGAGAACCCCGTCAACCTCGACCCCCGCATGGCCAAGCTCGCCGGCGGTGTCCACCGTCTCGACGGCCAGCTCATGGTCGTCCTCGACGTCGATCGCGTTCTCGAGCTCAAGACCGAAGTGCAAATGGCTGCCTGAACTTTCACAAAAGACATTTAAGCCGGAGATCCAAGATGAAGACCTGTTTGGTGGTTGACGATTCCAGCATCGTTCGCAAGGTCGCGCGTCGCATTGTCGAAGCGCTGGGCTTCCAAGTCATTGAAGCGGAAGACGGCGTCGAAGCGCTGGTCCATTGCAAGAAGGCCATGCCGGAAGCCATCCTGCTCGACTGGAACATGCCCGTCATGGACGGCTTCCAGTTCCTCGGCACGCTGCGCCGCATGCCCGGCGGCGATGAGCCCAGGGTGGTGTTCTGCACCACCGAGAACGGCATCGACCACATCACCAAGGCGATGGGCGGTGGTGCCAACGAGTACATCATGAAGCCATTCGACAAGGAAATCGTGTTGGCGAAATTCCAGGAAGTCGGGCTGGTCGAGCGCGAAGAAGAGACAGCGGCCTGAAAATACACCTGTTAGTAGCGTCAAGAGGTATCCTGTGAACGCGCCCGATTACGAGTATCTGCGCAAGTTGCTGAAAGAGCGCTCCGGTCTCGACCTGTCCGCCGACAAGCAATATCTGATCGAAAGCCGCCTGCTGCCGCTGGCGCGCAAGGCCGGACTCTCCGGCATTCCCGAGCTCGTGCAGAAGCTGCAAAGCGGCTCGAGCGCGCTGATCACCAGCGTGATCGAAGCCATGACCACGAACGAGACCTTCTTCTTCCGCGACAAGGTCCCGTTCGATCATTTCCGCGACACCATCATGCCCGAAGTCCTCAAGGCCCGTGCCGGCCGCCGCAGCGTTCGCATCTGGTGCGCCGCAGGCTCGACCGGGCAGGAGCCCTATTCGCTGGCGATGACCCTGAAAGAGATGAGCGCAGCGCTCACCGGATGGCGTGTCGAGATCATCGCGACCGATCTCTCGCAGGAAGTGCTCGAGAAAGCCAAGGCCGGCGTTTACAGCCAGTTCGAGGTGCAGCGCGGCCTGCCGATCCAGATGCTGATGAAATATTTCAAGCAGACCGGTGAGACTTGGCAGGTCAATCCCGAGCTGCGGGCGATGATCCAGCACCGGCAGCTCAATCTGCTGCAGGACTTCTCTCACCTCGGCACGTTCGACGTCATCTTCTGCCGCAACGTGCTGATCTATTTCGATCAGGAAACCAAGATCAACATCTTCAACCGCCTTGCGCGTCAGATCGAGCCCGACGGCTTCCTGGTGCTCGGTGCGGCGGAGACCGTGGTTGGACTGACCGATACGTTCAGGCCGATTGCCGATCGCCGTGGCCTCTACAGGCCGAACGATCCGCGTGCGGCGACGGCGGCCAATGTTGCGGCGGCGGCGCCGCGCGTGGCGGCGATGGCAGGACGATAGGCATGGCCGAGGAAGGCAAGGGCGTAGAGCGCGTCACGTTCAGTCGGGGCTATGATGTCTGCATCATGGCCATCGACGGTACGTGGCGGCGCGACTGCACGCTCAACGCGATTTCCGACACCGACGCCATCCTCACGGTGGAAGGCTCGATTCAGGGCTTGAACCTGAAGGAGTTCTTCCTGTTGCTCTCGTCCACCGGACTTGCCTATCGTCGTTGCGAGCTCGTGCGCGTCAACGGCGCCGAGATGGATATCCAGTTTCTGCGCGGCAAGAACCGCAAGAAGCGCGGTGCTGCCAATAACCATGACGCGGTGGCGTGATCGCCCCGCACGCCGTGCGGCGCTGTCATGACGCGTTGCTTCACATTTTCTGAAAACATCCGAGCGAATTCACAAAGCCCGCTTTACGCGGCCTAAGCGCGCACCGTGTATCCATTGACGGTCGCAATTTCAGGGTCCGGTCATGCCAAGAAGCTCTCTCTCCCCCATTCCGTCAAACCTGCCCGACGGCGCCGAGCGGCGCGCGCTTCAGCTTCTGGTGGTCGATGACGACGCCACGCAGCGCAGCCTGATCACGGTCGCGGCCAAGCAGGCCGGCCATGAAGTCGCTGTTGCGCCCTCGGTTGCGGAAGCGATCGAGAAGCTGCGCGCTGCACGCTTCGACTGCGTCACGCTCGATCTCGTTCTCGAGGACGGCGACGGCATCGACGTGCTGCGCGAGATGGCGGCGGCGAAATTCACGGGCTCGGTGATCGTGATCAGCGGCATGGACGGCAAGCGTCGCAGTGCCGCGCGCAGCTTCGCGCGCTCGGTCGGGATCGAGCTTCAGAGCCTGCCGAAGCCGCTGGATCTTGCTGCGCTGCGCATCAGTCTCGCCAATCTCGGCAAGACGGCCATGGGCCTGCCGACGATTCACACCTGGGGCGGCGTCGCCACCGACGCGATCGTGGAGCGCCACCGCGCCTGAGGTGTGGGGCTATCATGCAATCAGCCGCGGCCAGGTCGCCGCGCTGATTGCAGACTAGGCTGGATTGCCGGATTCCGACAGTTTTTGCAGGGCCTGGCCGAGCTCCACGCGGCAGGACCTCAAAGCAGCGCTCGCCGTGGCAAAACGGGGCGTGACGTCGTCGAGCACGACGATCTCGGTGGAACCCGGATCGGCGCTCGAGATAGCGCTGTCGTCGTTCAAATCGTCCGGGATCATGGCGGCGTCGATCAGTCGCATGCTGATGTCGATGCGCGCGATCAGGGAGCGAAGCTCGGCCGCAATCAACTGACGGCTATCGCTTTCAGCCATCGCGGCGAGCGGGGGTGTGCCTGCGTAATTTAGCATGGATATTCTCCGTCACCCGCAATAAGGCACCTCAGCGCTACTTGTGCGTTAAGTTCATGTCCCGTACAAATGCGGGTGGGCCGAATCTGCGCCGAAAGCCATAAATGCAGGCGCGGACGCGAGTCCTTGAATGCCGACGCGGCTTGGCGAATGGACATGGCACATGGTCGAACAAAGCTCCCGTGGTGAGATCTTCGTCGTCGATGACGACCCGGCTGTTCGCGACACCTTGTCGATGGTGTTGAAGGCGGCAGGGTACGAGGTGATCTGTTTTGCGGACGGCGCGGCACTGCTTTCGGTCGCGCGAAACCGCACACCGGCAGCAATTCTGCTGGACGTCAACATTCCCGGGAAGTCGGGTCTCGATATCCTGAAGGAGCTGCACGGCGAGGACTATCCGGCTCCGATCTTCATGATCTCCGGGCAGGGTGACATCGCGATGGCGGTTGGCGCCATCAAGAGCGGCGCGCTCGACTTCATCGAGAAGCCGTTCCGCGGCAGCGAGATCGTCGGTCGGCTGGACGAGGCCATCGGTGCTTATGCACGCAGGCAGGCAGAGAGCGCATCGCCGAAATTCGGCTCACTGCATTTCCCCGGACGCGAGCCGCTGACCCGCCGCGAGCGCGAGGTGCTCGAGCAATTCGCTGCCGGTGCTTCCAACAAGGAAGCCGGCCGCACGCTCGGCATCAGCCCGCGTACTATCGAGGATCACCGCGCCAACATCATGAAGAAGCTCGGTGCGCGCAATGCCGCTGATCTGATCCGCATCGTGATGACCGCGGCCCAGCGCGCCTCGTAAGCGGCAGGCTCTTTCTCTCGTGCCCCGGACGCGATGCATCATGAAATGATGCGTCGCTGAGCCGGGGCCCATCTCTCCAAGCATTCACAAAAAGTTCTGGGTCCCGGCTCTGCACAGCAGCGTTGCACGCTGCGGTGCGTCCGGGACACGAGCAGCGGCTCAGCTGCTCAGCGCCTTGCGGATGATCCGCGCCAGGTCGGATTTGCGATAGGGCTTCGCCAGCAGCAGCACGCCTGAATCCAGCCGGCCGTGGTGGATGATCGCGTTCTCGGTATAGCCTGAGGTGTAGACCACCCTGAGATCGGGACGTGTCTTCAGCACCTCATCGGCGAGCTGCCGTCCGTTCATCTTGCCGGGCATGATCACGTCGGTGAACAGCAGGTCGAACGGCTTGCCGCTGGTGACGATCGCAAGTGCCTCTGCCGCATTGGCGGCCTGCAGGGTGACGTAGCCAAGCGAATGCAGCTGCGCCAACACGTAGTCGCGCACCAGCCGGTCGTCTTCGACCACGAGAATGGTCTCGTGCCCGCCCTCGATCGATGCCGGCACGATGCCATCGCTGACGGCCGTCGGCGTCTTGCCCGGCGGCAGGTACATCTTGATCGTGGTGCCGTGGCCTTCCTCGCTGTAGATCTTGATGTGGCCGGCCGACTGCTTGATGAAGCCATAGACCATCGAGAGGCCGAGCCCGGTGCCCTTGCCCGGGCCCTTCGAGGTGAAGAACGGGTCGAACACGCGCGCCAGCATGTGGGACGGAATGCCGGAGCCGGTGTCGCTCACCGCGATCAGCACGTAGTGACCGGGTGGGACATCGTTGGCGCTGGCATAGACCTCGTCGAGATAGGCCGCGCCCGTCTCCACGATCAGCTTGCCGCCGCCGGGCATTGCGTCGCGCGCGTTGAGCGCGAGATTGAGGATTGCCGTGGTGAGCTGGTTGGGGTCGACCACTGCAACGCAGCTCTCGTCCTCGAACACGGACTCGATCTGGATCTGCTCGCCGAGCGTCGGTCGCAACAGCTTGGCGGTGTCGATGATCAGCGAGTTGATATCGATCTCGCGCGGCTGTAGCGGTTGCTTGCGGGCGAAGGCCAGCAGATGCTGGGTCAGCTCGGCGCCGCGTCCAGCCGCTTCGTCGATCATTTTCGTGATCGCGGCAAGCCCCGGGTCCTTGGCGACAGCATCGGCCAGGATCTCGATCGTGCCGGTGATGACGGTGAGGATGTTGTTGAAATCGTGTGCCACGCCACCGGTGAGCTGGCCGACCGCCTCCATCTTCTCGGCGTGGCGAATTCGCTCCTCGGACGCGATCTTGTCGGTGAGGTCGCGATAGAACACGTTGAACAGGATGCCTTCGCGCCGCCTTAGCGCCGTGACGCTGAGCTCGGCTTTGAATTCCTTGCCGTCGCGGCGGCGAACCATCAGCTCGCGGCGACGGTTGAGCGTCTGCCCTTCGGCGGAGTCAAGAAAGCGCTCAAGCCCGACGTTCACCCTCTCGCGCTCGCTTTCCGCGACGATCAGTTCGACCGCGTTCTTGCCGAGCGCCTCGTCCCGCCGCCAGCCGAACAGCTCTTCGGCCCTCGAGCTCCAGTTCAGGATGGTGCTGCGATCGTCGGTCTGGACGAAGGCGTCGAGCGCGGTCTCGACGATGTTGCGCGCCAGCTGCTCGCTGTCACGCAAGGACTCTGCGGCCAACCTCGCCTCGGTCATGTCGCGCCCGACGAAGAAGAAGCGC
Source organism: Pseudomonadota bacterium (assembly GCA_023387695.1). Lineage (GTDB taxonomy): Bacteria > Pseudomonadota > Alphaproteobacteria > Rhizobiales > Xanthobacteraceae > Bradyrhizobium. The sequence continues at coordinate 21,507 of JAEWHT010000097.1, read as the reverse complement.
TTGGCCTGATCCGACCAGTTGCCGAGCCAGGAGAGCCAGACCTCGCGGCCGCTTTTGTGGATGCAGCGCGTGTCGGCGAGTATCGGATGCTCGCCGCGCCGGAGCTCGCGCATCTCCGCGCGGGCTTGGTCGAGATGGTCAGGATGAATGAAGTCGACGCCGCTGCGGCCGATCATCTCGTCGGGCCGATAGCCGAGCACCACCTCGCTGCTCGGGCTGATCTGCACGATGTGGCCGCGCGAGTTCATGATCATGATCAGATCCTGGGAGGCATCGAACAGCTGGCGCCGCTCCTCGATCTGCTGCTGCAATGCGCGCTCGGTCCGTCGTGCATCGGTCAGGAGGCGTGCCGTGCCGGACGCGCCGATGATCTCGCCCGCGGCGCCCCGGATCGGCGACAGGCTCACCGAGATCTCGACCGGGCTGCCATCCTTGCGCACGCGGACCGTTTCGAAATGATCGATCCGTTCGCCCCGTGCAATCCGCCTGAGATAGTCCTTGCCCTCTTCGCGGCGATCGGCAGGCAGGATGATCGAGGTTGGTTGCCCAACCGCCTCCTCGGACGTGAAGCCATAGAGACGTTCGGCCGCCGCATTCCATCCGATGATGGTTCCGTCGAGCGTCTGCAGGACGATCGAATCGTCGGAGGATTCGACCGCGGCGCTGTACAGGCGCTCGCGGACGGCGAGCTGGTCGCGGATGGTCTCGGTACGCCGCCGCTCCTCGATCTCGTATTCCAGCGCCGAGGTCTTGGCCTTGGTCTCCTCGACCATGTAGGCAAAAGCCCGCGCCAGCATGCCGGTCTCTCCGCCAGCATCTGTCGGGATCGCTGCGGGTTTGCCACTTCCGATCGCCTGGACCGCTGTCGTGAGTCGTCCGATCGGCCGGGTCAGCGATCGCGCCAGAATCAGGGCGAGCGCGGCTGCGACCAGAACCGCGATGATGCCGATCGTGAGGCTCGTCTGCTCGATCAGGACGGCGGGCGCCATGAAGACAGCGTAGGGTACGACGCGGATGATGCCGACCCATTGCCCCTCGGCCAGGATCGCCGGCGCGATCGCGGTGCCGCTCGGCTTGCCGTCGCTGCCCGTCACCGCCCGGGTGGCGCCTTGCGTCGATCCGGTGACGTCAGCGAAATAGGGGAAGTCATCCTGCCAGCGCGTCGGCGTCCCCAGCTGCGAGCCGAACTCGCGGGTCCGGTCCGGGTTGACGATGTAGTCGCCATTGCGGCCGACGACATAGACCTGTTCGCCCCGCCGGGTCGTGATGCGGATACGATCGAAAATCTGGCGCATGTCGACATTGACGACGACAATGCCGAACAGCTTGTGATCGGTCCCGTACAGCGGTGCCGCGACACGCAATGTCGGGACATAAGGCATCTGTATGGCGCCGTTGTCGACGTTCAGATCGACCGGAGAGACGTAGATCTGGCCTTCGGGCAGCTTGATCGCGTCCTGAAAGAAGAAGCGGTCGTCCTTGGTTTGCAGTGCTTCGTCGGGAACGACGCGAACCGATCCGTTCGCCCCGGAGCGGTCGACGCGCAGATATTCGGTCCCGTCGACGCCGATGACGCGAAACTTCGCGTAAGTCGGGTTGGCTTCGACATCGGCCGCGAGACGCGTCAACAGCCGTTCGCGCCAGGTCTTTTCGGGTAGATGATCAATCGGATCGATGCCGTCGTTGAAATGGGCATCGATCACGCCGCGCACGGCGGCATTTGCACGAAACGTCACGATGCTGGCACGCGCGCCGTTGGTCTGCGCTTCGAGCTGAGAGGCCAGCAATCCCGACTGGGTTTCGATGCGATCGAGCACGCGCGGCAGGAACGCGCGCTCCAGGCTGTAATGGCTCAACCATCCGACCGCGGAGACCGCAACCGCGACCAGCAGAATCATTGCGATGGCCAGTCGGGTTGCGAGCTTCATGTCGAACTTGGCGCCGCGTCGAGAATGGACCCGAATGTTCTATGCGACATCGATGCCCCCGTCATTGACCGCCGGAGCCGGCATCGATGTGCGGCGGAGATGATGGCTGTGTCGTCGTCAGGCAGTTGTTGACCGCCGCCAGCAGTGCGTCGGCCCGGAACGGCTTCTGCAGGCTCGCAACTGCCCCCAGCTTGGTCGCCATCTTCAGGAAGTCCGGCTCGGCATAGGTGTCCGGCGTGATCGAGCGGCCGGAGATGACGATGATCGGGATGCTTGGCTGCAGCGCCCGGACGTGGCGCATCGTCTCCAACCCGTCCATGCCCGGCATGTAGATGTCGAGGAAAAGCAGGTCGAACTGGCTGCCTTCGAACAAAACGAGCCCTTTGCGGCCGTCTCCGGCGACCGTCACTTGGTGGCCAGCTCGCTCCAGCAGTAGCCGGATTGTCAACTGAACGGCCGGGTCGTCATCCACGATCAGGATGTTGGCCACGCTAAACCTCCGGGTCGAATGGGGATGTTCCCCAACGACCCAAATCAAAGCTTCAAATACGAAATTGTTGCGCGGATTATGCCTGTCCTGCAAGCACCGTGCGGCCACTACAATGGTCTACGCAAGGTGCGAGGATTACGCCGCGTTTTCATATGCACGCTTGCGTGCACTGCACCAAAAAGACGACCGCTGGGGCCGAAGGCTTAGTCCGTCAGGTACTCCGGATGATGGCTGCGGATCGTGTCGAGCTCGCTCAGCGTGCCCGACAAATGCTTGCGCAGATGCTGTTGTGCGGCATCGGCATCGCCGGCTTCGATCGCACGCGTGATCAGTTTGTGATGGCGCAGGATGTTCTGGGCTTTGCCGGGTGAGGGCAGATGTAGCCGACGCAGCCGGTCGATATGTCCGCTTCGGCTGCGCACCAGCGCCCAGAGGTCCTGCTTTCCGGCGACGGCATAGAGCTGGGCGTGAAAATCATTGTCGGCGACCATGAAGGCCTGGAAGTCGTGGGCCTTGGTGAATTGTTGTTGCAGTGCAATGGCGTGATCCAGGCGGATGATCAGCGCCGGATCAGGGCGCTCCGCCAGCAGCCGGACGATCTCCAGCTCCAGCGCCTGGCGCAGGAAATGCGCCTGTTGAGCGCGGTCGATATCGATCTGGCTGACCACGGTCGCGTGCTGCGGAAACACATCGACCAGCCCTTCCTCCTCGAGTCGCATCAGCGCGTCGCGCACTGGCGTCGAGCTGACGCCAAATTGGGCGGCTAGTTCGGCGCGCGACAGCGGTGCGCCCGGCGGCAGTTCCAACGCGATGATCGCATTGCGCAGCCGCTCGAACACCTGCGGTGCGGCTTGCCGGGCTCGATCGAGCCGGGCAGCCGCGCGCGGCGCGTGATGGGCGGTTTCCATGGTGGGGTGCTCCGACGGACTTGCCTTTAATGCACTAATGCATTAGTGCATCAGTAAGGCCATGCGTCAATGGCGGCGAGAGGAAACGAACAACAATGATCAAGCAATTGCAGCGTGGCTGCGCAGCCATCGCCCTGATCGCCGCGGCGGCCCTGTCGGCCTCGCCCACGCAAGCGCAGCAGAAATCCGAGATATCGCTGTCGCGGCAGCCCGGCATTTTCTACATGCCGAGCCACATCATGGAGAAGCAGAAGCTGATCGAGAAGCACGCGGCCGCGCTTGGCGTGCCCGGCGTGACGACCAAATGGGTCACCTTCTCTGGCGGTGGCGCGCAAACCGATGCGCTGCTCGCGGGCGGCGTCGATATCCTCAACACCGGCACCGGCAATCTTCTGCTGCTGTGGGACCGCACTCGCGGCGGCGTGAAGGGCATCGTAGCGACGTCAGCCCAGCCGATGACGCTGATCAGCCGCGACGCCAACATCAAATCCATCAAGGATTTTGGCCCGACCGACAAGATCGCGGTGCCGACCGTCAAGGTCTCGACCCAGGCGATCGTGTTGCAGATCGCGGCTGCGGAAACGTTCGGTGCCGACCAATGGTCGAAGCTCGATGCCAACACCGTCCAGCTCGGTCATCCCGACGCCTATGCGGCCCTGTCCAATCCCAAGCATGAAGTGCACACGCACTTCTCGATCCCGCCGTTCTCGTTCCTCGAGCTGAAAAACGTCCCGGGCGCGCATGTCGTGCTGAATTCACCGGACGTGATGGGCGGCCCGCTCAGCCAGGCACAGTTCTTCACCACCACCAAATTCGCCGACGCCAATCCCAAGATCATCCTGGCCGTACGCGATGCCACCAAGGAAGCGCAGGACCTGATCCGCAGCGACACCAGGCAGGCGGTCGAAATCTACAAGGAAATCACCGGCGACAAGACCTCGGTGGAGGAGCTGCTGGATCTCCTCAAAGAGCCCGGCATGATGGAGTGGAATCTCGAGCCGCAGGGCACGATGAAATTCGCGGCGCATCTTTACAAGACCGGTACGCTGAAGACCCAGCCCAAGGCCTGGACCGACTACTATCTCCCCGTCGCGCACGATCTGAAGGGCAACTGATGGCGTTGCTCGACGTCAACTCCGTGACACTGCGCTACAAGACCTCGAGCGCCGTCGTCACTGCGACCGAACGAGTGAGTTTTACGGTCGACAAGTCCGATCGCTTCGTGCTGCTCGGGCCGTCCGGTTGCGGCAAGTCGACCCTGCTCAAGGCCGTCGGCGGCTACATGAGCCCGAGCGAGGGACGCATGACCATCGGCGATCGTGAGATCCACGGCCCCGGCGCCGACCGCATGATGATCTTCCAGGAGTTCGACCAGCTGCTGCCCTGGAAGAGCGTACTCGCCAACGTGATGTTCCCGCTGCTCACCGCGCGAAAGCTGTCACGCAAGGACGCCGAAGCACGCGCGCGGGCGTATATCGAAAAGGTCGGCTTGACCCGCGTGGTCGATGCCTATCCGCATACGCTCTCCGGCGGCATGAAGCAGCGTGTCGCGATCGCGCGCGGCATGGCGATGGAGCCGGATATCCTGCTGATGGACGAACCGTTCGCGGCGCTCGACGCACTGACGCGCCGGACCTGCCAGGACGAGCTGCTCCAGCTCTGGAGCGAGACCAAGTTCACCGTGCTCTTCGTCACCCATTCGATCGCGGAAGCCATCCGCATCGGCAATCGCATTCTGCTGCTCTCGCCGCATCCAGGCCGGGTCAAGGCCGAGGTTGTCGACGTCGACAAGGTCAGCAATGACGACGGCAGCGCCGCGAGGCTCGAGAAGGAGATCCACGATCTCCTGTTCGCCGGCGAAGCCACCGCGCATTGAGGGAGGCACTGATGGGCGAAGCGAGAATATTGCTGCGTGACGCGCCGGTCGCTGCTGTCGAAGGTACAGGCGAGGTTGAGCGCAAGCTGAGCGTGGTCGAACTGCTGTGGAACGACGGCCTTGTCCGTAAGACCGTCATCATTCTGTTCCTGGCCGCGGTCTGGGAAGCCTACGGCCTCTCACTCGACAATCCCCTGCTGTTTCCGACGCTGCACGATACAATCCTGACGCTGTTCGATCGCGTCAAGGACGGCACGATCCCGATGCGGGCCTGGACCTCGCTTAAGGTGCTGTTCATGGGCTATTCGGCCGGCATCGTGCTGGCTGCGATCTTCACCGTGCTCGCGATCTCCACGCGCATCGGCACTGACTTCCTCGAGACGGTGACGGCGATGTTCAACCCGTTGCCGGCGATCGCGCTCTTGCCGCTCGCGCTGATCTGGTTCGGACTCGGCAATGGCAGCCTTGTTTTCGTGCTGATCCATTCGGTGCTTTGGCCGGTCGCACTCAACACCCATTCCGGCTTCAAGAGTGTGTCCAACACGCTGCGCATGGTCGGCCGGAACTACGGCCTGCGCGGGCTGCCTTATGTCGCAAGGATCCTCATTCCCGCCGCCTTCGGCTCGATCCTCACCGGCCTGAAAATCGGCTGGGCCTTTGCCTGGCGCACGCTGATCGCGGCTGAGCTGGTGTTCGGGGTGTCCTCGGGGCAGGGCGGGCTCGGCTGGTTCATCTTCGAGAACCGCAACCTCCTCGACATACCTGCGGTCTTCGCAGGCCTCTTGACGGTGATTATCATCGGGCTCTTTGTCGAGAACCTGATTTTCCGCGCCATCGAGCGGAACACCGTCCAGAAATGGGGCACCCAATCATGACCAAGAAGAAAACACCTGACCAGCTCCGCAGCGCGCGCTGGTTTGCACCCGACGATCTCCGCTCGTTCGGCCATCGCTCCCGTGCCATGCAGATGGGCTACGCTCCGGAGGAGTGGAAGGATCGACCCTGCATCGCGATCATCAACACCTGGTCGGAAGCGCAGCCCTGCCACATGCACTTCAAGTCGCGCGTCGATGACGTCAAGCGCGGCATCCTGATGGCCGGTGGCCTGCCGGTGGAATTGCCGGCGCTGTCGCTGTCGGAATCGCTCCTCAAGCCGACGACGATGCTCTATCGCAATCTCCTCGCCATGGAAGCCGAGGAACTGCTGCGCAGCCATCCCGTCGACGGTGTCGTGCTGATGGGCGGTTGCGACAAGACTACGCCGGCGCTTCTGCTCGGTGCGACCTCGATGAACATTCCGGCGATCTATCTGCCGGCCGGCCCGATGCTGCGCGGTAACTGGAAGGGCAAGACTCTCGGCTCCGGCTCCGACGGTTGGAAATATTGGGACGAGCGGCGCGCGGGCAAAATCTCCGACAAGGACTGGCTCGACATCGAGGCCGGCATCGCCCGCAGCTACGGCACCTGCATGACCATGGGCACGGCCTCGACCATGACCGCGATTGCGGAGGCGATCGGCATGACGCTGCCCGGTGCATCCTCGATTCCCGCCGCCGACGCCAATCACATCCGCATGGCCTCTGAATGCGGCCGCCGCATCGTCGAGATGGTGTGGGAAGATCTGACGCCGAAGACGATCCAGACCCGAAAGGCCTTCGAGAATGCGATCGCGGTGGCGATGGCGATGGGCTGCTCGACCAACGCGATCATCCATCTGATCGCGCAGGCGCGCCGCGCCGGCCAGGATATTGGGCTCGACGATTTCGAGATCGCGAGCCGCAAGGTGCCTGTCATCGCCAATGTCCGTCCGAGCGGCGATGCTTATCTCATGGAAGACTTCTTCTATGCCGGCGGCCTGCCGGCACTGATGGGTGAGATCAAGCAGCATCTGTATCTCGATTGCATCACCGTGAGCGGCAAGACCCTTGGCGAGAACATCGACGGCGCCGAGGTGCACAATGCCGACGTCATCCGCAGCGTGAGCAATCCTATCTACAAGGAAGGCGCGCTCGCCGTGCTCAAGGGCAATCTCGCCCCCGACGGCTGCGTGATCAAGCCTTCCGCCTGCGCACCGCGCTTCCTCAAGCATACCGGCCCCGCGCTGGTGTTCGACGATTATCCGTCGATGAAGAAGGCGGTCGATGATCCCAATTTGGACGTGACCGAGGACCACATCCTCATCCTGCGCAATGCGGGCCCGCAGGGCGGGCCGGGCATGCCGGAATGGGGCATGCTGCCGATCCCGACCAAGCTCGTGAAGCAGGGCGTGCGCGACATGGTCCGCATCTCGGACGCGCGCATGAGCGGCACCAGTTACGGCGCCTGCATCCTGCATGTCTCGCCGGAGTCCTATATCGGCGGCCCGCTGGCGCTGGTCCAGAACGGCGATCGCATCACACTCGACGTTGCTGCGCGCACCATCAATCTCGATGTCCCCGAGGCTGAGCTTGCCAAGCGTCGCGCCGCCTGGAAGCAGCCCGAGCGCCGCTTTGAGCGCGGCTATGGCTGGATGTTCACCAAACACATCAAGCAGGCCAATGACGGCTGCGACTTCGATTTCCTCGAGACTGATTTCGGCGCACCGGTCGGCGAGCCGTCGATTTACTGATTTCACCGTCGTTCCGGGGCGCGAAGCGAACCCGGAACCTCGAGATTCCGGGTTCGATGCTTTGCATCGCCCCGGAATGACAGATGAGGATGCACCAAATGTCCAAACTTTCTGAAGCCACCCGCAACAAGCTCAAGACCGTCTCCACCGCCACCGTCGCGACCGCGCTGTTCAAGCGTGGCCTGCGCATCCAGATGATCCAGGATGTGCACCCGCTCGGCGTCGATCAGCCGACCATGGTCGGCGAAGCCTTCACGCTGCGCTATATGCCGGCGCGCGAGGACCTCAACACCATCGACGTCTTTAGGGATCGTTCCCATCCGCAACGCAAGGCGGTCGAGGATTGTCCGCCGGGCGCCGTCCTGGTGATGGACAGCCGCAAGGACGCGCGCGCGGCTTCGGCCGGCGCGATCCTTGTGACGCGGCTGATGAAGCGCGGCGTCGCCGGCGTCGTCACCGACGGCGGCTTTCGCGATTCCGCGGAGATTGCCAAGCTCGGTATCCCCGCCTATCACCATCGCCCCTCAGCGCCGACCAATCTGACACTGCATCAGGCGATCGAGATCAACGTTCCCATCGGTTGCGGCGATGCGCCGGTGTTTCCGGGCGACGTCGTTCTCGGCGATGCCGACGGCGTCATCGTGATCCCCGCCCATCTTGCGGATGAGATCGCCAACGAAACCTTCGAGATGACGGCATTCGAAGATTTCGTCACCGAGGAAGTCGGCAAGGGCCGCGGCATTTTCGGTCTCTATCCCGCGACCGATCCGCAAACGCTGACGGATTTCGCGGAATGGCGGAAGAAAAGCGGCCGCTAGGCCGCGCATCACGATCACTTCAAGAAGCAGGCCGGCCATATCAAGAGCCGGCCTTTTACAAGGCAGGGAGGACTTCAATGAGTTTCACGCGACGCAATCTCTTGTCCGGCGCCGGTGCGGCGGCGGCTTCGACGCTTCTCGGCCGTGCGGCCGGCGCGCAGTCGTTTCCGTTCACGCCGGCGCAGCGCTATCCGGACCCTGCGGTCCAGATTCTCGATCCGAGCTTCGCGAAATACCGGCTCTATTCCTCGACCCTTGAGCAGGTCGCAACCGGGCTACGTTGGGCTGAAGGCCCGGTTTATTTTCCCGAAGGCGGCTATCTGCTGTTCTCGGACATCCCGAACAACCGGATCATGAAGTTCGACGAGAAGACCGGGCAGACCAGCGTCTTCCGCGCCAACGCAAATTACGCCAACGGCAACACGCGTGACCGCCAGGGCCGCCTCGTCACCTGCGAACATTCCGTCACCCGCCGCATCACGCGCACCGAGAAGGACGGCAAGATCACCGTGCTCGCCGACAAGTTCGATGGCAAGCGGCTGAATGCGCCGAACGACATCGTGGTGAAGTCCGACGATAGCATCTGGTTCACCGATCCCACTTTCGGCATCGGCGGCGACTGGGAAGGCAAGAAGGAGAAGCCGGAGCAGGCGACGACCAACGTCTACCGCATCGCCAAGGACGGCAAGCTCACCGCCGTTCTCACCGACCTCGTCAATCCCAACGGCATCGCGTTCTCGCCGGATGAGAAGAAGCTTTATATCGTCGAATGGAAAGGCACGCCTAATCGCAGCATCTGGAGCTACAATGTCGGCGACGACGGCGCCTTGAGCGGCAAGACCAAGCTGATCGATGCCGCCGACCAGGGCTCGCTCGACGGCTTTCGCGTCGACCGCGACGGCAATCTCTGGTGCGGCTGGGGCTCGAACGGCGCTCTGCAGTCCGAGCCGGCTGATATCGGTGGTCGCAAGGTGTATCAGCTCAAGGGCAAGCCGGAAGATCTCGACGGCGTCATGGTGTTCAGCTCTGAAGGCAAGCCGCTCGCCTTCATCAAGCTGCCTGAGCGCTGCGAAAATCTTTGCTTCGGGGGGCCGAAGAACAACCGCCTCTATATGGCGAGCTGCCACTCCATCTACGCGCTCTATGTGGAAGCACACGGCGCGGTGTGAGGTAGCAGCGACGAGCCACGCTGCCGTAGGGTGGGCAAAGCGAAGCGTGCCCACGTTCTCGTAGAAATCGCAAACACGTGGGCGCGGCGCTTCGCGCCTTTGCCCACCCTACAAGACCGTCGTCTCAGCAAACGCCGGGATGACGGCTGTGGGTGTCGCTACACTCCGGCTGCCGCCATCCCCGTCGCCCACAGCGCAAACGCGTAGACGATCGCGACTTCATCGAGCCGGTCAAACCGCCCCGAGGCGCCGCCATGGCCGGCGCCCATGTTGGTGCGCAGCAGCACTGGGCCGCCACTGGTCATGGTCGCACGCAGGCGGGCGATCCATTTGGCGGGCTCCCAATAGGTGACGCGCGGATCAGTCAAGCCGCCCATCGCCAAAATCGCGGGATATTCCTTCGCCACGATATTGTCGTAGGGCGAATAGGACAGGATGGTGCGGAAATCCTTTTCGCTCTCGATCGGATTGCCCCATTCGGGCCATTCCGGCGGCGTCAGCGGTAGCGTGTTGTCGAGCATGGTGTTGAGCACGTCGACGAACGGCACTTCGGCAACGATGCCGGCGAACAATTCGCCGGCACGGTTGGCGACTGCACCCATCAGCATGCCGCCCGCCGAACCGCCATGGCCGACGATGCGCTTCGCACTCGTGTACTTGGCATCGATCAGCGCGCGGGCGCTGGCGGCGAAATCGTCGAACGAATTCGTCTTCTTTTCGCGCTTGCCGTCGAGATACCAGCCCCAGCCCTTGTCGGCGCCACCGCGGATATGCGCGATGGCATAGACGAAGCCGCGGTCGACCAGCGACAGGCGGTTGGCATTGAACGAGGCCGGCATCGCCATGCCGTAGGAGCCGTAGCCGTAGAGCAAGAGCGGCGCCTCGCCGTCGAGCTTGAGACCACGACGATACAGGATCGACACCGGCACCTCGGCGCCATCCTGCGCCTTCGCCATGATGCGGGTGGTGACGTAGTCGGCCGCGTTATGTCCGGACGGGATTTCCTGGCGCTTACGCAGGGTGCGCGTCCGCTTGACCATGTCGTAATCGTAGACTTCGGAGGGCGTCGTCATCGACGAATAAGCGAAGCGCAAATTCGTCGTCTCGAATTCGTAAGAGCCCATCGTGTCGAGCGAATAAGCGGCTTCGTCGAACGCGATCGCGTGCTCCTCCTTGGTCGCGAGGTCGCGGATGATGATCGCCGGCAGCGCATTGGCGCGCTCCAGCCGCACCAGATGGCCGGCATAGAGATCGAGGTCGATGATGTAGATGCCGGGGCGATAGGGGATCAGGTCGCGCCAGTTCTTCCGTTCCGGTGACGAGAGCGGCGCCGTCACGATCTTGAAGTCGATGGCATTGTCGGCATTGGTGAGGAGGAACAGCTCGTCGCCGCGATCGGCGAGCGAATATTGCACGCCTTCCTCGCGCGCCGCGACGAGGCGCGGCGGCGCTTCGGGGTTGGAAAGATCGATCAGCCGCTGCTCGGACGTCTCGTGGTCGCCGCCGGCGATCACGCAGAAACGGCCGCTGGTGCTCTCGTGCAGATGAGTGAACCAGCCCGAATCCTGTTCCTCGTAGACGAGCGCATCATCGGCCTGCTTGGTGCCGAGCTTGTGGCGCCACACCTGCATCGGGCGATGATTGTCGTCGAGCTTCACGTAGAAGAAGGATTTCGCATCCTTGCTCCAGACCACGCCGCCGTCGGTCTCCTCGACGACGTCGTCGAGGTCCTGGCCGCTCGCCCAGTCGCGGACGCGGATCGTGAAATACTCCGAGCCCTTGGTGTCGGCGCTCCAGGCCTGCAACTTGTGATCATCCGAGTGGCGGCTGCCGCCGAACTTGAAATATTTGTGGTCCTTGGCGAGTGCGTCGCCGTCGAGCACGATCTGGCCCTCGCCGCCCTCGCGCGGCATGCGGCCGAACAGCTCGTGCTGGCCGCCCTCGCGGAACTTGCGGAAGTAAGCGAACGGTCCGTCCGGCGATGGCACGCTGGAATCGTCCTCCTTGATGCGCCCGCGCATCTCTCGCACCAGCGTCTTCTGCAAGGCACCGGTGTGGCCGAGCACGCTTTCGGTGTAGCTGTTCTCCTCGTCCAGATATTTCCGGATATCGGGATCGAGCACTTTCGGGTCGCGCAGCACCTCCTGCCATTTCGCGTCCTTCAGCCAGGCATAATCATCAGTCACGCTGATGCCGTGGTGGGTGAAGGTGTGCGGCCGCCGCGGGGCGACGGGGGGCTGGGAAGGTGTCTTGGCCTGGGTCACTCGATCCTCATTCAACTGCTCGTTCCACCTTATATCGTCCCGATTCCGCGAATTGCTAGCCGCTGCTTCACCTCGCCGGGTTGTTGATCCGCCCCTTGTATGCTTTGAGGGGTCGATCATCCCGCCGCCGGTCCAGCCAGATGCTGTTCAATTCCTACGCGTTCATCCTGCTGTTCCTGCCGATCGTGCTGGCCGGCTATTTCTGGCTCGGCCGGGGCAGCAATCTGGCACCGGTGATCTGGCTGGCGCTGGCCTCGCTCGCCTTCTATGCCATCGGCAATTGGCAGTTCGTGGCCCTGTTGTTGCTGTCGATCGCCTTCAATTACGGCATCGGTCATCTCCTCATCGTGGCGAAGCTCGGCCCATCGCAGCGAAAGGCCGCGCTCGCCCTTGGCGTCGCCGGCGATCTCTTCGTGCTCGGCGTTTTCAAATATGCCGGCTTCGTCACGGAGAATATCAACGCGCTGGCGGACACACACTTTGCGGTCCACATCCTGCTGCCGGTTGGCATCTCCTTTTATACATTCACCCAGATTGCGTTCCTGGTGGATGCGTATCGCGGCCAGGTCGCGGCATATGCGCTGCCGCATTACGCGCTGTTCGTGACCTACTTTCCGCATTTGATCGCGGGGCCGATTCTTCACCACAAGGACATGATCCCGCAATTCGAGCGGAAGGAAACCAAGCATCCCGACGCGCATTTGATCCTGTGTGGCGTGATCATCTTCGCCATCGGCCTGTTCAAGAAAACATGCCTTGCCGATGGCATCCAGCCTCTGGTCGCGCTCGCGTTTGACGCGCGCTCGCCGAGCTTCGACCAGGCCTGGCTGGGCGCGCTCGCCTACACGTTCCAGCTCTATTTCGACTTCTCCGGTTATTCCGACATGGCGATCGGGATATCGCTGATGTTCGGAATCTTCCTGCCCGTCAATTTCAACTCGCCTTACAAGGCAACCAGCATCGTCGAGTTCTGGCGCCGCTGGCACATGACGCTGTCCCAGTTTTTGCGCGACTATCTCTATATCCCCCTCGGCGGCAATCGCCGCGGCCGCGTGCTGCGTTACGTCAATCTGCTGATCACGATGCTGCTCGGTGGGCTCTGGCACGGCGCCGCCTGGACGTTTGTCGCATGGGGCGCGCTGCATGGCGCATATCTCTGCGTCAACCACGCCTTCAACGCGCTGGTGCCCAGTGTCCCGGTAAAGCTGGCGCGGCCGGTCCGCATCGCCGGCGCCGTGCTGACATTCCTCGCCGTCGTCGTCGCCTGGGTGTTCTTCCGCGCCGAACGTATCGACTGGGCCATGCGTATCCTCTACGCGATGGCTGATCCCACCAACATCATCTTCGGTCGCGAAGAGATCGCAGCGCTGGTACTGGTCTCGATCTACGCCGCGCTGGTGTGGCTGGCGCCGAACACGCAAGGAATCATGGGGTACGACCATGGGAATCGCAGCGTCGGCGAGGGCTTGCGAGCGGGGCGGCCGCTAGTCCTCTATGCGGCGTCGCTGGTGCTCGCCTTCGGCATTCTGGGTATCCAGAGCCACAGCGAATTCATCTATTTCCGGTTCTAATGCGCGGCACATTTACACATCTGAGGCGACTTCTGCTCGCGAGTATCGCGTGCGTGCTGGGTGCGGCGCTGCTCACCTATCTCGTCGACCCCCTGCAGCTATTTCGTCCGTCGCGTCTCGCCGCATTCTACTCCGACGATACGCGCATGCAGAATGCCGGCTTGATCCGCAGTCAATCGTTTGACACGGCCTTTATCGGCACGTCGCTTGCGATTCATTTCCGCCAGAGCGATATCGATCGCGCGCTCGGTGTCCATTCGCTCAAGCTGGCGATGACCGGATCCAATTCCCGCCAGCAGAGCTTTGTGCTGGAACAGGCGATTGATCGCGGCGCCCGGCGCGTGATCTGGGAGATGGATGATTTCATCTTCGTCGATGCCGCCGACATCGAAACGGATCCCTATCTTTCCGTCGACCTCTATCGCCGGACGGCGAAGGGGATTGCTGCCTATCTGTTCAACGCGGCGATGGCGAAGGAATCTCTCTTCGCGCTACTGCGGTCCGTTCCGCCGCTGCGAGGGCCGCTCACGAGCGTCGCATCCTATCTCCCCGTCAAATTTGCGCTGTCGGAAGTCGACGACATCTACGCGCTGCCGCGAGATTTCGAAATTACTCGAGGTTACAACGCACAGAAGACGCTCGCCTCGTTCGCCTATATCACCGCGCCCTCACGCAGCCGCTTCCTCGGCGAGGGCTATGGCTATGACGCGATGGTGCGGCATTTCGAGCAGGATGCCGCCAGTCTGATCACGCGCCATCCGGACGTCACGTTCGACATCTACTTCCCGCCCTATTCGATCCTGCAATTCGTCGCGATGCGCGATGCCTCGCCCGCGACGCTGAAGATCGTCATGGATTTGACGGCGCACATCGCCGAGCGACTGACGCAGCTGCCCAATGCGCGCCTCTACGACTTCCGCGCGATCAAGGACGTGACGCACGACCTCGGCAATTACGGCGACGTCATCCACCATTCGCCGGTGGTGGATACGAAGGTGTTGCAGTGGCTCGCGCGTGGCGAATATCGGGTTGATCCGAACAACCCGACCGCGTCGCAGAATGCGTTGAAGGCGCAGATCGATGCGTATCGGGCGCCGCAGCCCTAACCAAACACTCTGCCGTCGTCCCGGACAAGCGAAGCGCAGATCCGGGACCCATAACCCCAGGGAGGAGTTTGGCGAAGACTAGTAGCGAAAGGTCTTGGTACTGCGATCTCGCGCGATCGAGAGATCACGCGGTATGGGTCCCGGCTTTCGCCGGGACGACATTGGTGTTTGTAGCTGCGCCCAGGCTTACGCCCCGACCTGCTCGCCGAGATACGACACCGCCGCCTCGAGCCCGCCCTTGCCGTGCGGAATCTTCAGCGCATTGAGGCCGACCTCGATCACGCCAAGCGTGCCGAGCAGCATCGGTGCGTTGACATGGCCCATATGGGCGATGCGGAAGGCCTGGCCGGAGAGATCGCCGATGCCGGTGCCGAGCACGACGCCGCACTTCTCCTTGCAGTAGCGCTGCAGCACCGCGGGATCGTGGCCAGTGGTCATGGTCACCGTGGTCACGGTGTTGGAGCGCTCATGCGGTTCGGCGACGTTGAAGCCGAGCACCTGGCCTTCCGTCCATGCGCCGACGGCGCGGCGCGTCGCTTCTCCGAGCAGGCTGTGGCGGCGGAAGGCGTTCTCCAGCCCTTCCTCGTGCAGCATGTCGATCGCCTTGCGTAACGCGAACAACAGATGCACGGGCGCGGTGCCGGCATATTTGCGATAGTTTTCGGTGCCCTCGCGCTCGCTCCAGCTCCAATAGGGCGTCGACATGTTTGCCTTCTTGTGCACTTCCTGCGCGCGGGCGCTGGCAGCCACGAAGCCGAGACCGGGCGGTGTCATCAGGCCCTTCTGCGAGCCGGACATCGCGACATCGACACCCCATTTGTCCATCTCGAACGGCATGCAGCCGAGCGAAGCCACGGTGTCGACCATGTACAGCGCGGGATGCCCGGCCGCCTTGATCGCCTTGCCAATTCCCTCGATGTCGTTCTGCACGCCCGAGGCGGTGTCGATCTGCACGACGACGACAGCCTTGATCTTGTGCTCGGTGTCGCGGCGCAGCCGCTCTTCGACCTCATGCGGCCGCACGGCGCGGCGCCAGTCGCCCTTGAGCACTTCGACCTCGGCGCCCATCAGCGACGCCGCATTGCCCCAGCCGATCGCAAAGCGTCCGCTCTCCAGCACCAGCACCTTGTCGCCGCGCGACAGCACGTTGCTCAGCGCCGCTTCCCAGGCGCCGTGACCGTTGGCGATGTAGATGTAGGACTTGCCCTTGGTCGCGAACAAATTCGAGATGTCGCGGAGCAGGCTTTCGGTGAGGTCGAGCATCTCCTTGGAGTAGATGTCGATCGCCGGACGATGCATCGCCTGCAGCACGGCGTCGGGCATCGTTGTGGGCCCGGGGATGGCCAGAAATTCCCGGCCCGCGCGAACGGTCATTGCTAACTTCCTTGTGTCGTGAAGACTGTCTGATGGGTCGCTGATTTGTTCTTCTACGCGGCCGCGAGCCTTGAGAAAAGTACGGAAAACGCAGCCCTGTCGGCCCCTATCGTTTGGTCTCCCGGCAGCCGGCGGCCTCCGCCTCCTCGACCGAGCAGAACCAGCGGGTGCCCTTGCTGATCTTCATCTTGATCTGGGTGTACCAGCGGCTGGTCGGGGTGTGGTAGATGCACTCGCCGGCGGTGTTGACGTTGCCCTTGATGGTGCAGTCCGGCGATGGCGCGACAGGTCCGGAGGCCGAGGCGAGCAGGACCGAATGGGCCCCTTCGGGCGGCTTGGTGGCACCCAGGATCGTCGTCTTCTTGTTGCGCACGCGCCAGTCCCAGGGTGCGATGAAGGCGCCCTGCCACATCCCGGCCTTGGCTTCGCGCGCCGCAGCCTCGTCGGGTTCGTAGTCCTTCGAGAGGCGGACAAAGGCCAGCGCCCAGCCACTGCGCACCAGCCATTTCTGGATGTCCTCGCCGCCGACCTCGCAGCGCGCCACGGTGCGGCCGCGCCGGTCGATCGAGCGGGCATGGCAGACCCAGTTCTTGCCCTCGGCAAATTTGGCGAGCTCGTCGCGTGCGGCGACGCCGCAGGTCCAGCGCTCGCCCTTGGTGTTGAGGCAGAGCTGATCGACCGAGGGCGCATCGATGCCGCCGAGCCGGATCCGCGTGGTGCCGATCAGGACGGAGTCGCCATCGCGAACCTTCGCGGTGCCGGTGATATCGGCCGCCTGTGCCAGCGACGGCAACCCCGGCAAGGAGATGGCGAGCAAAGACAGCGCAATCAGGAATTTTCGCAACATGCCGGTCCGCGTGTGATGAAAGCTCGATAGAGGCGCGCAATTGTGGTCGGCTTTGGGCCACTCGACCAGCATATGCCGAACGAAGAGGCTTTCAATTTCCCGTCATTGGTCGAACACTGCTCTTGTCCCGGACGCGCTGCAGCGTGAAACGCTGCTGCGCAGAGCCGGGACCCAGAAATTGCGCGGGCGAGTTTTCGGTGACATGGGCCCCGGCTCAGCAGCGCATCACTGCGTGCTGCGCTGCGTCCGGGGCACGGGACTCATCACCCCCGCGCCATCGCCCGCTTCGCCACCGCCAGTCCCATCAGCACAAACGCCGACGTCACCTCGGGACCGCCGACCAGGATCCGCGTCGGGGTCTTCATCTTGTTCCATTCATAGGCGCGGAACGGGCCGCGGCGACCGCCTTCGCCGATGGCCTCGACGATGACATTCAGCGCCGGTGCGAAGGCGCGCGGATCGGCGCCGAGATGACCGAGTGCGATCAGCGCCAGCGCCGCATCGAACGCGTTCATCTCGGACGCCATCAGCTCGCCCTTGACGTAGGAGAGGACGCGATGGCGGATGAAGTCGAAGTCGCCGTTGGGATCGATCAAGGCCTGCGCCGATAGCGGCAACGCCAGGAAAGCCGCATAGCAGCGGCCGAAATAGGCGCTGTAGAGCTCCGGCAGATAATAGATGTGCGAGCGCGGATTGGCGAACGCGCCGCTTGCCGCCAGCCGCTTCTGGAAGCCGATGATGCGATGAACGGTCGCAAGACGTGACGGCGTCTCCAGGACTTTCCAGCGCGCCAGATTGCGAAAGCTCACCTCGAGAATATCGAGATTGAGGGTGGGATCGAGATCGTTGCCGTAGGGGCGCTCGCCCTTGAGATTGTCGATCCAGGTCGCGACGCCGCCTTCGTAGTCGATATTGTCGTTGAGCGGCACCGTCACGCGCGGCTCGTTGACGCCGGCCTGCACCTGATAGCCGGCGTAGAAATCCAACAGCGGCTGGTCGATGATCGCATCGGTGCAGCCGGCCTGCGTTGCCGCGGAGATCGAACACGCCGTGGTGTCGCAGTCAGGCACGTAGACACCGAAGCCGAGGTCCTGCTTGATCTGCGCGAAATAGCGGGAGAAGCGCGGATGCGGCGGCGGCGCCAGCGCGGTGATGACGTTGAAGCGCGCCCCGCCGATGCCCTCGACCTCCTCGCGGCTGATGTTGACGCAGAAATCGACCATGTCGGCGATGGCGCGTTCGGTAGCCGTCTTCTCAGTCGGTGAAGCGAGCCCGGTCTCAACATAGCTCAGCAGCGCCTCGATGAAGAACGCATCGTAATAGGCCGAGCGATGGCGGATCTGTACTGGTTCCCACATCGGTTCGGCGATGCCGGTCCAGGGCGGATTCATCACGGCGCGTGCAGGCGAGCGCGCGATGAAGACGCGAGCGAGATTGAACAGCAGCGACGAATTCTTGTAGCCGCGCGCATTCAATCCCGTGAGCGCCATGATCAGCTCGCGCCCGCGAAAATCAGGGTCGCCGATCAGGTTGAATGCGGCATAGGTCGGCAGAAAGCCGTTCTTGCGATACGAGCCGAGCAAGTGCTGCGCGCAATCGCGAATGGCGTTGTCGATCTGCGCCTGTGGTGGCGCTGAGCCGGTGAATATCGCCGGCGGCGGCTTCGGATGGTCGAGCGTGATGGTGTCGACGAGTTCGGCGATCGGCTGGCCGACCGCAGCCCAGTTGGGCTCGGCATCGTCGCGGGCGCGGACCAACGCTTCGCGCAGCCGGGTCAGCTTGGCCTCGTTGCGCAACTCGCTCAGGCCGGCGCGCCGCAGCAGTATCCGCAGCGCGGGATTGCCGAGTGCGGTCTTATAGAACTTGGCCAGATGCGGGTCGCCGCTCGAAGGACCCGACAAGACGGGATCGCAGACGTCATAAAGCGAGGGGCCGTCTTTCCGCGCCGTCAGCGCCCGGCACGCGGCACCTGCGAAATAATGAAAGCTCATGAAATACCTGGTCGCGGGGGACTTTCGAAACGGGGCCAGGCTGGGGACCCGCCCCCTGCAAGTCGTTGAAAAAGCTACCCGGATTCGCGGGAAATACAAATGTGACCACGCTTTGAGAAAAACCCGGCACGGAGCCTGCATGATCGACCCCCGGAAGGCTACGGGGAATCCAAAAATCAGGGGGCTCTCAATGGGATAATTGGTCAATATTTTCAGGCGGTTATGTCAAATTTTGGGCGATCTATTGCCGGGCCGGCGATCTCGGGTTAATGGTTTGTTTGGTGCGGTGCCGCAAATTGCGCGCAATTCGGGGACACATCCCCGGCCAATCCCTCAAACCTAAAGACGCCATCGCGCTACTCAAACAGTGTGCGCGCGTTTGGCCGGTCTTTGGCACTGACAGGAATGAACCGAGATGAATGTAAGGCAGCTCGATATTTCCCGACGCTCGATTGCCGTCGCCGCAGCCCTCATCGGCACGGTGTCGCTGGCGATCGGCGCCCATGCTGCTCTCAACATGCGTTCGCTCGATGCTGCCAAGGCGGTTTCGACTGATCAGGTCACGATCCCGGCCGGCCAGACCTCGCGTCTCGCGCTGGTCATCGGCAATGGTCATTATCCCGACGCCAGCGCGCCGCTGACCCAGTCGATCAACGACGCGCGCGCGTTGTCCTCGTCGCTGCGCAAGAACGGTTTTGACGTCGACATGGTGGAAGACGCGAGCAAGGACGACATGGTCCGCGCGGTCAACCGCCTGAAGTCCCGCATCAAGCGTGACACCACCGTCATGCTGTTCTTCGGCGGCTATGGCGTTCAGGCCGGCCGCGAGAGCTACATGCTGCCCGTCGATGCCGTGATCTGGAAAGAAAGCGACGTCCGTCGCCAGGGCGTCTCGATCGAAGGCGTGCTCGATATGATGAAGGAGCAGGGCGCCAAGGCCAAGCTCGTCGTCGTCGACGCCTCGCGCCGCAATCCCTTTGAGCGTCGCTTCCGCTCCTATTCGCACGGTCTCGCGCCGATCGGAACGCCCGACAACGCGCTGATCCTCTCCTCGGCGTCGCCCGGCAAGGTCGTCGACGACAGCAAGGGCGAGCACTCGACGCTGGTCGGCGAGCTCCTCAACAATCTCAAGGCGCAGGGCACTGCCGAGAGCGTCTTCAACAAGACCCGCGTCGCCATCTCCCGCGCCTCCGAAGGCGACCAGGTCCCGACGGTGTCGTCCTCGCTGCTCGAGGACGTGCATTTCGACCCGGCCGGCGGTTAGTTTTTCAAGGCTTGCTGAGTCTCGTGCCCTGGACGCGGCGCATCATGCAATGATGCGACGCTGGAGCCGGGGCCCATTTTTTGAGGCAGTCGCTTCGTAGCGAGATGGGTCCCGGCTCTGCGCAGCAGCGTTACACGCTGCAGCGCGTCCGGGACACGGAGCAATCTCTCAAGGCTACTTCGCGGCTTCCGCAGCCATCACCGGCCGCACTGGATCGCCTTCGCGCAACAGTGCGCCGGCGCGGGCGACGACGATATCGCCCTCGTTGAGGCCCTCGCGCACCTCGATATTGCCGCCCGACATCAATCCGATCTCGACGCGCTTGGTCTCGATGCGGTTGCGGCGGATGATCTGCACGACGGTGCCGGCGGAGGAATATTGCACGGCTGTCAGCGGCACCGCGACATTGCAGCTTTGGCCGGTCTTGATCAGCGCGCGCCCGCTGGCGTTGATGAGCAGCCGCCGCTGCGAGGTGATGCCGATATAGACGAAGCCCTGCTGGATGTTCGCCTCGACGGTCGGACCGATACGGCGCACCTTGGCATCGATATCGCCGGCGCCGGGAATGCGGACGGTGACGGGCTGATTGACCGCAAGCTTGCGCACATCATTGGTCGCGACCAAGCCGACGAGGTCATATTCGCTGCGCGCCACGATCGTGAACAGCGCCTCGCCCTTGGCGGACGCGAAATTGCCGATCTGCGCGGTCGAGGTGGCGATGACGCCGGCCACGGGCGCGGTGATTTGGAGCGTGCCGCCTTCGGGCAGCGCGAGCCGTGCCAGCACCTGGCCGGCCGTCGTGGTGTCGCCGGCCTCGGCGAGCACTTCGGTGACCTTCAGCCCCGGGCGCTCAGGCCGCACCGAGGTTTCCTCGCGCGCGATGATGTTGCCGGTCGCTTCGACGATGTCCGAGAAGCAGGATTTTGCCGCCTTCAGCACCGTGACCGCCGGCCCCTTGGGCGTGGTGTCGTCATCGGCCGCGCGCACGGACTGGGCGGAAAGCAGCGCCAGGCTAGCGAGGGCAACGAAGGTCTGGGAAAGGGAACGCGCAGGCAATGAACGCATCGGTCATTCCGTTTGGCCGCAGGGATCCACGAGCCGTCTATCGATAGCAGAAGCGCTCGCGGCGGGCCATGGGCTGACCGGATGAGAAATGCCGCAACGCAGGCGACGCAATGCCGCCTGTTAAATTAGTCGCTGCAAAAGCAAAGAGGTTCGCCGTTCTTACCCTCCCCTGGAGGGGGAGGGTCGGCACGCGATCGAGCAAAGCGAGATTGCGTGACGGGGTGGGGT
>JAEWHT010000095.1 GCA_023387695.1 Pseudomonadota bacterium | reverse complement strand
TCCCGCTTCCACCAGCGTCACGAACCGCTCCACGCTCTCGTTGAACAGCGCCGGCTCTTCGAGGTTCAGCACGTGCCCCGACTTTGGAAACATCGCGAGGCCTGCCGCTGGCAGATGCTTCTTCAGGAACAGGCTCGCCCCGATGCAGGGATCGTCCTCGTCGCCGCAGATGATCAGTGCCGGCGTCGCCACGCTCTTGATCGCATCCGTCAGGGTGTAGATCGAGGGACGTCTGCCCTGAAAGCCGCGCATCGTGTTCGCCGATCCCCTGGAATCGTGCCGCGCCAGGGCAGCGTAGAAATCGGCGTGGCCGCGCGGGTCTTTCACCAGAAAAGGAATTCGGCTCGGTGCCTCGCGCGTGACTTTTGCAACCTCGGCGGCGCCTAGCGTCTCGAACTGCTCGGCATTGGCGCGGCACTGCTTGCGCCAGGCTTCCAGGTTTTCGAGCTCCGAGCCCGAGCCCACGCCGGCGAGCGTCATCGACAATGCGCGCTGCGGCGCGTTCAAGCCGGTCTGCAGCGCCGAGTAGGCGCCCATCGAGAGACCGACGAGATGTGCACGCTCGATCTTGAGATGATCGAGCACAGCAAGCGCATCGTTATAAAAGTGCTTGTAGCTGTAGACGTCACCTGCGGGTACGTCAGATGGCGTGTAGCCGCGCGCGGAATAGGTGATGCAGCGGTGACCGCGCGAGAAGTAACGCATCTGCGGCTCCCAATTGGTGTAGTCGGCGGCGAATTCGTGAAGAAAAATGATCGGCGTTCCCTAACCCGCTTCTTCGAAATAGATGCGGACGTCGTCCCTCGTTGTGGCGTGGGGCATTAACTGTTTCCCTCTCTGCAAGCCGTGCGTTCAGGATCGCAGTTAATGCTGTTGTTCGCAATGAGGCAGCTTCACGCGAGCATTGCTGCAAAATCATCGCAGCTATTCGCCGCTGCGGCGTCTTTTTCTCGCCACATGAGACGGCTTAACGGCCTTATCGATGTTGGCCACCGCACAGGTCAACTTGGGAAGTGGGGGTGTCAACGAAGGATGAAGAATGGTTGAGTTGTTTGCGTCTCGCCTGTCGCGCTGTGTTGTTGCGCTGGCGATTATCTCCGCGGCGATTGCCGTATTCGTTTCTCCGGCCTCAGCGCGGCCGCATCATCGTCATAGCGCAGAGCGGCACGCTTACGTGCATCACGCCAGCAGATATCATCACTACCGGCACCATTCCCGCAGTTCGAACTTCGAGCGCAGCGCGGCCGCGTTGCAGGCAAGTGGATTCGCCAACACGCAGGCCAGCTATGATCCGAACGCCAATGCCGGCGCCAGCATGAGCGGTGGCTTCGGTGGTGGATCGGGCCTCGTCTCCGAGGCGCGTCGCTATGTCGGCGGCAATCCGACCGGGCGCGGCAGCCTGTGGTGCGCGCGCTTCATGAACATGGTGCTGCAGAAAACCGGCCATCAGGGTACCGGCTCTGACATGGCGAGCTCGTTCGCACATTACGGTACGCGTGTTTCCGGTCCGCAGGTCGGCGCCATCGCAGTGATGTCGCGCGGCGGCCGCGGCGGTCATGTCGGCATTATCACCGGCATCGACGCGCAGGGAAATCCAATCATGATCTCCGGCAACAACGGCAACCGCGTCCGCGAAGCGCCGATCTCGCGCGGTCGGATTTATGCCTATGTGATGCCGAATTGAGGCGAGGTGTGTAGGGTGGGTTAGCTGGCGGTCGCGCGAAGCGCGGTCCGCTGGCGTAACCCACCTCTTCTGTTTCTGCGGACACCAACAGTGGTGGGTTACGCCGCGCGGTTTGCGCTTTGCGCAATCCGCGGGGCTAACCCACACTACGAAGTTCACATCAACTTCGGCTCTTCCACCGCGACCTCATCACCGACACTGATCTCACCGTCAGCGATGACCTCGGCATAGATGCCGCAATCCATATGGCCGAGATTGCGCGACAGCGTCGGCGGGATCTCGAGGTCACGCACGGCCGTCTTCGGATCGACGTTCACGGCCGGGCAGCGGACGATGCGCTTGACCACTTTCAGCCGCGCCTGTCCGATCGCGAGCGTCTGGCCGACGAGGTCGAGCTCCGACCAGGCCGGCCATCCCTTCACATAGAGATTGCCGCGGAAGCGCAGCGGATGAACGGCAGTGCCGCCGAGCATGGTCTCGATGGCGCGAACGCTATCGAGATTGATGATCGACACCACCTTGCGCGCGACGTCGGAAAAGCTGTGGTCGCGGCCGGACAGCACCTTCGGCGGTCCTTTCAGCTCCGGCTGAAAATTCTGCGTGAAATAGCCCTCGATGGCGGCGCGCCCGGCGGCGGTCTCGAGATCGCCGCTGGCGACGACCTGGCCGTCCTTGCGGATGGTCAGGCAGTTGGTCGCGTCCTCGAACCGGCTGTCCAGCGAGGCCAGCCGCTCATTGCGCGCCAGCATCAGGAACTGGATTTTCGGCTTCCACTCGGGAGCCTCCGGATCGAAGCCGCTCGGGCCGTTCTCGATCGCGTAGCGGCGATCGGCGGGGAGGGTCTGGCCGGCTCGCAAGGGAACCCGGGGCAGGGGTTCCGGGGTCAGGCCTTTGATGGGGTAGCGGTAAAGGCCGGTGATTTCGGCGGTCTGGCTGGATGTCATGGGCGGCTACTTAGGGGATTCTGGCCGTAGCCGCCAAGCCCGCTGATCAGCGCACGAAATTGTGAACTCGCCTCTTCCGATCAGAGGGCACGCTTCCCACATCTGGATCAGGCCGGCGCCAGCGTCGGCTGATAACGACCGCTGTTGGTTGAGGAACGTCAACGCGACATGCGGAAACCCAGTGAAGATGCCGTTTGGGGTGCCTTAGAGGGCCCCAGGGGCAGGCCGAGGGACAGAAAAGATCATGAATATCGACAAATATACCGAACGCTCCAGGGGCTTCATCCAGTCCGCGCAGTCGCTTGCGGTGCGCGAGGGGCATCAGCAGTTTTCAACGCTTCACGTGCTGAAAGTGCTGCTCGACGACAATGAGGGCTTGGCTTCCGGCTTGATCGACCGCGCCGGCGGCAATTCCCGCGCAATTCTGAAGGCGACCGAGGACGCCCTGGGCAAGGTGCCCAAAGTGTCTGGCGGCGGCGCGGGCCAGATCTATTTGGCGCCCGAACTCGCCCGCACCTTCGATGCGGCCGAAAAGGCCGGCGAGAAGGCTGGCGACAGCTTCGTCACCGTCGAACGGCTCTTGCTTGGGCTCACGCTCGAGAAGACCAGCGAGGCCGGCACGATTCTCGCCAAGGGCGGTGTCACCCCGCAAAATCTCAACGCCGCGATCGAAGCGCTGCGCAAGGGCCGCACCGCGGATTCCGCGACCGCCGAGAACGCCTATGACGCGCTGAAGAAATATGCCCGCGACCTGACCCAGGCTGCACGCGACGGCAAGCTCGATCCGGTCATCGGCCGCGACGAGGAGATTCGCCGTACGATTCAAGTGCTCTCGCGGCGGACCAAGAACAACCCCGTGCTGATCGGCGAGCCCGGCGTGGGCAAGACCGCCATCGTCGAGGGCCTGAGCCTGCGCATCGTCAATGGCGACGTGCCGGAGGCGCTGCGCAACAAGAAGGTCCTGGCGCTGGACCTGGGCGCAAT
>JAEWHT010000065.1 GCA_023387695.1 Pseudomonadota bacterium | reverse complement strand
GACGATAGGGATGGAAATGCCGGAGCAGCCGAGAAGTCGGCGGCAGACGCGCGCTGCCATTTTGACGCATTTGCTGCAGTCCGGCGGTTCGTTCCGGCCGCCGCTGGCGAAAGCCGTGCGCCTGTCTGAAGCAAGCCTGTCGCGCATCCTGTTTGACTTGAAGGCCGAAGGCCTGATCGAGGAAGTGCGGCGCCCTGCTCCCTATGTCGGCGGCCCGACGGGTCTGGTGTTGCTGGATCGCACGGTCGCGCTTGCCGCACTCGAACTCACTGGACAATGGCTCAGCGTCGGCGTTGGCGACCTGTCCGGGGAGCTGCAGTACACCGAGCGCGTGCCGCTGCCGAGAAAGCCGACCATCGAAACCGTCGGCCGCGTGTTCCGCGAAGCGCTGAATTTGTTGCGCGACTGGACGCGGCGGCGGCGCATCACGCTTGCCCAGATTGGCATCACCATTCCCGGCCTCGGCCGCTTGAGCGAGTTTGGCAACCCGATCATTCCCTGCGACGTCGAGCGCATCGCGGAGATGTTCGGTGAGATGTTCGCCAGCGTGCCTGTGACCTTCACCAATTCGGTGGTGGCGCACGCCTCGTTTCATCGTTGCCGTACGGAAAACTATCCGTACAGCGATCCGCATCTGTTCGTCTTCGTCGGCCAGGGCGTCGCCGGCGCATGGGTAGATGATCCGAGCGTTGACGACGCGCTCGAGGCGGTCGAGCTCGGCCACATGGTGTTCGGAACCGATGGCCCCCGCTGCCGCTGCGGTCATCACGGCTGCGTCGAAGCCTACACGTCGCTGCCTGCGCTGGCCGAGCTGCTGCGCACCACCGAGGCAGAGTTGGTCCAGCTCGGCAGTGATTGGGTGACGACGATCCCCCTCACCGCACGAGTCCGCCAGGAACTGCGTCAACGCCTCTTCAGACTTGGCCTCGCCATCGGCAACACGTTGAACGTGAAGCCATGCCGCGGCGTTGTCGTCAGCGGCTGGCCGTCGCTGCTCGATGAGAACGATCGCAAGGCTGTGGTCGACGGGATCGACGCCTGCCTGCTCGGCGGCAGGAAACTGGCGCAGGTATCGCTCGCCTTCGTTCCGCCGTCGACCGGGAACGATCCACAAGCGGCATTGGCCTTCGCCGCCTTCTGCCTCGCGAGATCCGGCGGCATGCCGGCCGCATCGACGGAGGCCGCCTGACTTGATCTAAACCGCGTGCGGCTCGCGCACGCCAACAACAGCGCCAAAACGGCGCAAACAACTTCACACCCGGGAGGAACTGCCATGACAATCACAACAACAAGGCGTCGTCTGCTCGCTGGAACCGCTGCCGCGCTCGCGCTGCCGGCTTTTGCCCGCGCGCAAGGTGCCGTCAAGCCACGCCTCACCGCCATCTCGCAATGGTCCGCAGGCAGCGACGGTGCCGCGATCACGGCGCTCGGCAAGAAATTCGAGGAGAAAGGCGGCGTCTGGCAGCATTCGCCCGTCCCCGGCTTCACCACTGAAATGATGAACAAGCTGCGCGCACAGATCATCGCCGGCGATCCGCCGGCCTGCTCGCAGCTCAAGGGCCCCGAGATTGCGGCCTGGTCGAAGATTGCTCCGACCGTCGATCTCGATTCCGTGGTCGCCGCTGCCGGCTACGAGAAGGTCGTCGCGCCCGACCTTGCCAAATTGCACAAGCCGGGTGGCAAGTGGATCGCGCTGCCATTGCAGATCTACGCCACCAACATGCTGTTCCTCTCCAAGCGCGGCATGGACAAGGCCAAGGCCGACAAGGTCCCCGTCACCTGGGCTGACTTCAATGCGCTTGCCGAGAAGATGAAGTCGGCCGGCATGGCCTATCCCATCGCCAACGGCGGCACCCGTCCCGATGACGGGCAAAAATTCGAAGCCTCCTTCGCCGGTATCAGCCCGACGGCCTACCGGGCCGCGATCATGAATCTCGACAAGAAGGCGCTGGAAGGCCCCGAGATCAAGGCGGCGTTTGCACAGACACGCAAGATCTCCGAGTGGTGTGATCCCAATATCGGCGCCCAGCCCTTTGCCACCAATGCGAAGCGTTTCATCGACGGCGACATGGGCATGTTGATCATGGGCGGCTGGGCGCAAGGCGTGCTGAAAAACGCCGGCTTCAAGCTCGACGATTTCATTATTACCCCCGGCCCCAGCGATAACAGCAAGCCGGTGTTCCTGTTGAATGCCGATGCCTTCATTTTCTGGCAGCGCAAGGAGGCCGATCTGCAGGCCGGCCAGATGCTGATGGCGCAGCTCGTGATGGATCCGGCGATCCAGACCATGTACTCGCAAATCACGGGATCGATCCCGGTGCGCACCGATGTCGATCTGTCCGGTGAGGGCTGGTCGGACGGTCAACGGCGCACCGCTGCGGCCCTGAAGGACGCCGTTGCCAGCAATCAGGCCGTCCTGAGCGTTGCGCACAACATGGCGCAGGAAAACGGTCTGACCGCCGCGATGATCGACGTCATCACCGAGTACGTGAAGAACAAGACGATCAAGCCGGAAGAAGGCGTCTCCCGCCTCGCCGACGCCATCGAGAGCGCGCGTTGA
Source organism: Pseudomonadota bacterium (assembly GCA_023387695.1). Classification (GTDB taxonomy): domain Bacteria; phylum Pseudomonadota; class Alphaproteobacteria; order Rhizobiales; family Xanthobacteraceae; genus Bradyrhizobium. Next base: position 23,839 of record JAEWHT010000065.1, on the reverse strand, counting down.
CCAACGCCGTCTCGAAAGCAGTGCAACCGGGCCGGTCGGCGACCTCTGAGATGGTGCGCCGACTGCCCGAATTTCTGATGATCTGGGTGCCGCTGCTGTTGTCGGCAGCGCACCTCATTTCGTTTTCGATCTGGACGATCTGGATTTCGTTCACGCCATCCACCCTCATTCCGGTCTCCGGCTGGGTGGGCCTGCGCAACTACACCGCGGTCCTGGCATCGCGGAACTGGCAGATCGCCTTCGACAATCTGCTGCTGTTTGGCATCGCTTTCGTGGTGCTTAGCCTGTTCACGGGCCTCGTCCTCGCGATCTTGCTCGATCAGCGCATTCGCGCCGAGAACGTGCTGCGCTCCATTTTCCTCTACCCGCTCGCAGTCTCGTTCGTCGTCACCGGCACGGTGTGGAGCTGGCTCCTCAATCCCGGCATCGGGATCGAGAAGCTCGTCCATGACCTCGGCTGGACCGCTTTCCATTTCGACTGGCTGGTCAACCGCGACATGGCGATCTGGACCATCGTCATCGCTGCGGTCTGGCAATCCTCGGGCTTTGCCATGGCCCTCTTCCTGGCCGGCCTTCGCTCCGTCGACGCCGACATCATCAAGGCCGCGCAGATCGACGGCGCCGGGCCGATCCGAACCTATTGGCGCGTCGTCCTGCCGACGCTCTGGCCGATCACCATCACCGTCATCGTGATCCAGCTGCAATTTGCGATCTCGGCCTTCGACCTCGTCCGCGCGCTCACTAACGGCGGCCCGGGAATCGCGACCCAGCTGCCGGCGCTCGTCGTCTACGATCTGATGTTCCAGCGCAGCCAGCTCGGCCGCGGTGCTGCAGCGGCGGTGCTGATGTTGCTCATCCTTCTCGCGGTGCTGCTGCCCTATGCAGCATGGCGTTATGTCCAGCGACGGCAGGCCACTCATGCGTGACCAAAGCTTCGCGCCAGGCCGCATTCTGATCTATCTCGTCGTGTCGTTGCTCGCGGTCGCCTGGCTCGCACCGCTGGTTGTCGTCATCCTCAACTCGCTCCGTACCAACGAGGAGATCGCGCAGGGGTCGATGATCGGCTGGCCGCAACATCTGGCCTGGAGCAATTACGCCATCGCCTGGAGCGGCTTCTGCGTCGCCGAGACCTGCAACGGCATCCGGCCGTATATGCTGAACTCCGCGCTCATCACGATCCCCGCGACGATCCTCTCCACCTTGCTCGGCGCGGTCGCAGGTTACGCCGTATCGCTCTGGCGTTTTCGCGGCGACAACTGGATCTACGGCATCGTCACGCTCGGCCTCTTCCTGCCGCAGCAGATGCGCCTCTTGCCCTGGACCATCGTGCTGCGGGACATCGGGCTCATCAACTCGCTGACGGGCCTCGTGCTGATCCACACGATCCAGGGGCTCTCCTTCACCGTACTGTTCTGCCGGAACTACTACGTCGCCATTCCGCATGAGTTGATCCGGGCCGCCCGCATCGATGGCGCCGGCTTCTTTCGGATCTTCTGGCGGATCATCCTGCCGCTCTCGCCTCCGATCCTGATCGTCACTGTGATCTGGCAGTTCACCCATATCTGGAACGAGTTCCTCTTCGGCGTGACCTTCACGACCGGCCAACAGCAGCCTGTCACGGCGGCGCTCATCGCGCTGTCCGCCGCGGTCGCTGATATCCCGAAGCATGGCGTGCAGAGCGCCGCGGTGATCATCGCAGCACTGCCCACTCTGTTGGTCTACCTCCTCGGCGGCAGATATTTCGTACGCGGCCTCACTGCCGGGGCCGTGAAATGATGGATGTGTCATGGCAGCACTGAGCATTCGCGCCCTGTCGAAGCGCTACGCCAATCTGGAGGTGCTGAAAGGCATCGACCTCGACATCGAGAGCGGCGAATTCACCGTGCTGGTCGGCCCGTCCGGCTGCGGCAAGTCCACGCTGCTCAACATCATCGCCGGGCTCGATCGCTCGAGTGACGGCACGATCGAGATCGGCGGACGCGTGGTCAATGACGTCGCGCCCAAGGACCGCGACATCGCCATGGTGTTCCAGTCCTACGCGCTTTATCCGTCTATGACGGTGCGCCAGAACATTACCTTCGGCATGGAATGCCGGGGCGTCGCCAAGGTGGAGCAGGAGAAGGCGCTGGCGAACGTCGCCCGGCTGCTCCAGATCGAACCGTTGCTTGCCCGCAAGCCATCGCAACTGTCCGGCGGTCAGCGCCAGCGTGTGGCGATGGGACGCGCGCTGGTGCGCGATCCCCTGCTCTTCCTGTTCGACGAGCCGCTCTCCAACCTCGATGCCAAATTGCGCGTCGAGATGCGCATGGAGATCAAGCGACTGCACCAGCGCATCGGTGCCACCATCATCTACGTCACCCATGACCAGATCGAGGCGATGACGATGGCGACCCGCATTGCCGTGATGCATCGCGGCGTGGTGCAGCAATTTGCCGACCCCGACACGGTCTACCGCTATCCCGCCAATCTCTTCGTCGCCCGCTTCATGGGCTCACCGCCGATGAACACGATGCCCGCCCGCCTCGAGGCTGACGCTGGCGGACCCGTGGTGGTGATCGGCGCCGGCCGGCCCGACGAGGTCCGTCTCCGCCTGCAAGGTTACGATGCAGCCGCGTCCTATGTGGGCCGCGAGGTCGTGTTCGGGATCAGGCCCGAATGCATCGCCGAGGGCGACCGCGTGTTCTCCGGTGCCGTAGGCCCGCCCGTCATCGTTACCGCACCGGTCGAACTCGTCGAGCCGACCGGCGCGGAAACCATCGTCCTGCTGCGGCTTGGCGGCGAGCCCGCCCAGGCGCGCGTATCGCCGGACATCCGTCCGACGCCGGGCGCGACCGCCACTTTTGCCCTCGACACCCGCCGTATTTGCCTGTTCGACCCTGAGACGGAGCGACTGATCGCATGACCCAGACGACTTATGCCGACCTCGCCAATCGCGTGGTGGTGATCACCGGAGGCGCCAGCGGTATCGGTGCCGCCTTTACGCGCGCCTTCGCCGCTCAGGGCTCGCGCGTCGCCTTCCTCGACCTCGATAAGCAGGCGGGCGAAGCGCTCGCGCAGGAAGTGGCGAAGACCTCGCGCACGGCACCGCTGTTCGTACCCTGCGACCTCATGGATATCGATGCCCTGCGCGCCGCACTGGCCAAGATACAGGGAACGCTTGGCGATGCCGCGGTCCTCGTCAACAATGCCGCCAACGACCAGCGCCAGGTGCTATCGGATGTGACGCCGGCGGACTTCGACTGGATGATCGGCGTCAACTTCAAGCACGTCTTCTTTGCCGCACAGGCCGTGGTGCCGCAGATGCAGGCCCGCGGCGGCGGCTCGATCATCAACATGTCGTCGATCGCCTGGATGCGCGGCGCACCGGCGTTGCCGGTCTATGCTGGCGCCAAGGCCGCCATTGTCGGCTTCACCAATTCGCTCGGCCGCAAGTTCGGCGCAGACCGCATCCGCGTCAACGCGATCGCACCGGGGATGGTGATCACCGAGCGGCAGCGCAGGCTTTGGTATCCGGACGAGAAGGTCATCACCGAGATGCGCACGCGTCAGGCCGTCCCCGATGCGGTGACGCCTGAGGATATCGCTGACATGGCGCTGTTCCTTGCCTCAGACGCGAGCCGGCGCATCAGCTGCCAGTGCTTCCGGGTCGACGGCGGGCTGGCTTAGTTCGCCCTCGCGATCGCGTCGGGCGGGGAGCGATCTCCCGGCCCGCCTCGAGACTCATTTCTTGATGTCGGCTGCGACCAGCACGCGGTGGTCGGTCAGGATATCCTGGAGAGCCTGCAAGGCAGCGACGCCGCAATGTGTGTCCTGCTCTCCATTGCCGCCGCTGAGGCCGACGCCGCCGACCACCTCGTCGTCGACCACGATCGGAAAGCCGCCGACAAACACGGCGAACTTGCCTTCAAAACTCCACTGGATTCCGAACGCCTCGTTGCCGGGAAGCGCCGGTCCGTTCGGCGTCTGATTGAACAGGTGTGTTGAACGCTTGTGGCCGGCCGCCGTGAAGGCCTTGTTCCAGGCAATCTGCGGGCCGGTGACGCGCGCGCCGTCCATCCGTTCGAGCACAATCGGGTAGCCGCCGTCGTCCACGATGCAAACCGTCTCAAGCACACCGATCTCCGCAGCCTTCTTCAACGCCGCGGCCGCCATGTGCCTGGCTTCCGCGAGTTCCAGCTTGAGCGATTTCCTCATCTCATCCCTCTTCCGTCAGCAACCGCGATAGACGGTCTTGATCTGCGTATAGAATTCGAGCCCGACGCGGCCCGACTCGCGAAACGTCGATGTGCTCGACCGCTTCAAGCCACCGAACGGTGCATTGATCAAATTGCCAGTCGTGGTCCGGTTAATCTTGACGGTCCCCGACTGAATGTCATTGGCGAAATTGTGCATGACGCGCGGGTTGCGCGTGACGATCGCGGCCGACAATCCGTATTCGGTGTCGTTAGCCTTGGCGATGGCATCCGCATAGGATTCGACCTCGATGATCCCTATGACAGGGCCGAAGATCTCCTCGCGCGCAATCGTCATCTGCTGCGTGACATCGGTAAAGATCGCCGGTGCGACATAGTAACCGCCATCATAGCCAGCACCCGTGAGCCTTTCGCCCCCGCAGAGCAGCGTCGCCTCCTGCTTTCCGATCGCGATATACCGCAACACCGTATCGAGTTGCCTCGCGGTCGCGAGCGGTCCGAGGTCCATTCCCGGAGTGAGGCCGTTGCCGATCTTCAAGGCCTTGACCCGGGCAACCAGCCGTTCCGTGAACGCGGCACGCACCTCTTTCATGACCAGCACGCGGCTGGTGCCGGTGCAGGCCTGGCCGGCCAGCGAGAAGCCACCCTTCACGGTCAGGTCGACCGCCTTGTCGAGATCGGCGTCGTCCATCACGATCAGCGGATTCTTGCCGCCGAGCTCCATCTGCGTCCGCGTCGTGAAGTTGACCGACCGGCAAATTTGCTCGCCCGCGGTCGTCGATCCGGTAAAGGAAATCGCGCGGATCTCCGGCGCTGCGGTAATGGCAGGACCGACCTCACCGGCCGAGCCGGTGATGAGGTTCAGCACGCCCTTGGGCAGACCAGCCGCCACCAGCGCCTCGGCAAGACGGTAGCCGCTCAGCGGCGCATCCGACGACGGCTTGAAGACCACAGTATTGCCAGTCACGAGCGCCGGCGCGATCTTGCGGGCCGGGATCGAGATGGGAAAATTCCACGGCGTGATAACCGACACGACGCCGAGCGGTTCGCGCAGCGTGTAGACCGTCATGTCTGGATCGTCATTCGGGAAGACTTCGCCCACCAGAGACTGGCCCTCGACGGCATAGAACCGCAACGTCTGTGCCGAGCGCAGCACCTCGTCCTTGGCGAGATTGAGCGCCTTGCCCATTTCGCGCGTCATCTCGCGGGCGATCTGGTCGGCCTGCGCCTCGAGACGATCGGCCGCGCGATTGAGAATGGCGGCACGCGCCGAGAGCGATGTTTTCTTCCAGAGATCGAATGCGGCGGCAGCCGCGTTCACGGCAAGCTTCGCCTCTGCAGCTGTCGAGGCCTGGAAGCGACCGACAATGTCTGATGTGTCGGCGGGATTGATGTTGTCGAACGGCTTGGCGACGCCCCGGAACTGCTCACCATTGATGAGGTTCGGGAATTCCTCGACCTGCGGCTGGCTTGACTCGGACCCGCGGGCCAATGTCGTTGCAGGATTGCTCATGAAGACTGAACCTTTTTCAATGCCAGATCAGAACCGCACAGACGGTTGACGTCACCAGCCCCGCCAGCACCGGCACCATCACCGTCTGCACGATCTGGAAGACCGGCACGCGTGCGAACCCGGCCACCGCAATCAGGGACGACCACGCCACCAGCGTGCCCCCGCCTGTCCAGACCGCGCCCATCTGGCCGACGGCCGCAAGTGTCGCTGGATCGAGCCCGACAGTCGGCGCCAACGCGCCTGACAACGATCCGGTCAGCGGCAGACCAGCAAAACCCGATCCGTCGATGCCGGTGATCATGCCCGCAATCAGCACGCCGAATGAAACAAAGACCTGGTTCGCCGGAATCCAATGCTGCGCAGCCTGAACCAGTTCGAACAGAAGATTGGGCGCCTGAGCCGCGGGCACACCAAGAATGGGAGCCGACAATCCCTGCTCTGCGCCGAGGAAGAAGAAACCGGCGATCGGCAGCACGGACCCCATCGCCTTGAATGCGAAGATGAAGCCCTCGGTCACATGGTCGGCACTGGTATCGAGGAATTTGCGCAAGGGATCGGTGACGAACGAGGCGCAGATCATCAGCACGGCGGCGACACCGCCGACCAGCGCCGCAGCGTCACCGCCTTTGAGGTCGTGGCCGATCCCGAGCTTGGAGAGCACCATCACGACGATGACGCCCAGGAAGGCGAGCGGCGTCACCACCGCAAAAATCTTCGACCATTTTTCGCGAGGCTCGGGAATCGCAGCCAGCGCCTTGTCGATCTGCGCCTGGCTTGCGAGCGGCGTCTGGTCGCCGGCGGTGCCGCGGGCGATCTCGGCCTTGTCGAAGGTGCCCTCCTGCTCGATGCGCGCAAACTCGCCATTGCTCGACTGCGCCTGCCAGCGTTCGAGCAGCCTGTCATCCGGCTTGGTGATGAGCTTGCGGATCGCGAAATAGCCGAGCACGAGCGCGACGCCGCCGGTGATCAGCGACAGCACCAGCGCACGGTCCGCGACGGTGGCAGCGCTCACCGCAACACCTGCGGCCTTGGCGCTGATGCCCGGCGCGACGCCGATGACGTAGTCCGACGACAGCGCCATGCCCTGACCTGCGATTGCGATCGCCAGCGCACCGCCGAGTGGCGGCAATCCCGCCGCGATGGCCGCAGGCAGCAGCACCGCCGAGACCAGCGGCACCGCCGGCGTCGGCCAGAAGAACAGCGAGATGACGTAGGTGATGCCGGCCAGGACGAAATAGGCCGTGTGCCCGTCCTTCATCACGGCGCGGAACGGCTCGACCATCCGGATGTCGGACCGCAGCACCTTTAGTGCGTTGAGCAGCGCTGTCATCAGCGCGATCACCAGGAAGATGTTGAACAGCTCCTTCGCGGCCGTGAAGCTGGCATTGAAGATGCTTCCGAGTGCGGCGATCGGACTGTGCGTCCAGGCAAGCGCGACCAGGAACGTTGCCAGGACTGACGGCACCACCACATTGGCGCGCCAGATCATGGTCAGGACGATGAGGGTCACACCAAAGAGGTAGACCCAGTGCGCGGCGACGATCGGAACATGCGGCATTGTCATTGCGATGCGCTCCCCCAAGCTGCACCAATTTTGTATACTGTATTCTGGAATTGCAACAACTAAGTGCGAATTATCTTGCAGGGGCGATTGAGGGTCAAAACTTTTACGGCTTCATCTTATTGATTTTATATTAGTAATTACGAAACGACGCAGCCAGAGAAGACTTTCCCACAGCCCAGCGCGTTGACCACCGACTAAAATTGTATACTGTATACTTTTATTGCATGGCCGACAGCCACAACCAAACCGGCCCACCCTTTCGGCGACAGAGGAGCGCAACGATGCAAAAGCTGATGAACCATGTGGAATTCCGCACGGCCCTTGAAAATGCAATCAAGGGCAAGAGCGCCAACAAGGCTCCCTTCAGCATCGCATGGGCGAGCGGCAAGCTGAGCCGCGCGCATTTGGCGTCGTGGGCGGAGAACCACTACCACTATGTCGGCCCGTTCGCGGACTATCTCGGCTACATCTACGCGCGCATGCCGGAGCAGTATCAGGAAGCCAAGGACTTCCTGCTTGCCAACATGTACGAGGAAGAGATCGGCGGCGACCGCCATACCGATCTGTTGATCCGCTTCGCCGAAGCCTGCGGCACAACCGCCGAACGCATCAAAAATCCCGACAACATGACCGCGACGACGCGAGGCTTGCAAAGCTGGTGTTATGCGGTGGCCATGCGCGAAGACCCGATCGTGGCGGTGGCAGGTCTCGTCGTCGGCCTGGAATCGCAGGTGCCCTCGATCTACCGCAAGCAGACGCCGACTTTGCGCGAGAAGTACAAATTCACCGACGAGGAAGTCGAGTTCTTCGACCTTCACATCGTGTCGGACGAAATCCACGGCGAGCGTGGCTACCAGATCGTGCTCGAACACGCCAACACGGTCGAATTGCAGCAGCGCTGCCTGAAGATCTGTGAAATCGGCGCGCAGATGCGCCTGCTCTACACCACCGCGCTGTATCACGACTATGTCGCCAAGGACATTCCGCTGACCGAGCTCGACATGAGCGAAGCCAAGGTTCCGGCTGACGAGCGCGCGTTGCTGCAAGCCTGAGCCAATCGGCATGCCCAACGTCGTCTTTCACAGGAACGGCCAGACCTTTCACGGCGAGATCAAGGAAAACACCAACCTCGTCGTCAGGGCGGGCATCCGCCAATTTCCCCATCCGAACTTCCTCTACGGTTGCGGCATGGGGACATGCGGGAAGTGTGCGGCGCTGATCATCAAGGGCGCCGAGCACCTGCCCGAGCCGAACTGGAAGGAAAAGAAGCGGCTCGGCGCGAGAATCGAGGCGGGCTACCGGCTGGCCTGCCAGCTCTGGCTCACCCACGACGTCGAGCTGTCGCAGGAGGCGACACCGCTCGCCGACGTGGTCGCAGCCGGCAAGGTCGGCTGATTTCAAACACGGGAGGCGTGAGTCATGTATGTGATCCTGACCAGCAAAGATGGACTGTTCCGGACCGAGATCATCGACGGGCTGCGGCCCCTCGCCTCCTACGACTATCTGTTCTACGGCACCAAGAAGGCGACCTTCGTGATCGCGGAGCTGCTCAAGGACACCAAGATCAAGGTGATCGATGAAGCGTGGTCGCCGCCGGTCGTGAATCAGGTGCCGTCGAAATTCCTCGAGAAATTTGCAACGCCGGAGCTCGCCTATCGCGAGCTCGAACATCTCACCACGTTCGGCCACATGGATACGAAGCTGCGCAAGTCGTGACGACCGACAGCACACATCCACCCGTTGCGAAGACGGCGGGCATGATCGAGGTCACCTTCGTGACCAACAACGGGAAGTCGGTCACGGCTCCCGTCGACAGCAACCTGCTGCGCATTTCCTTGCGCGAACAGGGCGGCATCCCCTTCAAATGCGGCGGCGGGCTTTGCGGGACGTGCAAATGCCTGATCGAGAAGGGGTTGGAGAACACCGACGCGATCAAGCCGAAGGAGCGCAAGCACCTCACCGAGGAGCAATTTGCCGCCGGCTATCGGATGGCATGCCAGACGTTTCTCAAGGGCGACGTCAGCGTATCCTGGACGCCCAAACCGGCCACAGGGGCTCGCCCGATCGCGACGACCCCTGAGCCCGATTCGTCTGGTTGATCCGGTGGGCGGCGCCGGCCCTCCAGGCGACTACGGCTTGCCGCTGTGCAGTGGGCAGTCTAAGTACGTTTGTGCCGTCCCGCAGATCTTCCCGCTCGGTTCGGTGGCGGATCGAATCTCTCCGCGCGGTTCGGAAATATCAAACCGGTGCGGTTGAGAAGGTCATCTCATGGTTGGCAGGCTGGGAAACTCGAAACGACGTCTCGGCGACGACTATCTGTCCCTCCATGACAAGGTCATCGAGGAGCTGCGCCAGGCCATCTTGAGCCGACGCCTCAAACCCGGTGAGCGACTGGTCGAAGGGCGTCTCGCGGAGGAACTCGGCGTCTCCCGCAATCCGGTGCGGGAAGCGATCCGCGTGCTCACCACCGAGGGCCTGGTCGAAGTCACCGCACGGCGCGGCGCATCGGTGCTTGCCATGACCGATGAAGAGGCGCGCGAGACGATCGAGGTTCGCGCCCTCCTGGAGGGGCAAAACGCACGGCTGGCCGCGCGTCGCCGCGATGAGGATATTTTGGCGCGGATCGCAGCCGTCCTGAACAAGGGAACGGAAGCGGTTGCAGCCAAGCGCTTCGGGCTCCTGTCGGACCTCAATCAGCAATTTCACAACGAGCTTGCCGCGGCCGGTCGCAATCGCGTCCTTTCCGATCTGCTCAAGCGGCTCCGCGAGAGAACCGCGATGTTGTTCGCGCCGACAGATCCGGAGCGCCAGGCGCGAACCTGGGACGAGCATGCCGGCATCCTGCGCGCCATCATCGCAGGTGATGAGCGCGCCGCCGCCACGCTTGCCGCAGAGCATGTGATGCGCGCCGGCGCCGATTTTCTGGCGACCCTCCACGTTCCCGAAGATGGTCCGTCGCTGGAGGCAATGCCCGCGCGACCGGATACCGCGACGGCAAAGCCGAAGCCCCGCCGCGCTGCTGTGGGTCGCACGAAAAAGTAGCCAAAACGAGAGGCCTAACGCCGCCCCTTCCGCATCGTCGCAAGCACGATGTCGGCAGCGAGCACGCTCGGCGATTTGTTGCCGGTCGACATGATCGTGTCGAGCTGCGCGAACGCTTCGACCTGTTGCTTGCGCATCGGTGAATCCGTCAGCACCTCCGACAGGGCGCTCGCGAGCTTCTCCGGCGTACAGTCTTCCTGCAAAAACTCGGGGATCACCTCCTTGCCGATGACGAGATTGGCAAGGATGACGGACGAGACCTGGATCGCCCGGCGCAGGATGAACGCCTCCATCGCGCCGACGCGATAGGCCGTCACCATCGGAATGCCCGATAGTGCCAGCTCCAACGTCACCGTACCGGACTTCGCCAGCGCCGCGCGCGCGATCCGGAACGCGGCGCGCTTCTCGCTTTCGCCGACCACGATCTGCGGCCTGACCGGCCAGTCTGCGATGCCGGTGCGAACCGTGGCCTCGAGATGCGGCATGGTCGGCAGCATCAATTCGAACGCGACGCCCTGCCCCTGCAATCGGCCGAGGGTTGCGCCGAACACGTCGAGATGATGCCGGATCTCGCTGCGCCGGCTGCCGGGCAGCACCAACAGCACCGGCGGCGCACCATCACGGCGCTTCTGTTCCTCGGCGCTCGGCCGCAGCGACGGCAATTGCTCGATCAGGGGATGGCCGACATAGCTGCACGGCGGCCCGCCGAGCTTGCGATATTCCTCCGGCTCGAATGGCAGCAAACCGAGCACGTGATCGACATAGCCGAGCATCGCGCGCGCGCGGCCCGGCCGCCAGGCCCAGACCGAGGGCGAAACGTAGTCGATCACAGGGATTGCCGGGCTTTTCGCACGAACGCGGCGAGCCACGCGATGGGTGAAGTCCGGACTGTCGATGATGACGAGCGCGTCGGGCGCGGCCTCCGTCACGGCATCCGCGGTCTCGCGGATCAGCCGCAGGATCTTCGGCAGCTGCTGCACCACTGCTGCGAGACCGACGATCGACAGCTCCTCGATCGGAAACAGTGTCTCCAGCCCCTCGCGCGCCATGCTGCGGCCGCCGACACCTTCGAACTGCACGCCGTCGCCAAGCCGCTGGCGCAGCACTTTCATCAGCGCCGACCCGAGCCGGTCGCCGGATTCCTCCGTCGCGATCAGGAAGATCTTTCGCTTGGGATCGCGGGCCTGCGTCACGCGGAGAGACCGACGACGAAGAGATATTTGGTGTCGGCCAGCGTAATCATCGCCTGCGGCTCGGCGGCGATCGTGTTGCCGGCGACGACGGCGACACCGGCAAGGCCGGCCTTGGCGACACCCTCAATCGTGCGCGCACCGATCGTCGGCAGGTCGAAGCGCAGATCCTGGCCGCTCTTCGGCGCCTTCACCAGCACGCCGCGCCCTGTTGCCGCGCGGATGCGGCCCTCCTCGCGCAAACGCGCGACGCGCGCCAGCAGCGCATCGGTGCCCTCGATGTCCTCGACCGCGACCACATGGCCGTCGATCACCACGGCGGCCTGTCCGATGTCGAACGGCCCGAGCGCGGTGAGCACCGCGCGCCCACGCTCGATGTCGGCCTTGGCAGTATCGGCCGGCCAGGCGCGGGTGATGCAGCCTTCGGGCATCAGCAGGTCCGGCGCGACATCCTTGATGCCGACCATGCGAAAGCCGCCCTGCTCGAGGATGCGACCAACACCGGACAAGAGATGATCGTCGCCGCCACGAAAGGCTCGGATGACACTACCGAGCAAGCGCAGCGTCGTGACATCGAAACGGATCTCCGTAACCGAGGGCCGCACCAGCGTGCCAATGAAGATGATGTCGCGACAACCCTCCTCGCGGAACAGGCGCATGGCGCGGCCGAGCTGGCCGACCGAGATCCAGCGGTGGCGGAATTTCTCGACCTGCACCGGATCGCAGGCGCCTCGCAGCGGAAACAGCACCGGCGTGATGCCGCGCGCGGCGAGCGACTCGGCGACCGCGAACGGCATGGCACCACCGCCGGCGACCACGCCGACCGGCGATGAAATCCCTGATGCCGCCGATGTCATGTCCGCGGCCATGCCAGGATCACTTCTCGATGGTCGGAAGACAGAGCGGGCGCTTGCCCTTGCCGATGAAGCCCAGAATTTCGGCGATCGCGGGATCTTCGCTTGCCAGCGGGCGTACAGCCTCCAACCGCTCGGCAAAGGTGCCGGAACCGTGGAAGAGCTTCTGGTAGAACGCACGCACGGTCGCAAGCCGTTGCTTGGTGAACTTGCGCCGCTTCATGCCGATCAGGTTGAGGCTCTCCAGCACCGCGTATTGTCCGTTGGCGAGCCCATACGGGATAATGTCGTCGCGCACGCCCGAGAGGCCGCCGACCATCACATACGGGCCGATGCGCGTGAACTGGTGCACTGCGGACAGCCCGCCGATGTAAACGGCGTCGCCGATCTCACAATGGCCGCCGAGCGTCGCCGAGGTCGCGAAGATCGCGTTATTGCCGACCACGCAGTCATGGCCGACATGGCTGTTGTTCATGAAGTAGCCGTCGTTGCCGACGCGCGTCTTGCCGCCCCCCTTGACGGTGCCGACATTCATCGTCGCGCCTTCGCGGATGGTATTGCCGGAACCGATGTCGAGCGTGGTCGGCTCGCCCTTATAGCTGAGGTCTTGCGGCGCGCCGCCGAGCACCGCGAACGGCGAGATCACGCAGGCATCCCCGATCGTGGTGTGGCCGATGACGGTGACCTGTCCGATCAATTTGCAATTGGCCCCGATCCGGGCATTGCGGCCAATGATGCAGAAGGGCCCGATCTCGGTGCCCTCGCCGATCACAGCGCCGTCTTCCACTCGCGCGGTGGGATCAATCTTACTCATCAAGCAATCTGACTCATCAAGAAGGTCTGATTAGGTGTTGAAGTCACTCGGTTTTCCGCTGGTTAGCCCGACTATGCCCGATCTGTCCAGTGACGTATCATATCGACCTGTTTCAAGTGCCGGATGAGCCGGCCGCCGCAACTCGTCAACGCCTTCATGTGGAGCTTGAAGTTATCGTGGTCAGGGCCCTCGCAATCCTGTTGGCGCAGCTGGCTACCGCGCCAATCGTGTCCGAGACGATCGAGATCCGCGAACACCGCGTCGTCGATCTCAAGACGTTCGAGTGCCGCGACATCAACCGCAGCACAGTGATCCAGCGCGTCTGTTACGACCGCGCGCAGCAGGACCTCATCGTGGCCGTCGCCGGCATCTATGACCGCTATTGTGGCGTGACGGCAGATACGGCCGAGCGCCTACTGGGCGCACCGTCGATGGGCCAGTTCTTCAACCAGAACATCAAGCGTGATGATACATTCGGCCGTTACGCCTGCAGGACTCGCGAACGCAGCCAGCGGAGCTAATCCCGCCTCAGTCGGTCAGCATGGCCCCGACATCGGCCTCGGCGACGACCGTCCCGTTGACCTTGGCGTCCCCGTGAAACCACCACATCGCCTTGCGACGGCCGACCGAACGCATGTGATACTCGATGGTATCGCCGGGCAGCACGGGCTTGCGGAACTTGCACTTGTCGATGGTGAGGAAATACACCGCCCGCGGCTTCTCGGTGCCCTCGACCGACTTGATGCCGATCACGCCTGCCGTCTGCGCCATCGCCTCGATCATCATGACGCCCGGATAGACCGGCCGCTCAGGGAAATGGCCCTGGAACGCAGGCTCGTTGAAGGTGACGTTCTTGATGCCAATGCCGCTGTAGTCGGCGCGGATGTTGATCACCCGGTCGATCAGCAGCATCGGAAAACGATGCGGCAGGGTCTGGAGGATCGCATTGATGTCCACCAGCTCGAATTTTACAGGTGATTCAGCCGTCATTCCCGTCCCTCGTCCTTCGGATCGGCCTTGCTGTCGCGTACCAGGCGCTCCACCGCGATAATTTCCTTGAACCATTGTTTGGTTGGCTTGGCAAAGAAGCCGCCCCAGCGTCCGTTGGGCGGGATGTCATCCTTGACGCCACTCATCGCCGTGACCTGCGCCCCGTCGCCGATCTTGAGGTGGTTGTTGATGCCAACCTTCGCTCCCAGCGCCACGTTGTCGCCGATGGTCAGGCTGCCTGCGAGCCCGATCTGGGCTGCCAGCAGGCAATTCCGGCCGATGGTCACATTGTGGCCGATCTGGACCTGATTGTCGATTTTGGTGCCCTCGCCGATCACGGTGTCGCGCAGCGAGCCGCGATCGATGGTGGTGCCGGCGCCGACTTCCACGTTGTTCTGGATCAGCACGCGGCCGGTCTGCGGCACCTTCAGATGGCCCTCGGGGCCGAAGAAGATGAAGCCATAGCCGTCCTGGCCGATCGAGCAGCCGGGATGGATCAACACGTTGTTGCCGATCAGCGCGCACTGGATCGCCGTGCGGGCACCGACATTGCAATCGCGACCGATCTTCACGCCGGGGCCAAGCACCACGCCGGCGCCAATCACGGTGCCGCTGCCGATCTCGACATCCGGACCGATCACGGTCAGCGGTTCGACGATGACATCGTCCTCCAGCCGCGCCGAGGGATCGATGATGGCCGATGGCGCAATGCCGTCATTGCCGAACCAGGACTGCGGGCGCAGCGCATCGGCGTGCCACTCCCGGGCGATGCCGACGAAAGCGCGGAACGGCTGCGGTGCGCGCAGCACGGCCACGTGCGGCGGGACCTGAGCCTCGAAGCGAGGGCTGACCAGGCAGGCGCCAGCCTTGGTCGCCTTCAGCTCATCGGCATATTTGAGGTTGTCGAAGAATGCCAAATGCATCGGGCCGGCTTCGTCGAGCGAAGCAAGACCGGTGATGACATGACCGCCCCTGGAGGGATCGACCAGCTGTGCCTTCGTCAGCGCAGCGATATCGGCCAACGTCGAGGCCGGCGGTTTTTTGAAGAAGGTCGGCTGCGCCATTCCACCCCGTCGCGGTCCGGCTTCGGCATGAAGCGGTCGGGCCGCATCATGCCTTATCTCATGGATTGATCACGATCTTTTTGGCGACCGGTCTCGACGAAACGCCCTCGAGACCGGGTCATGCCCGTCTGATCGAATTAGAACGAGGTACCGCCGCCGAACCGGAATTCCTGCACGCGGTCATACTTGCCCTTGCTGAGGGGCACTGCGTAGTCGAAGCGCAGCGGACCGAACGGCGAAGCCCAGATCAGGCCGACACCGACCGACGAGCGGACCACATTGCCGTTGTCATACACCAGACCGGTACAGGTTCCAGTGGTACTCGGATTGACCGTCGACGGCGTACAGGTCGAGTTCTTGGTCGTGGTCATTTCGTTGGTCAGAGACCACGTGGTCGGGCCCTGGTAGTCGTAGAGACCGCCCGCGTCGGCGTAGACCGCGCCCTTCAGACCCACTTCCTTGGGCAGGAACCAGAACGGCATCTGCAATTCGAGCGAAGCGCCCCAGTACTTGGTGCCGCCCAGCGCATCCTGCGTGCCGAAAGGATTCAAATCGCGCGGGCCGATACCGTTCGGGGCAAAGCCGCGAACGAGGTTCGGGCCCATCTGGAAGTGATCCAGCATGCGCAGGTCGTTGCTGTTGACCTTGGTCAGAACACCGCCCTGGATATGGGCGATGCCGACGAGGTCAGACACCAGCGACTGGTAGTACTTCGCATCCGCAACGGTCTTCAGGTAGGAGACGTCGCCGCCGACGCCGGCGAAGTCCTGCCGGAAGTCGATCAGCAGGCCGTCGGTCGGGTTCTTGTTGTTGTCGAGCGTGTTGTAGGTCAGCGTGTAGCCGAGCGCCGAGGTCAGCGTCTTGCCGCTCGCCAGCTCCTTGCGGACGGGCAAAGAGGCTTCGCCGTCGGCATAACAGCCGAGATTGTTTGCCGTGGTGAACGGGTCGACACCCGTCGTTGCGTTGATAAAGGCCGGGCTCGGATTGTAGGACGGCGAACCAACGACGTTATTACAATTCGCCAGGTACGACGGCAGCGTGATTTCCTGCTGGTAGACCGAGTAGCGCAGCTGGAGCGACAGATCTTCACGCAGCGAGAAGCCGAGGCGCGGCGAGAAGCCAAGCGTCTTGGTGCCGTAGGAGATGTAATTGTTGGCGAGCTGCTGACGCTGATAGAAGTCGAGGCCCAGCGCGACGCGGTAGTCGAGCAAATACGGCTCGACGAACGACAGCGAGTAGCCGCGAGCGTACTGGCCGTAAGTAACCGAAGCCTTGGCGAACAGGCCGCGGCCGAGCAGGTTGCGCTCGGAGACCGAGACTTCGGCCAGCGCACCGTCGGTGGTGGAGTAACCGCCCGAGATCGAGAAGTCGCCGGTCGACTTCTCTTCGAGATCGACGATCAGGACCACGCGGTCGCTCGACGAGCCAGGCTCCGTCGTGATCTTCACGCTCTTGAAGTAGTCGAGGTTCTTCAGGCGGCGCTCGGCGCGATCAACCAGCGCGCGGTTGTAGGCGTCGCCCTCGGAGAGGTCGAACTCACGGCGGATCACGTAGTCACGGGTACGGGTATTGCCGCGGATATTGATGCGCTCGATATAGGTGCGCGGACCTTCGTCGACGTTGAACACGACGGAGACGGTGTGCGCATCGAAATTGCGATCGCCGCCCGGACGCACCACCGCGAAGGCGTAGCCGCGGCGCGAAGCCTCGATCTGCATGTCCTCGACCGATTTCTCGACCGATTCGACGTTGTAGAGCGAGCCGACATTGACGCGCGAGAAGGAACGCAGCGTGCTCGGATCGAAGTTCGGGATGCTGGTGCGGAAATCGATGGAACCGACGCGATACTGCTGGCCCTCTTCGATCTTGAAGGTGACGTTGAAGCCCTTCTTCTCCGGATCGTATTCGGTGAGCGCGGCCACGACTTGGACGTCGGCAAAGCCGTTCTTCAGGTAGAAGCGGCGGATCAGGTCGCGGTCGGCCTCGACTCGGTCCGGATCGTAGACGTCACCGCTCGAGAGGAAGCTGAGCAGATTCGACTCGTGCGTCTTGATGATGTCGCGCAGGCGGTAACCCGAATACGCATTGTTGCCGATGAACTCGATCGACTTGACCGAGGTCTTGGCGCCTTCATTGACCGTGAAGATCAGGTCGACGCGGTTGTTCGGCTGCTCGATGATCTCCGGCGTGACGCTCACGTCATAGCGGCCGGAGCGACGATAGATTTCGGCGATTCGCAGCGTGTCCGACTGCACCATGGCGCGGGAGAACGTGCCGCGGGACTTGGACTGCACTTCGGCGGTGAGCTGCTCGTCCTTGACCTTCTTGTTGCCCTCGAACGCGACGCGTCCGATCACCGGGTTCTCCACCACGGAGACGATGATCTGGCCGCCAGCGCCGCGGTTGATCTTCACGTCCTGGAACAAGCCGGTCTCGATCAGCGCCTTGAGGCCGTCGTCAATGGCGCCCTGATCGAGGCGACCACCGGGGCCCGGCTTGAAATAGGAGCGGATCGTCTCGACCTCGACGCGGCGATTCCCTTCGACGGAAATCGACTGCACCGTCTGGGCAAACGCAGACGAAGACACGAAAACAGCCCCAACCGGGGCAACCACCGGCGCGCCGAACATGATCAGGGTTGCGAGCAAGCCCCCCCGGAGTCGCAGTCCAAACTTCATGCGCAACGCGCCCTTATCAACGTACCAGACCAAACCCCAAAGCCGGTCTGGGAGATTCCCCAAGTTCTAGCCGCTTGTAGCCAATTTCCCTGCCATCGCAAACGGCCGCTGACAGGGTAATTTCAATTTCATTCCAAGACGTTGCTCAACAGCAACGCCACAAAAAAGCCCGGATCAGGAAGCCGCCATCCGCAGGATGTCGTTGTAGGTGGCAAACACCATCAGCATCAGCACCAAACCGAGCCCGATTCGGAACCCGATCTCCTGTGTCCGCTCCGACAGGGGACGGCCCCGGACCAGCTCCGCGGCGTAGAACATCAGGTGACCGCCATCGAGAAGCGGGATCGGGAACAGGTTCAACAGGCCGATCGAGACTGAAAGGATGGCGCACCAGTTGATCACGACCTGGAAGCCGGCGCTCGCCGCCTGCCCCGTCATCTTGGCGATGCCGAGAACCCCACTCACCTCGCCCGGATTTCCCTTCCCGACGAAGAGCGAGCCCAGGAACTTGAACGTCGTGGAGATGATGTTCCAGACCTGCTCGACGCCGAATTTCAGCGCGCCAACCACGCCAACCGGCGTCGTCGAGGCCTCGCCCGGCTGCGACTTGTGCTCGACACCGAGCACGCCGATCTTCTGGCTGTTGCCGAAGCCGTCCTTCCGCTCCTGAAGCAGCGGCGTCGCGGTGAGCGAGACGATCGCGCCGTCTCTCTGGACACGGAAATCAAGCTGCGAACCGGCGTTCATCGCAACGATTCGCTGCATATCCGAGAAACTGTCGATCTTGCTGCCGTCGATCTGGACGACGACGTCACCAATCTTCAGCCCGGCAGTGTCCGCGGCGCTTCCGGCCACGACGCCGTCAACCCGCGCGATCATGCTCGGCTTGCCGTAGTACAGGGCCATGCCCGCGAAAATCAGCGCGCCGAGGATGAAATTGGCGATCGGACCGGCCGCAACGATCGCGGCGCGTGGACCGACCTTCTTGTGGTGGAAGCTGCCGGCACGCTCCTCGGCCGTCATGGCCTCAAGCGTTGCGGACGACGGGGTCGAAGCCTCGCTCTCGTCGCCGAAGAACTTGACGTAGCCACCGAGCGGGATCGCCGAGATCTTCCAGCGAGTGCCGTGACGGTCGTTGAAGCCGACCAGCTCAGGCCCGAACCCGAGCGAAAACGTTAACACGCGAACGCCGGCCCAGCGCGCGACCATGAAGTGGCCGAGCTCGTGGAAGAACACGACGATCGTCAGAACGAACAGGAAAGGAACGACGTAACCGAGGAGCCCATGGCTCAACGCATTGAAACTATGGACGAAAAAGTCGATCATCGAATTCCCTCATCCAGCGCCGCTAAGGCCCTGGCCCCCAACTGTCTAGGATGCCTTTAAGGCAATTTGAGGCAATAGGGCGGCAGCTTTATTTCGAGCAACATGGTCAACGTTTATTGCATCATCCGCTGAGGTCATGGGGCCGTGGTTCCCGCCGCGGATCCAGTCCTCCAGCGTCGCCTCGACCAGCCGCGCAATGGCGCCGAACCGGATCTTGCCGGCGATGAAGGCCGCGACCGCGACCTCGTTGGCGGCGTTGTAGACGGTGGTCGCCCCCTTCCCTGTCCGCAGAGAATCGAAGGCCAGCCGAAGCCCTGGGAACCGCTCGAAGTCCGGCGCCTCGAAGGTCAGCTGGCCGATCTTGGCAAGGTCGAGCTTGGCCGCCGGTCCCTTGATCCGGTCCGGCCAGCCGAGGCAATGGGCGATCGGCGTGCGCATGTCGGGAGAGCCGAGCTGAGCCATCACGGAGCGGTCGGAGAACTCGACCATGCCGTGGATGATCGACTGCGGATGCACGAGGACGTCGATCTCGTCAGGCGCAAGCGCGAACAGATAGGACGCCTCGATCACCTCGAGACCCTTGTTCATCATCGACGCGGAATCGATCGTGATCTTCTGGCCCATGCTCCAGTTGGGATGCTTCAGGGCCTGCTCAAGCGTTGCCTGCTCGATGTCGGCTGGCTTCCAGGTCCGGAACGGACCGCCCGACGCCGTAATGATGACGCGAACCAGTTCGTCGCGATTGCCCGATGCCAGCGCCTGAAACAGCGCGTTGTGCTCGGAATCGGCCGGCAAGATGCACGCGCCCGCCTTCGCCGCGCGCTGCATGAAGAAATCGCCGGCACAGACCAGGCATTCCTTGTTGGCGAGCGCGACATGGGCGCCACGATCGACCGCAGCCAGCGCCGGCTTCAGTCCCGCCGCGCCGCTGACTGCCGCCATCACCCAATCGGCCGGACGTGCGCCGGCCTCGATGACCGCGCTTTCGCCGGCGCCACATTCGGTGCTCGTGCCAGCGAGTGCGGCCTTCAGATCGGCGAGCCTGGAGCCGTCCGCGATCGCGACATAGCGCGCGGAGAATTCCTTCGCGAGCTTGGCCAGCGCTTCGACATTGCTGTTCGCCGTCAGCGCCTCGACGCGATAGCGATCGGGCGAGGCGCGCAGCAGATCCATCGTGCTGTCGCCGATCGAGCCGGTGGCGCCGAGAACCGTGACGCTGCGGACGGCAGACGCCGCAGCTTTGTTGTTACGCAAAGGGACTGCGCTCATATCCTCACCAAACCATAAGACCGCTTCCGGCGCTATGCACACCATGGCGGAGAAAACCGATAATCCAAGCCACCAGGATGGCGGCAACAAAGCCGTCCAGGCGGTCCAGTAGGCCGCCATGGCCGGGAATTAAGTGACTGGAATCCTTGACGTCGAACCGCCGTTTCACCGCGGATTCGAACAGATCGCCGGCCTGCGACACCACCGACAGGATGGCGCTGATAACCAGCAGCGGAACCGCTTTGCCGACGCCGAATGCCGCAAATCCGCTGGCAACCGCAAGGCTCGCGACAAAGCCGCCGAACGCGCCGGCCCAGGTCTTCTTCGGACTGACGCGCGGCCAGAGCTTGGGTCCGCCGATGCTGCGGCCGGCGAAATAACCGCCGATATCGGTCGCCCACACCACGAGCAGAACGAACATCAGCGCGGCGAAGCCGTGCGCGAGATCCTTCCGCACCAGGATCGAGGCGAGCAGCGCCGCGGATGCATAGGCGAATCCGGTCGCAGCCCAGATGAACTTGCTCCGCGCGATCAGCGTGACGATCGCGCCACCAATACAGCCGACGACAATTGCGGTCTTGAGCGCACCGGCAGCAACAGAAATCCCCATCATCGCGATGACGACCGTCCCCGCCCCGGTCAGCGCGGTCGAGCTTGCGCTCACCACCATCAGCCATTCGGTGAAAAGACCGATCGACACCAGCGTGACGCAAAGCGCCCACAGCCAGCCGCCGACGTAAACGACCACGATGGCGAGCGGCGCCAACACCAGCGCCGCGAGGACTCGCATCACGAAGTTGCTCGGGGCAGGCTTCGCGCCCGCGGCTTCGGCGTCGGGTTCGCTCACGAGGCTGTTTTCGCAACCAGGCCGCCGAAGCGGCGCTCGCGCCTGCCAAACTCGGCGATCGCGCTTTCGAGCGCCGCCTTGTCGAAATCGGGCCAATGGATCGGCACGAAGACGAGCTCACTATAGGCGGCTTGCCACATCAGGAAATTGGACAGGCGCTGCTCGCCGCTGGTGCGGATGATGAGATCCGGATCGGGAATGTCGGGCGCATCGAGATAGGCGCCAAGCGCGTCAGCGTCGATCGTATCAGGATCGCGCTTGCCGTCGGCGACTTCGCGCGCGAGCTTTTGCGCCGCTTTCGCGATCTCCTGCCGCGAGCCGTAGTTGAAGGCGACGACGAGCGTCAGGCGCGTGTTGTTGCGCGTCAACTCTTCGGCCTCGTTGAGCAGCGTGCAGATGTCGCCCTCGAGCCCATCCCGTTCGCCGATGATGCGGACTTTCACGCCGTCGCGATGCAGGCTGGCGAGATCGTTGCGGATGAAGCGCCGCAACAGGCCGAACAGATCGCCGATCTCGCTCGCCGGGCGCGACCAGTTCTCCGAAGAGAACGAGAAGATGGTGAGATAGCGGATACCGAGTTCGTGCGAGGCACGCACCACACGACGCAACGCCTCGACACCGCGGCGATGCCCCTCCGCCCGCGGCAGACCGCGCGCGGCCGCCCAACGCCCGTTGCCATCCATGATGATGGCGACATGCGCAGGCGCGTCGGACCGATCGGGTCCTTCCGTGGCGGGCGCGGCGGCGTTGGACATGGAAACGGCCTCAAAGCATGATCCGGAAAAGTGCGACGCGGTTTTCCGAAAAGATCATGCGCGAACAATAACCTAAAGCGCGATGACAATCGCGCTTTAGACGGTCAGGATTTCTTTTTCCTTGGTGGCCAGCAGCTGGTCGATTTCGCTGATCGTGCCGTCGGTCGCCTTCTGCACCTCGTCGGCGTGACGCTTCTGATCGTCCTCCGACATCTCGTGATTCTTCTCGAGCTTCTTCAGGACATCCAGGCCGTCGCGGCGGACGTGGCGCGCAGCGACCTTGGCAGCCTCGGCATATTTATGCGCGACTTTGACGAGTTCCTTGCGGCGCTCCTCGTTCAGCTCGGGAATGCGCAGGCGCAGCACCTGGCCTTCGGTCGCCGGCGACAAACCGAGATTGGAATCGACGATCGCCTTCTCGACCGCCTTGACCATCGACTTGTCCCAGACCTGCACCGAGATCATGCGCGGCTCCGGCACGCTGACGGTGGCGAGCTGGTTGAGCGGCATGTGGCTGCCATAGGCCTCGACCTGGACCGGATCCAGCATCGACGCAGCCGCGCGCCCCGTGCGCAGGCCGCCAAGCTCGTGCTTGAGCGACGCGACCGCGCCCTGCATGCGGCGCTTCACTTCGTTGAGGTCGAAATTACCCGTGGCCATCACGTTTCTCCTTCAATAGTCCGGCGACCTCACCGCGCCCTCCCTCGGGCGCGCCAGATGAGCCGTCAGCCGGCGACGATCGTCCCGTGACCGGCGCCGCGTAGAATCGCGCCGATCGAACCGGGCTCCGCGATCGAAAATACGATGATAGGCAGCGACGTCTCGCGGGCAAGTGCGAAGGCGGTCGCATCCATCACCTTGTAACCGCCCTCGATCGCCTGGGAATGCGTCAACCGCTCAAAGCGCGTGGCGGACGGATCCTTCTTCGGATCGGCCGAGTATACGCCGTCGACATTGGTCGCCTTCAGCACCGCCTGGGCGCCGATCTCGGCGGCCCGCAGCACGGCTGTGGTGTCGGTGGTGAAGAACGGATTGCCGGTTCCGCCGCCGAGCAGCAGGATTCGGCCCTCGGCGAGATATTTGTGCGCCGCGGCGCGGGTAAACAGCTCGGACACCTCGGGCATCACGAACGCCGAGAGCGCCCTCGCCGGCGTCCCCTTGCGCTCGATCGTGGCTTCGAGCGCGAGGCAGTTCATCATGGTGGCAAGCATGCCCATGGTGTCGCCGGTCGGCCGCGACACGCCGCGGGACGACACTTCGACACCGCGGAAGATATTGCCGCCGCCGATCACGACGGCGATCTCGGTGCCGAGCTGGCGCGCGGCGATCAGATCGTCCGCAACCCGGTCCATGGTCGCCTGATCAATGCCAAACCCTTGCTGTCCTGCGAGATACTCGCCGGACAGCTTGATCACGACGCGACGATAGACCGGATCAGTCATGGGCACTTTCCTTGTCCGGGCGCCGCTTCCGGCGGCACGCCGGAAGGAGGTGTTCCGGCGCTTACTTCTTGCCGCTGGCGGCCGCGACCTCGGCCGCGAAGTCCGATTCCTGCTTCTCGATTCCCTCACCGAGAGCATAGCGCACGAAGCCGGCGATCTTCACAGCGCCGCCGACCTTGCCTTCGGCTTCCTTCACCGCCTGCGCCACCGACTTGCCGGTGTCGTGGATGAAGGCCTGCTCGAGCAGGCAGACTTCCTTGTAGTAGGTCTTCAGGCCGGACTCGACGATCTTCTCGAT
>JAEWHT010000389.1 GCA_023387695.1 Pseudomonadota bacterium | reverse complement strand
GAAAAAGCCCCGGCCTGAGCCGGGGCTTTTTCATTTTTGGGACGTAAGCAGCCGTTTTCCGACGATTCCGCACCCAAAAGCGCGACTCGGCCAGCGACTCACCGGCCCAAACGGGCGCCAAGGCCGTGGCAAAGGCTGATGCAGGATTGCCTCCATCTCGGACAAGCGCGAATTCCTAACGAAAACCTACCAGAACGGCACGTCGCGATATTTCGACAACCAATTGAAATATATCAATTTTCTTAGATCTCAATGATGATGTCACCCAACCCTGCCGGGAGGCGTTTTCCGGCGACTGTGCCTGCCCTGCAACAGCATTTCGGCGAGAACCGTCTATAGTCCGGGCATCAGATCACACGGACTTCAGTGCGCTCGCGCCTGCTACGGACCAAGGTTGGGGATTTTATCATGAAGAAGATTGCACTCGCTCTCACCGCGATCGCGGCGATGACCGGTTCGGCCTCGGCGGCTGACCTCGCGGCCCGTCCCTACGTCAAGGCCCCGATGGTTGCGCCCGTTGCCAACTGGACCGGCTTCTACGTCTTCGGTGGCGCTGGTGGTGGCCTCTCGAACTCCGACCAGTACATCCAGACGACCGCTGGCGCGGTTCCGCTGACCATCACCCAGCGTCAGGGTGGTTCGGGCTGGTTCGGCACGGTCGGCGCCGGCTACGATTGGCAGTTCAACAGCACCTGGGTGTTCGGCATGTTCGCCGACGGTCAGTTCGGCAGCATCCGCGCGACCGTGCAGGATCCGATCGCTGGCTGGACCGGCAATCAGAAGCTGGAAGACTCATGGGCCGCTGGTGCTCGCCTCGGCTGGCTGGTTGCTCCGAACGTCCTCTCCTACGTTAACGGCGGTTACTCTGGCGCCCACTTCGGTGGCACCAGCTTCACCACCCTCGGTGGCGCTCCCGCGGGCTCCCACCTCAACAGCTTCAACCGCAACGGCTGGTTCGTCGGCGGCGGCGTTGAGAACAGCCTCAACATCTTCGGCATCTCCTCGCCCGGCTGGTTCATGAAGACCGAGTATCGTTCGGCCTTCTACAACACCAAGACCCAGAACGAGCTGGTCGATGGTACCAACGCTCTGGTCGGCCGCGACATTCGCGCCAACAGCTGGAACCAGACGATCTCGACCTCGCTGGTCTACCGCTTCAACTGGACCGGTCCGGTCGTCGCGAAGTACTGATCTGATCTCGACTTGAGAGACGTCAAAGCCCCGGCATCGCCGGGGCTTTTTCGTTGTAGGGCTCCTTTCTTTTTGGGGCCTTGCTAGCGCGCAACGCTCGCCTTCAGCGACCGGTAGGCGCCGGCGAGCTGGGTTTCGATGGCACCCCAGTCAGCGTCAGTAATCCCCTCGCCGCGCGCATCGCGATAAGCCATCGCTTCGGCCCGTGCGATCCCGAATTGCCGGATGCCTGGGTCCTCAGAGCTTTTGCCGTAGGTTAGCGCCGTCACCTGCGCGATCGTGAGGCCATAGGCCTGCGGGGCGACCGCTTCCCGGCGCGCCTGCCACCAATCGAGTTCGAGACGGGCAGCCGCCTCCACCTCGAATCTCGCAGGCGCGTCCAGCGCAAAACCCCGGTAGTACGCAACGAGCGCCGGCAGCGCCGCGTCGGCCTCCAGGCGCGACCGCGTCGGCTGGAAGGTCCGCGCGGCCTCGGCGGCGGCCAATGCGATATGCAGGCTCCTGAACGGCGAAAAGCCGAACTGCGTCCGCGTCGACTCGTAGAGATGGTAGAACAGCGCGGCGTAGCGCTTGTCGTAATAGTCGCGCCACATCGCGGTTTCGAGCCGCGCCATTTGAGCCGGATCGAACGCGCGCAGATCCGCCTGGCGAGGAATGCCGGCATAGGCGGCCATCAGCGCGGCCGCGATGGCACCGGACAGCATGATCTTGCGCACGGACATACGTCCTCCCACCGGTCTTGCGTCCGCAGCCATTGTATCTGAACCGAAGCTACGGCTAGTCTTGCGCGAAGTTTTCGTGATCCGCGATGATCGTTGTCGCCGTGGGTCACGGCAGAAGCAGACCAATAGGGAGGAATGCATGCGCAGATTTCTGCTGATAGCAGGCCTGTTTGCCCTCGCTGTCGGGCTGCTCTGGATCGGACAGGGCACGGGCACCGTCGCCTGGCCCCGATCGAGCTTCATGGTCAACCAGCTGCAATGGGCCGGCTATGGCGCCGCCATGGCAGGCTTCGGGCTGGTGCTGATCTGGCAAAGCAACCAATAGAAGAAACCAGGAAGTGAAAGCATGACATCCAACCGGTTCGATCTCCGCGGCAAGGTCGCGATCGTCACGGGAGGCAATGGTGGCATTGGGCTCGGGCTCGCCCACGGGCTTGCCGATGCCGGCGCCGATATCGCTGTTGTCGGACGCAACGAAGCAAAATCGGCCGCAGCTGTCGCCGATCTCAAGGCGCGTGGCGTGAATGCGATTGCCGTCACCACCGACGTGACCGATAAGGCCGCGGTCGCGGCGATGATCGACCGTGTCGTCAAGGAGCTCGGCCGGATCGACATCCTGATCAACAACGCCGGCATGAGCATCCGCAAGCCGCCGCACGAGCTTGAGCTCGACGAGTGGAACAAGGTGATCGACACCAACCTCACCAGCGCGTTCGTGTGCTCGAAGCTCGCCTATCCGGCGCTGAAGGCATCGGGCAACGGCAAGGTCATTAACATCGGCTCGATGATGTCGATCTTCGGCGCGAGCTTCGCGACCGCTTACGCTGCCAGCAAAGGCGGCATCGTGCAGTATACGCGGGCCTGCGCCAACGCCTGGGCGCCGGACAACATCCAGGTCAACGCCATCCTGCCGGGCTGGATCGACACCGACCTCACCCGCGGCGCGCGGAAGCAGGTGTCGGGTCTGCATGAGCGTGTGCTCGCGCGTACGCCTGCGGGGCGCTGGGGCGACATCGACGACTTCGCCGGCATCGCCGTGTTTCTCGCCTCGTCCGCGTCGAACTTCGTCACGGGCACCGCGATCCCGGTCGACGGCGGATTCTCGGTAATGGCCTGAGACGCCGTCACGGTCGCGCACGCAAAAAAAAGCCCCGGTTGAAGCCGGGGCTTTAGTTTGGTCGTGATCTTTTCTGATTGGTCGTTGTTCGTTGCGTCGAACCTCAGTAGCGCGCGATCACAGGCGCGTCGAACTTGTAACTAGCGCGGACGACAGCCCACTGGATGTCGCGCGGCTTGGCATCGAAGGTGTAGTTACCGGCCGTGCCGCCAAGCTGATAGGTCTGGCTGCCGAAGGCCGCGTAATTGTATTCGAGGCCGACGATCCAGTTGCGGGTGATGCCGTATTCCCAGCCCGCGCCGACGGTCCAGCCGTTGGCCCAGTGGGTCTGACCACCGGTGCCCGCCACGACT
Organism: Pseudomonadota bacterium; assembly: GCA_023387695.1. Classification (GTDB taxonomy): domain Bacteria; phylum Pseudomonadota; class Alphaproteobacteria; order Rhizobiales; family Xanthobacteraceae; genus Bradyrhizobium. The sequence goes on along the minus strand of JAEWHT010000389.1, from coordinate 9,164 downwards.
GGGTCAGTGACCGAGAGCCGATTGTTGACGCCCGCGTAGCCGCCCTTGACGTAGAACAAGTTGTTCTGCACCGCGAAGCCTGCGCGACCGACGACGGTCGCGAGAACGTTGGCGCGCCAGGAGAACACGTCGTTCGCTGCGCCGAAAGCGGTGTTCCGGAACGAGCCCTTGTTGTCGAGGCCCGAGAGCGTGCCTTCCATGCCGAACACGTAGTTGTTGGCCTGCCAGTTGTAACCGATCTGGGCGCCGCCCATCACACCGGAGTTGCGCTGACGATAGCCCTGGCCCGGCGTCAGATCGCCGAACACCGCGCCCACGCCATTGTTGACGAACTGCTCGTTGGTCCAGGCACCACCGATGTGGCCGCCAACATAGAGACCGGTCCAGTTGAACAGCGGCTCGATATAGGCAGGCGCCTTGGTGTAAGGACGCGCGGCGAGATCCGCGGCGGAAGCTGCGCCAGTCGAAACCAGAGCGGTCGTGCAGGCGAAGGCGGCAATCAATTTGTTACGCATGGTATACCCCGTGTCCTTTGATGGGCGCACGCTCACACGCAGTTCTTACTCAAATTTGAATCAAGAAAGTTAAGACGCCGGATTGGCCCATGGCGGTCTTTGAATGCGCACGCGCTGTTGCACGCGCGCAACGCAAATTGCGCAATTTAACGCGACGTTATCCCTACTGAATTGCTGCATCAGGATGACGGCGCCGCCTTCGAATGCACATGCTCGGGCCGTACACCGATCGCGAGAAGGCGCGCCGGAATGCCCTGGAGCCATGGCGATGCGGAGACCAGGCGCAGGAGCAGCGGCACCTTGAGTGGCTGATCGCCGCCCGTCAGCGCTGTGCTGATGATGCGGTTCTGCACGACCACCTGCATCGCCTGCGTCATCTTCACCGGGAACTCACGGCGACGCCTGACAGCATCGAGTTCCTCTTCGGACGGACAACCGCGCGTCAGTCTATCGGCGAGCAGGTTCGCGGTCGCAACCGCATCCTGCACGGCAAGATTGACGCCGACGCCGCCGACCGGCGACATCGCATGCGCGGCGTCGCCGATACAGAGCAGACCGGGCCGCGTCCAACGGCTCAAGCGGTTGATGGCGACCGTGAGAAGCTTGACGTCGTCGAAGCTTCTCACATCGGCAATGCCGTGTTTCAGAACCGGCGCCATGCGCACGACGTCGTCGAGTAGCGCCGGCAGTCCCCTCGCCTTCACCGCATCATATTGTCCCTTGGCGATGACAAAGGCGCATTGCCAATAGTCACCGCGATCGAAGGTCACCATCATCTTGCCGGGCTCGATCCGTGCAAACAGGTTCTCGGTCTCGTTGGGCCTGCGGCCGACACGGAACCACAGCACATCCATCGGCGCGCCGATCTCTTCGACGGCAAAGCCCGCGCGCTCGCGCACCGTCGAGTGCCGGCCGTCGCAGGCGATGGTGAGATCGGCCTCGATGTCGACGATGCCATCGGGCGTCCTCGCGCGCACGCCTGCGATGGTGTCGCCGTTACGGATGACGTCGACTGCCTCCGTGTTCATCAGCACCTCGAGCGAGGGAAAGCGCTTGCCCACCTCGCGCAGGAAATTGAGAAAATCCCATTGCGGCATGAAGGCGATGAAGGGGTATTTGGTATCGAGCCGTCTCAGATCGGCGATCCGCACCTTGGTGCCGCCGAACAAGCCATCCATCGTCTGCAAACGCTGATGCGGCAGCTTGAGGAAGCCGTCGATGAGACCAAGTTCGTCCATCACCTGGAGCGTCGAGGGATGCACGGTGTCGCCGCGAAAGTCGCGGAAGAAATCAGCGTGCTTCTCCAGCACCACGACATCGATGCCGGCGCGTCCCAGGAGATAGCCGAGCATCATCCCCGCGGGCCCGCCGCCGACGATACAACAGCGGACCTTTCGGACGCGTGATGTGGGCTGATCTGACGTAGCTGCTTCCATGATCCCGCTCTCGCTGCTGCATTTCGCGGCGCAGTGTAGCGCCCGCGAGCGTCGGGATCATGGTCAATCCAGGCAGCCGCTCAATTGTTGCTGCGGTTCGCCGTGCGGAAGCTCTTGACCTCAGACACGCTGCCATCGCGATAGGTCAATTCGACCGACATGAACTGCGTCGCCGGCGGCAGCTTCTCATAGAGCAGCATGCCCGCCGTGATGGCTGAGGGATCCCTGAGATCGCAGGGCGGCAGCTTCAGCACCCTGTCCGGCACCGCCGTGTCGATGCCGATGCGCGCCTCGCGGATCGCGCAGCGGTACGACACCAGGTGCGAATAATACACCAGAAGCCCGTTGAACTGGCGAAACGACAGCCAGCTCGTCGCGGTCATGTCGAGGATCTTGCGCTGGTCGCGGATCAGCGCCGCTTCGGGATCGAACTTGATCGGGAAAGGGCCCTGCATGTCGCCGGAGGCGTCGACATAGCGAATCTCGATCGTGCCGGCCTGCGCATCCGGCGGTAGCTCGATCGACGGGTTCGGCAGCCGCTTGCGCGTGCGCGGATCCAGCGTGTCGATGAAGCCGGTCTCGCGGAAATCGCCGCTGCCGGCCATGCGCCAGGAGATTCCGATTGTGGGATCGGCAAAGGAGAACGTCACGCTCCAGCCGCCATTGTGGCGCGAGAAGCTCGCGATCGGCGCGTTGGTGGTTTCCTCCTTCGGCACGCGCGGCACTGACACCGGCGGCAACGCTGCGACCTTCTGCGGCGGCGGATCGGCCGGCCGAGCCACGGCCGCCGCTGCATCCTTCGCGGCACCGCTGAGGAAGACGTCGTCGACCATCTGGTCGAAATAGACCGGGACCTGCTTGTGCTTGACGCCTTCGGCCATTTCGCTGACGAGGCGGCGCGTGCGCTGAGCGACCTGCACGAGGTTCTCGCCGGGCTGAAGCAGCTCCTTGGCGAAGGTGCGCGTGAACACCGAATTGGGATTGGCGTCGTCGTTGGAGAGGCGATCGAGCGCTGTCTGCCGCGGGCCTGCGGAGAACACCGAGAACACACCTTCGGGTAGCTGCGTCATCGGCGCGAGACCACCGCCGCCGGCGACCGCGCGCGTGCCTGATCGTTCGAACGGATTGTTGCGGCAAGCGTCGAACACCAGGATCGCGGTACGCGCCTTCTTGTTCTGGAGACGCTCGACGACACGATCGGCGAGAATGGAGGCGTCGCGCACCAGCTCTTCCTGGCCTTCGGTCGCCGCTGGCACATCGGTCGGCAGCAGATAGTTCTGGCCCGCGATCTCGAAACCGTGGCCGGCGTAGAAGAAGAACGCGGTATCGCCGGGCTCGATGGTCCGGTCGAAGGCAAGCAGCGTCTCGGTGAATTGCTGACGGTTCTGGTTTTCGGCGACCATCACCGTGAAGCCCAGCTGCTTCAGCGTGTCGCCCATGGTGCGGGCATCGTTGACGGCCTTCAGGAGTTTTGGAACGTTCTTGTAATCGTTGTTGCCGATCACGAGCGCGACACGCTTCTCGGCATGGGCGGCACTCGCGAAGCCGCTAAGGCTCGCTGCCACGCCGAGCGCTGCCAGAAATCTGAAAAACCGACGCGTCATCGTAACATTCCCGTTGCAGAACGGCTCCCCGGGGCACCGCGCGGAACCCATGCGCCATTGCTGTGATAGTCGGTCCAGCCAAGGCGGCGGTTCAACCGATCGCCCCCGGTTCGATCAACTGGCCTATGGCAGATTGCGTCGGAATCTGCTTTTTCTTAGGCCGATATCCGTCTGCGACGAGGGACTGTGCCGTGTATCGCTGGTGCACCAACGAGGTCGAACCGAACGATCGCTTCGACTATTGGCGCGAGGTGCGCGCCAAGGGGCTGTTCGGGGTCACGGCGGAACTCGAGCGCGAGCACCGCGCCGGGTTTTACGGCGAATTCTCGCTGAGCCAGGTCGGCAATGGCGGCCTGGTCGAGCTGAAGGCCTCGTCCTATGCCGTCGAACGGAGCCTGACCGACATCAGCCGCGCGCCAGGGGACAGCATCTGCGTTTACCAGCAGCTCGGCGGCGGCGGCTGGTTCGGTGGCATGCGAACCAGCGATTTCGCGATCGCCAATGGGGCTTTTGCCACAAGCCACACCGACCTGCCCTACCGTACCAAACCGCTGGGCGATGCCGGCTTTCACCTGCGGATCCTGAAGATCCCTGTCAGTGGCCTGTCAACACAGGAGAAGCGCACGCGCGAGCTTGCACCCAAGGTCTTCAACGATCCCACCCTGGCTCCCTTGCTCGACGCATGCTTTGCCGAGCTCGACGAGACGGCCTCGCAAGATGGCTCACACGACGCTGCCCCGCTGGTGCAGGCGCTCGGACATCTGGCGCTCATCGAGCGGGGTATCGTCAGGCCCGGCAGCCGGCGTGGACAGGCCGCGCTCCGAACCGCCCGCCTGTCGCTGGCCCGGCGCCTGATTGCGCGCAATCTGCAAGACCCCAATCTGGCGCCCTCAGGGGTGGCCGATCTGCTCGGCGTCTCCGTGCGCCATCTGCACATGCTGTTTGAGGTCGCCGAGCGCAGCTTCTCACAGACCGTGACGGAGGAGCGGCTGAAGCAGAGCCGCCAGCTGATGCGCGAAGCGCCGGACCGGCTGATCGCCGACATCGCCAGCGCCTGCGGTTTCGAGAGCCTGGCGACCTACTACCGGGTCTTCAACGCGGCCTATGGGATGGCGCCCGGCGATTTCCGGGCCCAGGCTGCAGGGGTCCGTTAACCCCTGGGCCGAAAAGCCTAGCCGTGCCCGCTATTTGCCCAAAAACCCAAGGGTTTTAAGGGTCTTCCCGCGCCTGCTCCATTGACTTTGGCCGATTCCGCCCTATGTTCCGGGCGACGCGGCTCAGATCGAAAAGCGATTCCTGAGCTTGGCGCTTTGTTCGCGTGAGTCAGCACCCCCAGCTTCTTTGAGAGCGCGCCGTTTCGGGGTGAAACGCGACAGCCTTTTTACTCTCGATTCCGAACGGCGGTTTCGACCAGAGGCTCAATGTCCTTTACCAATCTCGGACTATCCGAAAAAGTCCTCGCCGCAGTCGCGGCCACCGGTTACACCACCCCCACTCCCATTCAGGAACAGGCGATCCCCCACGTCCTCGCACGCAAGGACGTGCTCGGCATCGCCCAGACCGGCACCGGCAAGACCGCAGCCTTCGTGTTGCCGATGCTTACCATCCTCGAAAAGGGTCGCGCCCGCGCGCGAATGCCGCGCACGCTGATCCTGGAGCCGACCCGCGAGCTCGCAGCGCAGGTGAAGGAAAACTTCGACCGCTACGGTGCCGGCCAGAAACTCAACGTCGCGCTCCTGATCGGCGGCGTCTCGTTCGGTGACCAAGATGCCAAGCTGACGCGCGGTGTCGACGTGCTGATCGCCACCCCCGGCCGCCTGCTCGACCATACCGAGCGCGGCGGTCTGCTGCTCACCGGCGTCGAGCTGCTCGTCATCGACGAAGCCGACCGCATGCTGGACATGGGCTTCATTCCCGACATCGAGCGCATCTGCAAGCTTGTCCCGTTCACGCGGCAGACCCTGTTCTTCACCGCGACCATGCCGCCGGAAATCCGGCGCATCACCGAAGCCTTCCTGCACAATCCGCAGAAGGTCGAAGTCTCCAAGCCCGCCACGACCGCCGTCACCGTCACGCAGTCGCAGGTCCCCGCGGGTCGCGAGGCGCATGAGAAGCGCGAGCTGCTCCGCCGCCTGCTGCGCGAGGCCAAGGATCTCAAGAACGCGATCATCTTCTGCAATCGCAAGCGCGAAGTCGCGATCGTTCATAAATCGCTTCAGAAGCATGGCTTCAGCGTCGGCGCACTGCACGGCGACATGGACCAGCCGGCCCGCATGGCCGCGCTCGAGCAATTCCGCAAGGGTGAGCTGCCGCTGCTGGTCGCCTCCGACGTCGCCGCTCGCGGCCTCGACATTCCCGAGGTCAGCCACGTCTTCAATTTCGATGTCCCTCACCATCCCGACGACTACGTCCATCGTGTTGGCCGTACCGGTCGCGCGGGCCGCACCGGCACCGCGATCTCGATCGTCACGCCGCTCGACCAGAAGTCGATGGTTGCGATCGAAAAGCTGATCGGACAGAGCATTCCCCGCGCCGAGGGCGATTACGAGGTCAAGGCTGACAGCGGCGAGCAGAGCGATCGCCCGCGCGAGCAGCGTGGCCGTGAGCGTTCGCGTGGCGGACGTGGCAAACCCCAGCGCGAGCGTGGCGGCCGTGAGCGCAGCCACGAACCGCGTGAGCCGCGCGCCGAAGGCATGCACTCGGCCGAAGCAACACCCGCCGGTGAAGCCCGGCCGGCCCGCGAGTCCAGGCCTCCGCGTGAAGCCAGGCCGCCTCGCGAAGCAAGGCCTCCGCGCGAAGCCAAACAGTCGTCCGAGCCCCGTCATGGCTCGCGCCAGCCGGCCAATAATTCGCACGTGCCGTCGATCGGCCGTCCCGAACCGCGCCGCCAGCGCGAGGCCGACTCAGAGCCCGGCGATCACTCGCATCTCCCGGCGTTCTTGCTCCGGCCGGTTCGCTCCCCCGCCGGCGCCTGAAGCGCGGCGAGTCCAGGTCGCGGTTGAGTACGCTCACCGCGACACTTTTTCTGAAACACTCACGACCGTATATTTACTGGCCGTTCACAATCGGCCGTTAGCCTACGAACATAATTTAAGTATTGCTGCGGACGGTGGCGCACTGTCCGCTGTGGGGTATGTTCTGTGGTCAAGGTTCTCGATGAACACGAGCGCACGATGGCGTTCGCCGAGGTGGCGCTCGGTCAGATCCGATCGCTGAAGCAGACCGCGATTCCGCGCAATTACGAGATCTGGTACGTCTACGCGACCGGCTACAACGCTCCGCTCAACAAGATCATCAACGAGACGCTGGCACGCAACGGCAAGCTGTCCGAATCCGATCTCGAGCAAATCTACGACACCTACCTCTCCCACATCAAAACGACTGACCGCATCGACAAGGTCGGCTCTCGCGTGATCGGCGAGATCGACGACGTGATGAGGGTGTTGAGCGACGCCCTCGGCATGACCGGCGCCTACGATGCGAGCCTGTCCGGCGCCACCGAACAATTGTCCTCGGCCAAGAGCCGCGAGCAGATCAAGACCATCGTCGAGACGCTGCTGCGTTCGACCAGCGAGATGCGCGACACCAACAAGGCGCTGGAAGACCGGCTGACGCTGTCAAAGAGCGAGATCAGCAATCTCCAGCAGAGCCTGGAGGCGATCCGCGCCGAGAGCCTGACCGATCCGCTGACGGGGCTCGGCAACCGCAAATATTTCGATCGCATGATCGGCATGGCCGTGCAGAGCGCGCTTGCGAGCGGCGAGCCGCTATCGCTGCTGCTGTTCGACATCGATCACTTCAAGTCGTTCAACGATTCCTACGGCCACCTCACCGGCGACCAGGTGCTCCGGCTCGTTGGCCTGTCCCTGAAGCAGACCATCAAGGGCCAGGACATCACCGCGCGCTATGGCGGCGAAGAGTTCGCAGTCGTGCTGCCCAATACCGCGCTGCGCCAGGCCCTCACGGTCGCCGACCACATCCGCCGCGCGGTGATGGCGAAGGAATTGAAGAAGAAGTCGACCGGCGAGATCCTCGGACGCGTGACCATTTCCGTCGGCGTCTCCATGCTCAAGCAGGGCGACGACACCGACGCTCTGATCGAGCGTGCGGATGCCTGCCTTTATGCGGCCAAGCGCAACGGCCGCAATCGCGTGATCTGTGAAATCGATCCGGAATTTGCGGTCGAGACGCACAACCGCGTGGCGTGACACGAATGGTGCGAGCCGGGAAAGCCGGCTGCGCTTGACTTTCAGTCCTGACGACCGACATCTTCCTTGCTGCCTTCGCATCGAGGATTTGTTGCTGTGCCCAATCCCCATGATTTTCACACGCCACAGCCGTCCTACACCAAGGACGAGCTGCTGAGATCGAGCGAAGGCGGCTATTTCGGCCCGGGCAACGCGCAATTGCCGGCGCCGCCGATGCTGATGATGGACCGCATCACCGAGATCAGCCTGGATGGCGGCGAACACGGCAAGGGCCATATTGTGGGCGAACTCGACATTGCGCCGGACCACTGGTTCTTCGGCTGCCACTATCGCGGTGACGCGATGATGCCGGGAAGTCTCGGCCTGGATGCGATGTGGCAGATGGTCGGTTACTGGCTCGGCTGGTCGGGCTCACCCGGCAAGGGCCGCGCCATCGGCGTCGGCGAGGTCGAGGTCACCGGCACTATCACGCCGGAGACGCGATCTGTGCGTTACGAGGTCACCATGCGCATGGTCCGCCGCGGCAAGCTGGTGCTCGGAATTGCCGATGGTCGTGTGGTTGCGGACGGCGTCAGCGTCTTCATGGCGAAGGACATGAGGGTTGGCCTGACCAAGGCGGTGGATTGAGCCTCAAGCCTTTCGCTTCGCGCGCTTTTGTGACGGGCGCTTCTTGGCCGTCTTCTTCGGCGTTCTCGCAGGCTTGTTGGCTTTACGCGCAACCTTCTTCGCAGCAGATTTCTTCGCCACAGCCTTCTTAGGCCGCTTCTTCACCTTGGCACGCTGGGCGGCGGCGAGTGCTGCCCTCGCCCATTGCGCAAATTCCTCGGAATCGTCGAACAGGCGTGCCGGCAGCTCCCAGTAGGAGTTCACCAGCACGGTCTTGGCACGGGTCGAGTATTGGAATGGCTTTGAGCCTTCCGCCTCGAAATCCGGGATCGTCACTTCGTCGGCGCGGAAGAACAGGCCGGCACGCAGGGACAGTGCGAAATTGATGCCGTCAGCCGAGATGCCGTGGCCGGAGAACATCTTTCGGATAGTGACGGGGCCGAAATCGGAAAACAGGTCGATCAGAAATTCGCGGTCCATGGGCGCTCTCTCGTGCCCCGGACGCAGCGCAGCGTGTCATAAGCGCGTTTACGCGCGTCTTCGACCCGCTATGGCGCTGCTGAGCCGGGGCCCAGTCACTCTGTGAGAGAAACTATAGCGTGGGTCCCGGCTCTGCGCAGCAGCTCAAACGCGCCGCAGCGCGTCCGGGACACGAGAGTGCGTGTTGAAGCGAAAACTACCCGTCGATCTTGGCCGGGCGCAACTCCACCGACTCGCCGCAACCGCAGGCAGAGATCTGGTTGGGGTTGTTGAAGACGAACTGGGCCTGCATCTTGTCGGCCTTGTAGTCCATCT
>JAEWHT010000386.1 GCA_023387695.1 Pseudomonadota bacterium | reverse complement strand
CGAGATCGAGAGCGAGCCGCAGGTCGGCATCGTCACCGGCCTTGCCTGGACCGATGTCGGCGGCGAGCTGCTGACCATCGAAGGCGTCATGATGCCCGGCAAGGGCAAGATGACGGTCACGGGCAATTTGCGCGACGTCATGAAGGAATCGATCTCGGCGGCCGCGTCCTACGTCCGCTCGCGCGCGATCACCTACGGCATCGAGCCGCCGCTGTTCGACCGGCGCGACATCCACGTGCACGTGCCGGAAGGCGCGACGCCGAAGGACGGTCCGTCTGCGGGTGTGGCAATGGCCACCGCGATCATCTCGGTCATGACCGGCATCCCGGTTCGCCACGATGTCGCGATGACCGGCGAGATCACGCTGCGCGGCCGCGTGCTGCCGATCGGCGGTCTGAAGGAGAAGCTGCTCGCTGCAGCCCGCGGCGGCATCAAGACGGTGCTGATCCCCGAGGACAACGCCAAGGATCTCACGGAGATTTCTGATGCGATCAAGGGCGGCATGGAGATCATCCCGGTCTCCCGTCTCGACGACGTCGTTGCCAAGGCCCTGGTGAAGAAGCCCGTGCCGATCGTCTGGGAAGAGGACACCAAAGTGACGGTGAAGCCGGACGGCGACGAAGCCGCCGGCGGCCTGACCGCCCACTGAGATCGCACTTCGAAAACATGATAAAACGGCGTCTTCGGGCGCCGTTTTTGTTTTTGGGGGAAGGGATCACGCCATGCGGGTCGATGGGCAATGCCATTGCGGGCAGATCACCTTCGAGGCCGAGATTGATCCTGAGACTGTGTCGGTCTGCCACTGCCGCGACTGCCAAACCCTGACCGGCTCGCCGTTCCGGGTGACCGCGATCTGCACCGCAGCCGACGTCAAGCTCACCGGCGGCACGCCCAAGGTCTACAGCAAGCGCGGCGACAACGGCCGGATGCGCCTCCAGCACTTCTGCGGCGAATGCGGTTCCCCGTTGTTCACCAGTGGCGAGGGCGACCAGGCCGACGATTGGGGCATCCGCTGGGGCTCTATCCGCCAGCGCGACAAATTGCGCCCGGTCAGGCAGATCTGGTGCCAGTCGGCTGCGGTCTGGATCGACGCCGTGCCGCTGCTTCCGGGGAGACCGGGGGATTAGTGGCTTGCTTGCCGAGCCGAAGCTCGCGAAGCGAGCGAAGGCTGGTGGGCGGTCACGGATTCGAACCGCGGACCCTCTCGGTGTAAACGAGATGCTCTAACCAGCTGAGCTAACCGCCCCACGGCGCCTCTTTAGCGCCACCGCGGGGGGAGGAGCAAGAGGCGGCCTCGCCACAAACCGCGCTCATTTGACCTCTTGATGGACGTCCGGCGTGGTATGACGCGCCAGCAAAAATGACAGAGGCCTCCATGCAACAGCCTAGCGGACACGAGCAAAACGCCGACCAGATCGCCTACTGGAACGGTCCGAGCGGACAGCGCTGGGCTGATCGTCATGCGGCGCAGGAGAATCTCCTCGGGCCGATCGCGGCTATCCTGATCGACCGTGCCAAGCCCAGGCCGGGCGAGCGCGTTCTCGATGTCGGCTGCGGCTCGGGGGCGACGACCTTTGCATTTGCGAAAGCTGTGGCGCCGAACGGATTTGCGCTCGGCCTCGATGTCTCTGATCCGATGCTGTCGCAGGCGCGCGCGTTTGCACCCAAGGGACTGCCGCTCGATTTCGTGCTGGCGGATGCGACGGTGCACCCGTTCGAGCCGGCGAGTTTCGATCTGCTCGCTTCACGTTTCGGCGTAATGTTCTTTGCCGATCCGATTGCGTCCTTCACCAATCTCCGCCGCGCGCTGAAGCCTGCGGGACGTCTCGCTTTCGCCTGCTGGCGCGAGCCGAAAGAGAATCCGTGGATGATGGCGCCGCTGATGGCGGTCTACAAACACGTGCCAAAAATGCCGCCGGTCGGGCCGGAGGAGCCGGGCCCGTTTGCTTTTGCCTCGGAAGAGCGCGTGACGCGTATCCTGAAAGGTGCCGGCTTCGTCGACATGGCGATGGAGCCGGTTAATCTACCCATGGACATCGCCATCGGTGGTGGCCTCGACGCCGCCGTCGACGGCTCGCTTCAGATCGGCCCCGCCAGCCGCGCGCTGCAGGGCCACCCGCCGGAGACGGTTGCGGCCGCGAAGGCCTCGATCCGCGAGACGCTCGCGCCGTTCGTGAAAGGGCAGAGCGTGGCGCTGCAGGGTGCGATCTGGATCGTGACGGCGAAGGTGGGGTAGGGCGCTCGCCGTTCCATCCGCCGTCATTGCGAGCGTAGCGAAGCAATCCAGACTGCCTCCACGGAGATGGTCTGGATTGCTTCGTCGCAAGCACTCCTCGCAATGACGGCGAGGTTGCAGCGATTAGGCCGCCTTCGCCGTCAGGACGCGCTCGATGAGCGACAATAGAGCCGGGCCGAGATCGCTGGCGGCGTCGATCTGATCGAAAACAGGATAACGCGGACGCGCTTCATGGCCAATCAAGACGGCTGCGAGCTGGATCTCGGCGGCGTCTTGGATCCGTTTGATGACGTCGCGGAGATGGTCCCAGAGATAGTCTTTGCCATTTGCAAGAAGCGTGGAGTCATCGACCGGCGCACCGTCAGACAAGACGATCAGATGCTTGCGTCGTTGCGGCAACGCCCGCAAGCGGCGCTCCGCCCACAAGATGGCTTCGCCGTCGATATTCTCCTTGAGCAGGTCAGGACGGAGCATGGTGCCGATATGCCCCCTGCTGATGTCCCTGCCGTTCGGGCTTCGGTAGACGATATGGAGGATATCGTTCAACCGGCCAGGATTTTTCGGCCGAAAACGCCATTTCCAGCGTTTCCGTGAGCGACCGCCTCGCCATTGTGTGGTCGTGAAGCCCAGAATCTCGTGGGCTATTCCGAGCGATCGCAGAAACGCCTCGACCACCTCCATCGTGGCGGCCGTGTACAATATGTTCTGCCCGCGCATGGACCCGGAATGGTCGATGAGGATGGAGACGACGGCATCCTCCCGTCCAGCGTTTCCGAGAGCCGATCTAATCCGCGCTGCGGCTTCCGACGCCGTGATCTCAAGGTTCGTTTTCCAGGGCAACAGGCGCATCTGAAGGATCTGCCTGGCCTCATCGATCGCCTTGCGATTGCCACGCGAAAGCGGCCCGAGGACAGAATCAATGTCGTCCGCGCGAATTTCCCTGTCAAATTTTGTTGTATAGACGTGATATTGCGGCGGCATTGATCGTTGCGACGACTGGTTGCGGGCTCATGGTCAGTCTCACATTTTGAGCCTCGCGAGTGCAACCTGTATTGGCGCGGGCGACGCCCTCACACCACATCGTCCGGAGCCAGCGCGCAGCCATTGTCGGGATGCGTCTCGACCTGAAGCGTCGTATGACCGATCCGGAACGTCGTCTTCAGCAGCTGCGCCGTCTCCATCAGGAACGCATCAACCGTGCCTGATGGCATCACGAGATGACAGGTCAGCGCGGTCTCGGTTGTTGAGATCGGCCAGACGTGCAGATCATGGATCGCCGACACACCGGGCCGCGCCAGCAGGAATGCCCTGATCGCGACGAGGTCGGTGCCTTTCGGTGCCGCCGCCATCGACATGTCGATGGAGCCGCGGAGCAGGCTGGTCGTGCCCCAGAGAATGCTGACGCAGATGACGAGGCTGGTGAGGGGATCGAGCCAGAGCCAACCGGTCCAGATGATTAGCGCGGCCGAGATCACGACGCCGAGCGAGACTGCGGCGTCGGCGGCCATGTGCAGGTAAGCGCCTTCGATATTGATGTCGTCCTTGCGGCCGCTTGCGAACAGCATGGCGGTAAAGCCGTTGATGAGGATGCCGATGCCGGCGACCACCATCACGGTCATGCCTGCGACAGGCTCGGGCTCGCGTAGCCGCAGGATCGCCTCCCAGCCGATCGCCCCTGTTGCGACCAGCAGGAACACGGCGTTTGCGAGTGCCGCGAGAATGGTGGAGGCGCGAAAACCGTAAGTGAAGCGGCCGCTCGGCGCGCGCTTCGCTGCGATCGAGGCGCCCCAGGCCACGACCAGCCCGAGCACGTCGGACAGATTATGACCGGCATCGGCGAGCAGCGCGGTGGAGTTGCCGAGATAGCCGTAGACCGCCTCGGCCACGACCAGCGCGGTGTTGAGCGTGATACCGATCGCGAATGCTTTGCCGAAACTGGCTGGCGCGTGGACATGCGCGTGACCGTGGCCATGGGAATGATCGTGGTCGTGTCCATGATCATGCGCGTGGCCGTGGTCATGGTGGTGATGGCCATGATGGTCGTGGTTGCCCAAACCTAGCGCTCCCCGGCTTCAACCAAATCAGGTGCCATCTTAAGCGTTTCGCTTGCGCCGTCACGCCGGAACAGCACGTAGAGCGCAGGCAGCACCAGCAATGTCAGCACAGTCGAGGAGATGATGCCGCCGATCACGACGGTCGCGAGCGGCCGCTGCACCTCGGCTCCTGCGCCGGTCGCGAGCGCCATCGGCACGAAGCCGAGGGAGGCGACCAGCGCCGTCATCAGCACCGGTCGCAGCCGCGTCAGCGCGCCCTCGCGCACGGCCTCCGCGATGGGGCGTCCTTCGCTGCGCAGCCGCTTGATGAAGGCGATGATGACGAGCCCGTTGAGCACGGCCACGCCCGACAGCGCGATGAAGCCGACGCCGGCGCTGATCGATAACGGAATGCCGCGCAGCAAGAGCGCCGCGACGCCGCCGGTCAGGGCCAGCGGCACACCGGAGAACACCAGCGCCGCGTCTGCGACCGATCCCATGCTCATGAAAAGCAGCAGGAACACCAGCGCGAGCGCGACCGGCACGACGATCGTCAGCCGCTTGCTGGCCGAGACCAACTGCTCGAACTGGCCGCCCCAGCCGATCCAGTAACCCGGCGGTAGCTTAACCTTCTCGGCGACGGCGGCTTGCGCCTCCGCCACGAAGGAACGCAGATCGCGGCCGCGGACATTGGCCATGACAACCACGCGACGCTTGCCGTTCTCGCGGCTGATCTGGTTGGGGCCGGGCGCAATCTCGATCGCGGCCACCGAGGAGAGGGGCACATAGCGGAGCGCCGCGCCCGATGCGCCGGACCAGGCGGTCCTGGTGACGGGTGCCGCATCCTCGCTAGGTGGCAACGGGATCGGCAGCGATTTGATCGCGTCGGGGTTGGCCCGGAGGCTCTCCGGCAAACGCACCACGATATCGAAGCGGCGGTCGCCCTCGAACAGCTTTCCGGCCGGCTTGCCGCCGATCGCGATCTCGACGAGGTTCTGTACCTCGCTGAGGCTGAGGCCGTAGCGCGACAGCGCCTGGCGGTCGAGCTTGATGGTGAGGATCGGCAGGCCCGCGACCTGCTCGGTCTTGACGTCGGCAGCACCGTCGATGCCGCGCATGACGCCGTTGACCTGCTGGGCCACGTTGGCAAGCACGTCGAGATCGTCGCCGAAAATCTTGACGCCGACGTCACTGCGGATGCCGGCGATGAGCTCGTTGAAGCGCATCTGGATCGGCTGCGTCATGCCGTAGGCGGTGCCGGGCAGGGTGTTGGCGGCACGTTCGAGCGCTGCGACGACCTCGTCCTTCGGCTTCGAGGGATCGGGCCATTCGTCGCGCGGCTTGAGCGTGACATAGGTGTCGGCGACGTTCGGCGGCATCGGATCATTGGCGATCTCGGCCGTGCCGATCTTTGAGAAGATGGTGGCGACTTCTGGGACCTGCTTGACCGCCTGCTCAAGCCGCAACTGCATGTCGACGCTCTGGGTCAGGCTGGTGCCGGGAATCCGGATGGTTTCGATGGTGATGTCGCCTTCGTCGAGGCTCGGGATGAACTCGCCACCCATCCGTGTTGCGGCCAACAGGCTGCCGGCAACGATCAGGACAGCGCCGAACGCCACGCTGCGGCGGTAGTGGATGGAGCGATCGAGCAGCGGCACATAGACCCGCTTCGCCGCCCGCATAAAAATGTTCTCCGTCTCCGAGACCTTGCCGGTGACGAAGATCGCGATCGCAGCCGGAACGAAAGTAATCGACAACAGCGCCGCGCCCGCGAGCGCCATCAGCACGGTCAACGCCATCGGGGTGAACATCTTGCCTTCGGTTCCCGTCAGCGTCAGGACCGGAAGATAGACGACAGCGATGATGAGTGTGCCGAACAGGCTCGGCTTGATGACGTCGCTGCTGCCATCGCGGATGGTCTGGAGCCGCTCGTCCAGCGTCAGCAGCCGGCCGCGCCGGTGTTGCTCGGCAGCCAGCAATCGCAGGCAGTTCTCGACGATGATGACCGCACCGTCGACGATGATGCCGAAGTCGATGGCGCCGAGGCTCATCAGATTGGCGCTGACCTTGCTCTCGACCATGCCCGTGATGGTGAACAGCATGGAAAGGGGAATGACGCAGGCCGTGATCAGGGCAGCCCTGATATTGCCGAGGATCAGGAACAGCACCGCGATCACCAGCGCAGCGCCCTCGACGAGGTTTCTCTCGACGGTCTTGATGGTGGCTTCCACGAGATGCGTGCGGTCGTAGACTGCGCGCGCGATGACGCCGTCCGGCAGCGACTTAGCGATGTCGTTGAGCCTCGCGGCGACGCGCTGCGCCACGGTGCGGCTGTTCTCGCCGATCAGCAGCATGGCGGTGCCGAGCACGGTCTCGCTGCCATTGGCTGTCGCA
>JAEWHT010000385.1 GCA_023387695.1 Pseudomonadota bacterium | reverse complement strand
GCATGAGGCTGCGGGGTAGAGAGGTTCGCATGTCGTTGTCTCCTCCAGCGGGCGTCAGGCTGGGGCCGCCCGTTTGCCCGGACGCGATTCGCGTGTGGCGGGCCGTCGCATCCATTGATTGAATAGGATGGGGGCGTCAGGGTCGTCTTGGACTGTCCAGCGCTGGGATCCTCGCGGCTTGGACTGACCGGCGCACCTTGATTCACGCCAGCGTGCTGATAGCTTGCGGCGCCGGATTTCAGCGGGCGTTCACGTCCAGCCCCGTGAAGCTTGGTCGAACCTGCGTCTTTTTTTGAAGAAACTTAGAAAAGCCATTCTCGAAAAGCCCGTTCTCGATGTCCGTCATCAGGAAGTCGCTGTCGACCGAGATGCTGCCGCAGGACCTGTCCGACCGGCAGCGCTTCATCCGTTTCGCCGAGCTGTTCGAGCATTTTTCCAACACCGGCGAGCTCGATCCGGCCTCCGACGTACCGTTTCGCGCCACCATGAACTCGATCCATATCGGCACGACCATGCTCGGCCGCTGCGACGGCAGCTTCGTCACGGTGCGGCGGGAAAAACGCCAGGTGGTCGAGACCGGCGACGATCGGTTTTGCCTCGCGCGCAATACCGGCGATCGTTCGTCGCAGGTGGTCCATCGCGGTCGCGAATTCACCATGCGGCCGGGATCGATGGTGCTGCTCAAGCTCGACGAGCCGTTCTTCGCCGCTGACGGCGCCAGCCAGAAACGCTTCACCAACGTGCATCTGCCGGTCGAGGCGCTGCGCGCGATGGTGAGTGACGTAGACGATCTCGTCGGCTGCGAGCTCGAGCCCGGTGGCGCGTTGTCGCTGGCGATGGACTACAGCGACCTGCTGCTGCGTCATCCCACTGCCGCCGACGAGGCCGGCATGGCGATCGCATCTCATTTGATCGATCTCGCCGCGATCGGCCTCGGCGCGCGCAGCGACGTCGCTACTGCGGCACGGCGCCGGGGCTTGCGCGCGGTGCGGCTGAAGGCCGTGCTAGCGATCCTCGATGTGCGCTTCCACGAGCCGGATTTTTCCGCGCAGAAGCTCGCGTCCGCCGCCGGCCTCTCCGAGCGCTATGTCAACGAGCTCCTCTTCGAGGCCGGTGCCAGCTTCACCACCCGCCTGACCGAGCTGCGCCTGCGCAAGGCAGCCGATCTGCTCGTCCGTCGCGCAGGTCGCATCAGCGACATCGCCTTTGCCTGCGGCTTCAATGATCTCTCCTACTTCAACCGCTGCTTCCGGCGCCGGTTCGGCCTGACGCCGACGGCGGCACGGGGGAAGTGAGCGATCGCGCCTAGAGCGTCTCCACCCGCGGCGGCGGATATCGCCGCACCAGCATCGACAGCGACAGGCGCCGCTCGTCCGCCGGCAGCTCCAGCCAGGCGAGCACCAGCGGCCGCTTCCAGTCACCGACGCCGAACTCCATCTCGACCCATTTCTGCGGCTCAGGCCCCTCGAGCCCGCGGACCCAGACGAAATAGCGGGGCAGGTCGTCGGCGTCCGTTTCGGTCGTGGGTCCGGTCGTCGATCTCCTGGCCATCACCTGCTCGCTGCATCGACATGCGTTCGCCCCAGGATATAGGTATTGGATCGGAGAAGTCGAAGTTTCGGCCGGGCACGACTGGGTCGAGGGATATGAACGAAACCATTGTCGAAGGTTGGGGCAATGCCTCAGAGGTGATGCCGCGGCTGCCGGGCTCCTGGTCTTTCAACCGGGTCATCGAAGGTCAAGGGAGCATGCTGGGCTTTGCGACCTTCACGCCATTGAATTTGGAGGGCCTCGCCTATCGCGAGCAGGGATGCCTGAAGCTCCTGAGCGGCGCAGAGCTCGAGGCGGAGCGAAAGTACGTCTTCCGCGACGGCGACCAGGGCTTCGAGGTCTACTTCAAGGAGACGCCGCTGCGGCTCTTTCACGCGATCGAGCTCGCCGCATACGACGGCGGCGTCTTGAGCGGAAGCGCCAGCCATCTCTGCAATCTCGATCTTTATCAGTCGACCTACACGTTCCGCCCTGATGGCAGCTTTCTCGTTCGTCACGTCGTGTCAGGCCCGCGCAAAGACTACACGATGGTCACGATTTATACGCGGATGTTGTGATTGGACTCGTTGAGGCAGTCCTTCTTCGCCAAGAGGCTTCGCCGGACACGCTTCGCCCGTTCGGCCTTCCCGTGGCTGCGCCACGCGTAGCCCAACGGGCGAAGCGTGGTGCCCCTGGCCGGAATCGAACCAGCACTCCTTGCGGAACTCGATTTTGAGTCGAGCGCGTCTACCAGTTCCGCCACAGGGGCCCTCGGTCGGCCCCAATTGAGGGCGTCGCGAAGCCGGCGGACTATAGCCATGGGAAAGGCCGGGTCAACCCGCGCCAAAGTGATCCCGGGCGTTCTCGACAGGGGGCTGGGCCAGGGTTAGAGCGTTAAATCGAAGCCCCATCCGAAGAGGCCGCCGTGACGACCCAGAGTGCCGCAATACCCGCGTTTCGCCCTGCTGCCGGCAACCCCGCCCTGACCGCTTCGCTGGCCGTGACCCTGATCGCGGCGGCGACGATCGCGGGCGCCTGGTTCTTCCAGCTCGTCCTGGGGATCGTGCCCTGTCCGCTCTGCCTCGAGCAGCGCTATGCCTATTATCTCGCGATCCCGCTCGGTGTGCTCATGGTGCTTGCCGCGAGAGGCGGCGCGCCGCGCCCGCTGCTGCTGGCCGGGCTTGCCATTCTGGCGCTGGCGACGCTCGCCAATGCCGGCCTCGGCACCTATCATTCGGGCGTCGAATGGGGGTTCTGGAAGGGACCGACCGATTGCTCAGGTCCGGTCGTCAATCTCGGCAGCGCCGGCGATCTGTTGTCGCGGCTCGACACCGTCAAGGTCGTGCGTTGCGACGAGGTGCAGTGGCGCTTCCTCGGCCTCTCGCTTGCCGGCTACAACGTCCTGATCTCGCTGCTGATGGCCGCGATCGCCGCCTGGGGCTTCGTGCGAACGGCGAGCCGCTAAATCGCGCTCTCGCCTTCGTGCTGGAAGCCGAGATAGCTCGCCGCCACCCGCTCATTCGCCGCGATGTCGCTGGCCTTGCCGCTGAGCACGAACTCGCCGAGCTCCATCACATAGGCCTGGTCGGCGATCTTCAGCGCGGCCTGCGCGTTCTGCTCGACCAGCAGCACCGAGACGCCGCTGGCCTTCAGCTCGGTGACGATGCGGAAGATGTCGGCGACGACGATCGGCGCCAGGCCGAGGCTCGGCTCGTCCAGCATCAGCAGTTTCGGCTCGCCCATCAGCGCGCGCCCCATCGCCAGCATCTGCTGCTCGCCGCCGGACAGGGTGCCGGCAAGCTGCTTGCGACGCTCCTTCAGGCGCGGAAACAGCGTGTAAATCCGCTCGATCGAGGCCTTCGCCTTGCTTCGCTCGATGCGGAAAGCCCCCAGCTCAAGATTGTCCTCGACATTCATGGTCACGAACAATTCGCGGTGCTCCGGCACGAGGCCGAGCCCCATCGCGACGCGATCCTCGATGTCGAGCCGGGCGAGGTCTTGCCCTGCAAAGGCGACGCGGCCCTTCAGCGGCAGGATTCCCATGATCGCCGATAGCAGCGTGGTCTTGCCGGCGCCGTTGGCGCCCACGATGGTGACGATCTCGTTCTCGCCGACTTCGAGCGCGACCGAGCGCACAGCCTCGACCTTGCCATAGGCGACATGCGCGTCGGTGACGGACAACAGCGCGCTCATGCCGCCACTCCGAGATAGGCCTTGATGACTTCGGGATTGGTCTTGATCGTGGCGGGCGTGCCCTCCGCGATCTTGGTGCCGAAATCGAGCACCACGATGCGGTCGGCGAGATTCATCACGAAGCCCATATCGTGTTCGACCAGGAGTACGCTCATGCCGCCGTCGCGCAGATCGCGCAGCAGTTTTGCGAGCTGTTGCTTCTCCATGTGGCGAAGGCCTGCGGCCGGCTCGTCGAGCAGCAGCAGCATCGGATCGACGCAGAGCGCCCGCGCAATCTCGACGATGCGCTGCTGGCCGAGCGAGAGCGAGCCTGCGAGCTGATGCATCTGGTCGGCAAGGCCGACACGCTCGATCTGGCGCGCCGCTTCGGCCAGCAGCTTCGCCTCGTCGGCGCGGTCCAGCCGCAGCATCGATGCGAGCGGGCCGGACTGGCCGCGCAGATGCGCGCCGATCGCGACATTCTCCAGCACGGTCATATCAGGCACGAGCTTGACGTGCTGGAACGTGCGGGAAATGCCGAGCTTGACGATCTCCTGCGGCGGCGCGCGATCGACCTTCTTGCCGAGCACCGAGATCGAGCCTGACGTCGCCGAGAGCACGCCGGTGATCAGGTTGAAGGTGGTGCTCTTGCCGGCGCCGTTCGGTCCGATCAGCGCGACGATCTCGCGCGCCTGGACGTCGAAGGAGACATTGTTCACCGCGACCACGCCGCCGAATTGCTTTCGCGCCTTCTCGACCTGAAGAAGAATGTTGGACTGGCCGGGCGAACGCGAGCGCTGTTCGAGTTTCAGCGAGGTGTCCGGCTTCCTGCCGCCGGTGCGCTCGGGCAGGAACGACATCAGCCAGGGCCAGACGCCGCCGGGCGCAAGCTGGAGCAGAGCCACCAGCATGATGCCGAACACGATGGTTTCGACCTGGCCGGAGCCGGGCAGGATCAGCGGCAGATAGCTCTGCAGCACCTCTTTCAGGATCACGACGATCGCAGCACCCAGCACGCCGCCCCAGACATAGCCGGCGCCGCCGACGACCGCGATGAAGAGATATTCGATGCCGGCCTGCGCGCCGAACGGCGTCGGGTTCACCGCGCGCTGGAGATGAGCATAGAGCCAGCCGGAGAGACCGGCGAGCACGGCAGCGTGGATGAACACCAGAAGCTTCGCCTGCGGCGTGTGCACGCCGAAGGCTTCGGCTGCGACATGGCCGCGCCGCAGAGCGCGGATGGCGCGGCCGGTGCGGGAATCCAGCAGGTTCATCGTGACGACCGCCGAGAGGATCACCGCGACCCAGATCGCAAAATAGATCGAGCCCGGATCGAGCATCCTGAACGAGCCGATCGACAGCGGCGGGATCGCCGAGATCCCGTCGTTACGTCCGAGGAACTCCAGCTTGCTGAAGAGGTAGAACAGGCCGAGCCCCCAGGCGAGCGTGCCGAGCGGCAGATAATGGCCGGAGAGGCGAACCGTGACCAGGCCGAGCAGCACCGCGAGCAGGCCACTCACCAGCAGCGACAGCGGCAGGGTCAGCCAGGGCGACAGTCCATAGGCCGTCGTCAGCAGCGCCGTCGTATAGGCGCCGAAGCCGACGAAGGCCGCTTGGCCGAACGAGGTGAGACCACCAACGCCGGTGAGCAGCACGAGGCCCATCGCGACCAGCGCGGCGAGGCCGATATTGTCGAGCAGCACGATCCAGAACGGGGGCATGCCCGGGACGAAGGGGATCGCCGCCATGACAAGTGCGAAGACGAGAATGGGAAGCCGGCTCTGCATCGCGCTCAGTCCTTCTCTTCTTCGACCGCGGGCGCGGCCAGCGAGCGCAACAGCAGCACGGGGATCAGGAGCATGAACACGATCACCTCCTTGAAGTTGGAGGCGTAGAAGGACGAGAACGCCTCGACGATGCCGACGAAGAGGGCCGCAACCGCGGTGAGGGGATAACTGACGAGGCCGCCGATGATCGCGGCGACAAAGCCCTTCAGGCCAATCAGGAAGCCTGAGTCATAATAGAGCGTCGTGATCGGGACGATCATGATGCCCGACAGCGCGCCGATGACGGAGGCCAGCAGGAAGGCGATCTGTCCCGACAGCGTGGTGCGGATGCCGGCGAGCCGTGCGCCGAGCCGGTTGACGGCAGTGGCGCGCAGCGCCTTGCCGTAAAGCGTCAGGCCGAAGAACAGCCAGAGACCGACGATGAAAGCGATGGTGATGCCGTAGACCGTGAGGCTCTGGCCGGTGAACCGCAGCGAGCCTGCGGTGAAGGAGCCCGCCAGCACGGCCGGTCCGCGCTGGCCTTCGGCGCCGAAGAACAGCAAGCCCAGCCCCTGCAGCGCCAGATGGGTGCCGACCGAGGCGATCAGCAGCACCAGCACCGACGTGTGGGCCAGCGGCTGGAACGCGATGCGGTAGAGATAGAGGCCGATCATCGCCACGATCACCAGCGACAGCGCGATGCAGATTGCGACCGGCGGCTTTTGGGCGGCGAAGTAAATCGTCAGCGCCAGCACGATGGCTGGCAGCACGATATTGGCGAGGACGCTGCGCAGGATCAGCCGGCTATGCAGCGCCTTGCGGGCAACGAACAGGTCGAAGGCGCAGGCCGCGATGCCCATGGCCAGCGCCAGCTTGGCCGTGCCCGGCATCTGGCCCGAGGCCAGCGAGGCATAGGTCAGCGCGCCGTAGGTGACGAATTCGCCCTGGGGAATGAGGATGACGCGGGTGACGGCGAACACCAGCACCAGCGCCAGGCCGAGCAGCGCATAGATCGCGCCATTGGTGATGCCGTCCTGCAGCAGGAACAGCATGATGGTGGTGTTCAAGACCGGACGCTCCCCCTCAAAGATTAGGGACCGGTCTCCGCAGTTGCGGTGGATGGTCCCCTCACAGCCATTGAAATCCGCTGGCGATATTTGATATGGTCCATAACAATTATCAAATATAACTTCAAGGGTGGGCGAACGACCCGTCCCGAATTTAGCGGGATTGCGAGCATGAGGCGATGACCGTTTCCAAAACTGCCGAAAAGTCCTCTGAAAAGTCCGGCGACGCGACCAAGGGCCGCAAGGATGCCCCTGAGGGCCTGCCTGAAGCCCTCCAGCTCGGCGAGCTCTCCGAACAGCTCGGCTATGTGCTGAAGCGGGCGCAGCTCAAGGTGTTCGAGAACTTCCTGCGCTGCATGGCCTCGCTCCAGCTCACGCCGGCGCAATTCTCGGTGCTGCTGCTGGTCGAGAAGAACCCGGGCCGTAACCAGACCGAGATCGCCTCCACGCTCGGCATCCTCCGGCCGAACTTCGTCGCCATGCTCGACAATCTCGAGAGCCGCGACCTCTGCGCCCGGATCCGTTCCACCAACGACCGCCGCTCGCACATCCTGGTGCTGACCGACAAGGGCAAGGCCGTGCTGACCCGCGCCAAGAAGCTCGTCGCGACGAAGCACGAGTCCCGGCTGAATGAACTGCTGGGGCAGGCTAACCGCGAGGCCTTGCTGGAGATGTTGTCAAAGATCGCCAACGAGTTTTGAGGCCAGGCAACCGCCGCCCGTCATTGCGAGGAGCCCTTGCGACGAAGCAATCCAGAGTGTCTCCGCGGAGGGATCCTGGATTGCTTCGCTACGCTCGCAATGACGGTGGAGAAAGGGCAGCCGCCTCAATCCACCAAAATCACCCTGATGTCGTTCACATTCGTCAGCGTCGGGCCGGGCTGCAACAGATCCCCCGTCGCCTCGAAGAACGTGGTCGCGTCGTTGTTGTCGAGATAGGCCTGCGGCTGAAGCGCGAGCGCCTTCATCTTCGCAAATGTCGCCGCGTCGATCAGCGCGCCGGCGGGATCGGTGGGGTGGCCGGCACCGCCGTCGGCACCGTCGGTGTCGCCGGCGAGCGCCGAAATGCCTGGCGTGTCCTTCAATAGCGAGGCCAGCGCCAGCGCGTATTCCTGGTTGGGGCCGCCGCGGCCATTGCCGCGCACGGTCACCGTGAGCTCGCCGCCGGAGAGGATCGCGACGCGCTTGCCTTGCGCGCGGGCGGCAAGCGCGAGTTTTGCGTGATCGGCGGCGACCTCGCGGGCCTCGCCTTCGAGGTCGGCGCCGAGATCGATGGTCTCGTAGCCGGCCTCCTTGGCAAGCTTCACCGCAGCGTCGAGCGATTGCTTGGGCCGCGCGATCAGTTCGAAATGGGCGCGGGCAAAGGCGGCGTCGCCCGGCTTGCAGCTTTCGTTGGCGGGATCGTCGAGCGCGCGGCGCACGGCATCGTCGATGGCGAGCTTGTACTTTGCGACGATCGCGCGCGCATCGGCGAGCGTCGTCGGATCGGGCACGGTCGGACCCGACGCAATCGCGGAGGGATCATCATGCGGCACGTCGGAGATCGCGAGCGTGACGATCTCAGCGGCGTTTCGGCCCGCGCGCGCGAGACGGCCGCCCTTGATGCGCGAGAGGTGCTTGCGCACGATGTTCATCTCGCCGATCGGCGCGCCCGAGCGCAACAGTGCCTTGTTGACCGCCTGCTTCTGAGCAAAGCTGATGCCATCCACCGGCGCGATCCAGTTCGCCGAGCCGCCGCCGGTGAGTAGCACCAGCAGCAGATCGTCGGGGCCGGCTTCACCTGCTAGCGCGAGTGTATCGGCAGCGCCCTTCAGGCCGGCTTCATCAGGCACGGGATGGCCGGCTTCGACGATTCGGATACGCCGTGTCGGCACGCCGTAACCGTGGCGCGTGGTGGCGATGCCGACGAGCCGTTCCGGCGCGAGCTTAAGCGTATCGAGATAGTGCCGCTCCGCAGCCGCAGCCATCGCGGCGGCGCCCTTGCCGGCGGCGAGACAGATCACGCGGCCCTTCGGCGTGGGGCGCAGATGCGGCGCCAGGATCGTGTTGGGATGGGCCGCGGCAACGGCGGCGTCGTAGAGCGCGCGCAGCAGGGGGCGTCGGTCGGTCATGACGATGGCCTTCAGCAGACTCTTGGGCGGACTAGATCGGGCAGACTAAAGCTGTGGCGAGCATGTCGCCATGCCCCTGCCTAGCGCATCGGACGCAAAAGGGTAAGCAGCCTTTACCATCATTCGATTGTGCAATCGCGTGATCATAATCGCCGCGCAGCAAAAACCCCCTGCGATCATCTCGCAGGGGGCTTGATATTGTCACACGCTGACAGGGACTAGCCGCCGGCGTCGGCGCTGATCACGTCGCCGAACAGTTCCCAGCGCTCGCCCTTGAATCTCTCGAGCTGGAGCTGGCTGATCGGTGCAAAGTCGTTCGGGCCGGTGTTGATCTTGATGCCCGGTAGCAGCGCCTCGGTGCGGAAGTCCTTGAGGCTTGCCGCCTGCTTCATGATGTTCTCGCGCGTGAGATCATCGCCGCACTGCTTCAGCACCTTGACCAGCGTCTGCGCCACGGCGAAGCCGACAATGGTGCCCTTGTCGAGCTTGTCGCCTTCGGGGAACGACTTGTCCATGAAGGCCAGGAATTCCTTCATGCCGGCGTCGTTCTTCCATTCCGGATCTGACACGTCCTTGAGATAGTCCGCGGAGATGATGTCCTGGCCGTTCTCGAAGCCGGCAGGCTTCATCACGCTACCGACGGACGCCGAGACGTTGTTGAGGAAGTGCAGCGGCTTCCAGCCGATCTCGGCGACTTTCTTGATCGCTTGCGCCGCGAATTTCGGTGTCGTGATGTTCATGAACACATCGGCACCGCTCGACTTCAGCTTGACGATGTGGCTGTCGATGGTCGGCTCGGTGGTCTCGTAGCTTTCCTCCGCAACGATCATCGAGGCGGCCTTGGCACCCAGCCCGTCCTTGAGGCCTTTCAGATAGTCCTTGCCGTAATCGTCGTTCTGGAAGAGCACCGCGATCTTGGCGTCGGGCTTGTTCTTCAGAAGCCACTTCGCATAGATCTGCGTCTCACTCTGGTAGTTGGGCTGCCAGCCCATCGTCCATGGGAAGTTCTGCGGGTCGTTCCACTTGGTGGCGCCGGTGGCAACGAACAGTTGCGGCACCTTCTTGGTGTTCATGTATTTGTGGATCGCGGAATTCGATGGAGTGCCGAGCGAGTTGAAGATGAACAACACTTCGTCGCTCTCGACCAGCTTGCGCGCCTGTTCGACCGTCATCGGCGGCGAGTAGGCGTCGTCATAGCTGATGTAGTTGATCTTGCGGCCGTTGATGCCGCCTTCGTCGTTGATCTTCTTGAAATAGGCGGCTTCGGTCCGCCCGATGATGCCGTAGGCGGACGCCGGTCCGCTGTAGGGCATGATATTGCCGATCTTGATCTCGGTATCGGTCGCGCCGGTATCGTATTTCTTCTGGGCCGATGCAGTGGAGGTCGTGGCCGCAATGAGCGCGAGCGCCAGTGACGCGGCCGCAAGCTTGCCGGTGACAGCGGGCATTCCAATCTCCCTATTTTTCTTGGTGTGTGTGCGCTCCTTTTTTTGCCTTGATTGTTTTTGGCGACGCGACGTCAATTCAATACGATTTGCCGGAACCCTTCAACAGAAAGCCCCCGCGACAACGTCGCAGGGGCTGCGTCTTTAGTAGTCAGGCAAACCTGTGCAACTGCGAGACGGCCGGACTGTCTTGAGTTGTTTAGCGATGATAAAGCTATTCTGAGTTGTCCTTAGTGACCAAGCTCGCTCGAGATGATGTCGCCGAACATTTCCCAGGTCTTGCCCTTGAAGCGCATCATCTGCAGCTGCTCGATCGGCGCGAAATTGTCGGGGGCGGTGTTGATCTTGATGCCGGGCAGCAGCGTATCGGGCGCAAAATCCTTCAGGCTCGCCGCCTGCTTCATGATGTTGTCATGCGTCAGGTTGTCGCCGCACATCTGCAGAACCTTCACCATGGTCTGCGCGGCGGCATAGCCGAACACCACGCCGGCATCGAGCTTGTTGCCCTTCGGATCGTATTGCGCGACGAAATCGTAGAATTTCTTCATGCCGTCATCGGCATTCCATTGCGGGTCGGAGCCGTCCTTGGTGTAGCTCGCCGACAGGAGACCCTGCGAGATCTCGAAGCCCGCCGGCTCGATGACGCCGCCGACGGAGGCCGAGACGTTGGAGACGATGTGCATCGGGTGCCAGGTGATCTCGGCCGCCTTCTTGATCGCTTGCGCGGCAAATTTCGGCGTCGTGATGCTGATGAAGACGTCGGCGCCCGAAGCTTTCAGCTTCACGACATGCTCGTCGATCGCGGGCTCCGAGGTGTCGTAGCCGTCTTCCATGACGATCATCGAGGCCTTGTCGCCGAGCCCGTCCTTCAGTCCCTTCAGATAGTCCTTGCCGAAATCGTCATTCTGGTAGAGCACGCCGATCCTGGCGTCCGGCTTCTCCTTCATGATGTATTTGGCGTAGATCTTGGCTTCGCTCGCGTAGCTCGGCTGCCAGCCCATGGTCCACGGATATTGCTTCGGATCGTTCCATTTCGAGGCGCCGCTGGCCACGAACAATTGCGGCACCTTCTTCTCGTTCATGTATTTGCGGATGGCGCCATTGGTGGAGGTGCCGAGCGAGCCGAAGATCAAGAGCACATTGTCGCTCTCGACCAGCTTGCGCGCCTGTTCCACCGTCTTCGGCGGCGAGTATCCATCGTCATACGAAATGAACTTGATCTTGCGGCCGTTGATGCCGCCCTCGGCATTGATCTTGTTGAAATAGGCTTCCTCGGCCTTGCCGATCACGGCGTAGGCGGAGGCCGGGCCGCTATAGGGCATGATGTTGCCGATTCTAATCTCGGTGTCGGAGGCGCCGTTGTCGTAGGACTTCTGCGCCAGAGCGGGATTGCTCATCGCAGTGCACAACGCAAACGCGGCGAAAAGCGCCGCAACCGGAAATCGAACGACAGTCATTGTGCTCCCACCTCACCTGGATCGGCGCCGCATTGAACAAGATTGATAACCGACGTCAACAAAAAGCCCCCGCGATCGCTCGCGGGGGCCTTGTCAGTTTGGATGATGCGTCGGCGCGCTATTCCGGAGCGACGTCGCCGCTCATGATGTCGCCGAACTGTTCCCACTTCTCACCCTTGAACCGCTGCATCTGCAGCTGGCTGATCGGGGCGAAGTCGTTGGCGCTGGTGTTGATCTTGACGCCGGGCAGAAGCGTGTCCGGCGTGAAGTCCTTCAGGCTCGCGGCCTGTTTCATCAGATTGGCGCGGGTGAGATCATCACCGCACTGTTCCAGCGCCTTGACCAGCGTCTGCGCGGCGCCGTAGCCGTAGACGACGCTGGAATCGGTCTTGTCTGCGCCGGGCATGTACTTGTCGAGGAACTCGACCCACTTCTTCATATTGGCATCGTCGTTCCAGCGCGGATCGGCGCCGTCCTTGGCGTAGGCCGCCGACAGCACGCCCTGCGAGGCCTCGAAGCCGGCGGGCTTCATCACGCTGCCGACCGAGGCCGACACGTTGGTGATGATCTGCAGCGGCTTCCAGCCGAGCTCGGCGGTCTTCTTGATGGTCTGGGCGCCGAACTTCGGCGTCGTGTAGATCAGCAGCACGTCGGGATTGGCGGCCTTGATCTTGACGATGTGACCGTCGATCGAGGGCTCGGAGACCTCATAGCTTTCTTCCATGACGATCGTGGAGGAAGCCTTGGCGCCAAAACCGTCCTTGGTGCCCTTGAGGTAGTCTTTGCCGAAATCGTCGTTCTGATAGAGGATCGCGACCTTGGCGTCGGGCTTCTCCTTCATCAGCCACTTCGCGTAGATCTGCGCTTCGCTCTGGTAGGAGGGCTGCCAGCCCATGGTCCAGGGGAAGTTCTTCGGGTCGTTCCACTTGGTGGCGCCGGTCGCGACGAACAGCTGCGGGATCTTCTTGGCGTTCAGATATTTCTGGATCGCGGTGTTCGAGGGCGTGCCGAGCGGGTTGAACACGGCGAGCACCTCGTCGCTTTCGACCAGCTTGCGGACCTGCTCGACCGCTTTCGGCGGCGAATAGCCATCGTCATAGGTGACGTAGACGATCTTGCGGCCGTTGATGCCGCCCTTGTCGTTGATCATCTTGAAATAGGCTTCTTCGGTCTTGCCGATGACGCCATAGGCCGATGCCGGACCGCTGTACGGCATGATGTTGCCGATCTTGATCTCGGTATCGGTCGCGCCGGTGTCGTACTTCTTCTGAGCGAGTGCTGCGCCGGAGGTGAGGGTCGCGACCGCCGTTACAAGTGCGGTGGTTCGCAGTGTTCTTCCGAAAGTCAATTTAGCTTCCTTCCTTGGTTTGGGAGTTTCAGTTCTTTCTGAGCCGTCCGGCGAATTGCTGGCCCAGGATCGCGATTTGCCGCGCGCCGTGCGGCACGAGGTAGATGACGAGGAACAGGAGCACGCCGAACACGGCGCCGGAGAGGCCCTTTGAGATGCCCTCCGCGATGTTCGGTACGAAGATGATGAAGGCCGCTCCGACGATCGAGCCGGGCAGCCAGCCGACGCCGCCGACGACCATGCCGAGGAACAGCTGGATCGCCAGCGTAATGGTGAAGCTGTCGGGCGCGACGAACTGCACCGCGATGGCGCTCAGGCCGCCGGCAACGCCGGTGATCCCGGCGGAAACGCCGAAGGCGAGCGTCTTGTACAATGCGACGTTGACGCCCATGGCCGAGGCCGCGATCTCGTTGTCTCGGATCGCCATGAAGGCGCGGCCCGAGCGGGAGCGCAGCAGGTTCACCGAGAAGATGTAGATCGCAAGCACGACGACGAGCGTGAAATAATACAGCCACATGTCCTGCGACATCTTCAGGCCGAACGGTGCGTCGGGCTTGGTGACGACGAGGCCCTGCACGCCGCCGGTCCAGGGCTCGAGGAAGTTCAGCTTGAGAAGCTGCGGCATCGCGGTGGCGAGCGCGAATGTCGCAAGCGCGAGGTACACGCCGGAGAGCCGCAGCGCCGGCTGGCCGAACAGGAAGCCCGCGCCGAAGCACAGCACACCCGCGACCGGCAGGCACAGGAAGTACGGGATGTTGAATTGCTCCATCATCACCGCGGTGACGTAGGCGCCGATACCGTAGAACGCGCTCTGGCCGAGCGAGAACTGGCCGCTTCCGCCGGTCAGGATGTTCAACGCCAGCACGGCGAGGCCCAGATACAGCAACTGGGTCAGCTGGAAGATCACGAAGTTCTTCGCAAACACGGGAACGGCGAGGAGGAGCAACAGCACCACCACCGAGGTGCCTGTGCCCAGCGTCATGGCCCGCTTCGGAACTGCCTCGACCGGCTCGTTGCCTTCGGCGACGACTTCTTCTGCTGCGCTCATGATCAAACTCGCTTGACGATTTGCCGGCCGAACAGACCAGCGGGTTTGACGACCAGGACGGAAATGATCAGCGCGAGCGCGATCGGGAGTTTCAGCTCGTTGCCGACGCCGGGGATGTAGGTGCCGGCGAGGTTCTCGAAGATGCCGACCAGGAAACCGCCGACGACGGCGCCGAACGGACTGGTCAGGCCGCCGAGCACGGCTGCGGCGAAGCCGTAGATCAGTACGCCGCCCATCATGTTGGGCTCGAGGAATACGACCGGGGCAATCAGCATGCCGGCGATCGAGCCGATCGCGGTCGCCATGCCCCAGCCCAGCGCAATCATCCAGCTCGTGTTGATGCCGACCAGGCGAGCCGATTCAGGCACCGACGCGGCCGCGCGCATGGCAAGGCCGATCTTGGTGTACTGGAAGAAGAAAAACAGGCCGAGCAGCAGAAGCACGGTCACGCCAATCATGCCGGCCTGGTGCGTCGAGATCAGCTGGCTACCGAGGAACGGTGCCGAGCCGAACGGGGTCGGATATTGCTTGATGGTGAAGTCCCAGATCAGGCCGGCCGACGAATTGATGATCGCAAACAGCGCGATGAAGCCGGCGACGTTGGTCAGCACCGGCGCCTTTGCAAGCGGCTTGAACAGGATGCGCTCGATCGCGATGCCGGCGACGAAAGACAACGCCAGCGTGATCACGAAGGCGGCCCAATAGGGAACGCCCCACTGCATCAGCTGCCACGAGATGAAGGTCGAGAACATCGCCATCTCGCCCTGCGCGAAGTTGAGATGGTCGATCGCCTGGTAGATCATCACCACGGCGAGCGCCATGCAGGCATAGATGGCACCGGTGGCAATGCCGGCCAGCACCTGGTTGGTAAAAAGCTCCATCGTGCCGGCTCCTCAGTAACCCAGATAGGATTTGCGGATTTCTTCGTTGTTCGCGATGTCCTTGGCGTTGCCCGACATCACGATACGGCCGGTCTCGATCACATAGGCCTGGTCGGCGAGTTCGAGCGCGAGCTGGGCGTTCTGTTCGACCACCAGGATCGACACCTTGTCCTCGCGATTGATCTTGCCGAGGATGCCGAACAGGTCGCGAACCACCAGCGGCGCGAGGCCGAAGGACGGCTCGTCCAGCAGCATCAGCCGCGGCCGCAGCATCAGCGCGCGCGCGACCGCGAGCATCTGCTGCTCGCCGCCCGAGAGCGTGCCGGCCAGCTGGTTCGAACGCTCCTTCAGCCGCGGGAACACCGCGTACCACTTCTCGAT
>JAEWHT010000352.1 GCA_023387695.1 Pseudomonadota bacterium | reverse complement strand
GCACGGTCTCGATCGGATAAGGCAGATGATAGTTCAGGCCGGGATCCACGGTGCGGACATGCTTGCCGAAGCGCAGCACGACGCCCTGCTCTTCGGACTGCACGCGGAAGAAGCCGGACAGCAGCCAGAGCGCAATGACGATGAGCAGGATCAGCGTGATGCCGATGCCGGAGAAATAGCCGCCCGGCATGATCTGCTGCAGCCGGTCCTGGCCGCGCCGCAGAAGGTCCTCCAGATCCGGCGGCCTCGGCCCAACCGGCTGCGGGCCTGAGCCCCACGGTCCCTTCGGACCCGAGCCCCACGGGCCACCGCCCTGATTCTTCCACGGCATTCGACGCTCTCCTCGGCAGACCGGGACTAGAACTAAGCCGGCCCGCATTGTCCGGCCCGGCTTTATAGGGGACCGAAAGGACCCTTACAACGCAAGCCTGACCGACCCACGAGCTATGCTCGGGGGCGGAAAAGTCAATGTAAACATTGGCGAATGCAGTTAATGAGACGGCCGCCGACGATATGTCACATAGGAGTAGGCGGCGCTGTCCTCGGGCCCGGCTGGATGACGGACGCGCTCCGTCTCCTCCCACTGCGCCTTTTCGATCTCGAAATGCGTGTCGCCACTGGGCTGCGCATGCACTTCGGTGATCTCGAGGCGGTCGGCACGATCGAGCCATTGCCGGAAGATTTCGGCACCGCCAATCACGGCGATTTCAGCGGCTGAACGCCGCAGGGCATCACCAAGCGCAACTGCGCCCGCGTCAGCCGCCGATGTCGTGACGATAGCGCCCGCGGCGCGATAGGCCGCATCGCGCGTGATCACGATATTGGTTCGGTTCGGCAGCGGACGGCGCGGCAGGGATTCGAAGGTCTTGCGGCCCATAATCACGGGCTTGCCGATCGTGAGCGCCTTGAAGCGCGCCAAGTCGGATTTCAGTCGCCATGGCATCGCGCCGCCCGCGCCGATGACGCCGTTCTCCGCAATTGCGACGACGAAAACGATCTCCATCAGGACGCACTCCCCGCAAGCCGCATCAACGCAGGTCCAGAGACGCGGCATAGCGTCCAGTCGTCCAGCATCACGGCGCCAAGCGATTTGTAGAACGCGATCGACGGCGCGTTCCAGTCGAGCACCGACCATTGCAGGCGCGACCAGCCGTGGTCGGTGCATTCCTTCGCCAGATAGACCAGCAGCGCCTTGCCAAGGCCTTTGCCCCGATGCGACGGCCGCACATAGAGATCTTCTAGATAGATGCCGTGGCGGCCGCTGAAGGTGGAGAAATTCAGGAACCACACTGCGAAGCCCACGGGCTCGCCGTTCCAGTCGGCAATCGCGCAAAACAGCCTGGGATCGTCGCCGAACAAGGCGTCCGCAATGTCAGCCTCGGTCGCCTCCACCTCATGCGACAGCTTTTCGTATTCGGCAAGCTCGCGGACGAAATCAAGAACGAGCCCGGCTTCGCCAGGACGCGCGCGGCGGATGCTGAGCGACATCGGCGCTAGACCGCGACTGCCGCCTTGATATGCGGATGCGGATCGTAGCCGACGAGCTCGAAATCCTCGTAGCGGAAGGAGAAGATGTCCTTCACATCAGGATTGATCCGCATCACCGGCAGCGCGCGCGGTGCGCGCGTCAGCTGAAGCCGCGCCTGCTCCAGATGGTTGGAATAGAGATGCGTGTCGCCGAACGAATGCACGAAGTCGCCGGGTTTCAAACCGGTCACCTGCGCCACCATCATGGTCAGCAGCGCATAGGATGCGATGTTGAAGGGCACGCCCAGGAACACGTCGGCCGAGCGCTGATAGAGCTGGCACGACAGCTTGCCGTTGGCGACATAGAACTGGAACAACAGATGGCAGGGCGGCAGCGCCATCTTGTCGACGTCCGCCGGATTCCAAGCGGTGACGATCAATCGGCGCGAATCCGGGGTCCGCTTGATCATGTCGATGACCTTGGCGATCTGGTCGATGTGTCCACCGTCCGGAGTCGGCCAAGAGCGCCATTGATGGCCATAGACCGGGCCGAGATCGCCGTTGGCGTCGGCCCACTCGTCCCAGATGGTGACACCATTGTCTTTGAGATATTTGATGTTGGTGTCGCCCTTCAGGAACCACAAGAGCTCATGCACGATCGCCTTCAGCGGCAGCCGCTTGGTTGTCAGCATCGGGAAGCCGGCGGACAGATTGAAGCGCATCTGATGGCCGAACACCGACAGCGTGCCGGTACCGGTCCGATCGGTTTTCTCGGCGCCGTCTGAAAGAATCCGCTCGAGCAGGTCCTGATACTGGTGCATGTGCCAAAAAGCCTTTGGGGAGGCGGCGAACTTATCGACGCCCCCTGCGCTGCGACAGCGGCGATTCGCTGTACGCACCGATTATACCCGGAAAAGTGATTGCTCCCGGTGCAAACGACAAGGGGCGGAACTTGCGTCCCGCCCCTCGCCTATCAGCTTGATTGCGCTGCCTAACTTGCCGGCCTGAGCACCGGGGTCCACTTCGCGATCTCGGATTTGACGAGGGCGGCGAGCGCCTCCGGCGTCCGTTCCGCGGGGGGCGGGATGACGCTGCCGAGCTCGAGGAGGCGCTTCTTCACGGCCTCGTCGTCGAGTGCCTTGACGACTGCTGCGTTCAGGCTCGCCACGATCGCGGGTGAGGTTCCCTTGGGCGCGAACATGGCGTTCCAAGCCTGGGCCTGGAATGTCGGCAGGCCGGCTTCGGCTGTGGTCGGCACGTTCGGCAGTGACGGATTGCGCGCCGGCGTTGCGATCGCATAGGCCTTGATGGTGCCGGCGTTGATCTGCGGCACTGCGTTGACGATCTGGTCGCACATGTAGTCGACCTGCCCCGCCACCAGCGCGTTCATCGCAGGGCCGGTGCCGTTGAAGGGCACGCCGACCGGCTTGATGTCGAGGATCGAGTGAAGCAGTTCGCAGGACACGTGCGAGACCGAGCCAACGCCGGCATGCGCAGCGTTCACCTTTTCCGCGTTGGCCTTCACGTAAGCGACGAACTCCTTAAGGTCCTTCGGCGGAAAATCCTTGCGCGCCAGGATCAGGATCGGCGTGCCCGCGAGCAGCGCGATCGGCTCGAAGTCTTTCTCGGGATGATAGGCGAGCTTCGGATAGAGCGGCACGGAGGCTGCGTGCGTGCCCATATGCCCCGTGATCAGCGTATAGCCGTCATTAGCTGCGCGCGCGGCGCGCGTGGTCGCGGTGGTGCCGCCGGCGCCGACAACGTTCTCGATGATGATGCTTTGTCCCAGCGTCTGCGCCATATGCGAGGTGACGATGCGCGAGATCACGTCGGTCGGGCCGCCGGCTGCGAACGGCACGACCATGGTGATGCTGCGCGTCGGATAAGTCTGCGCTTCGCCTGATGCGACAAAGCCGCACAGCGATGCGAGCACGGCTGCGCAGGCACCGGTCAGCGCGCGAATGGACGTCATCTCGATTTCTCCGACATAAACAAAAATGCCGGCCACAAGGCCGGCATTTTCATTTCACGAAGACATCACACAAGTCGATTGGACTTCCGAATGCGGCGGGCCGACGCGTGACACGCCGACGCAGGTACCTGCCGCTTAGTTCTCGGATTCGGTGAACACCTCGTCGCGTTTGGCGCGCAGCATGGGCAGCAGCGTCAGCACCAGCAGGAAGGCCGCGATCGCGAGCAGCACGGCCGAGAGTGGACGCGTCAGGAACACGCTCCAGTCGCCGCGCGAGATCAGCAGCGCACGACGCAGGTTCTCTTCCATCAGCGGTCCGAGCACCATGCCGAGCAGCAGCGGCGCCGGCTCGAAATCGTGCTTGATCAGCCAGTAGCCGACAAGACCGAACACGCCTGCGAGGATGACGTCGACCGGCGCGTTGTTCACCGAGTAGATGCCGATCGCGCAGAAGATCACGATCGAAGGGAACATCAGTCGGTACGGCACGCGCAGCAGGCGGACCCAAATGCCGACCAGCGGCAGGTTGATGATGATCAGCATCAGATTGCCGATCCACATCGAGGCGATCATGCCCCAAACGAGATCAGGCTGCTTCTGCATCACCTGCGGACCTGGCACGATGCCGTGAATGGTCATCGCGCCCACCATCAGCGCCATCACCGCGTTCGGCGGAATGCCGAGGGTGAGCAGCGGGATGAAGGAGGTCTGAGCCGCAGCATTGTTCGCGCTTTCCGGGGCTGCCACGCCCTCGATCGCGCCGCGACCGAACCGCTTTGGATCCTTCGCGAGCTTCTTCTCGAGCGTGTAGGCCGCGAACGACGCGATCACCGCGCCGCCGCCGGGGAGAATGCCGAGGGTCGAGCCGAGCACGGTGCCGCGCAGGATAGCGGGCGTGGAGTCGATCAGGTCCTTCCTGGTCGGCATCAGGCCGGTGATCTTCTGCTGCACGAGATCGCGGTTCATCTCGGCGCCGGCGTCGAGATTGCGGATGATCTCGGCAAAGCCGAACACGCCCATCGCCACTGTCGCAAAGCCGAGACCGTCAGCAAGCTCCGGAATGTTGAACGCCATGCGCGAGGCACCGGTCTCGATGTCCGAGCCGACCATCGAGAGCAGCAGGCCGAACACGATCATCGCGATCGCCTTCAGTACCGAGCCCTTGGCAAGCACGACCGCGAAGATCAGGCCGAGCACCATCAGCGAGAAGTACTCAGCCGGACCGAACGCGAGCGCGAGCTTTGTCAGCGGCGCACCAAGGACGGCGATCAAGACGGTCGCGACGCAGCCGGCAAAGAACGAACCGATCGCGGCGATCGCCAGCGCCGGACCGGCGCGGCCCTGCTTGGCCATGGCGTGGCCGTCGATGGCTGTCACGACCGATGTCGCTTCACCTGGAATGTTCACCAGGATCGAGGTGGTCGAGCCGCCATACTGGGCGCCGTAATAGATGCCGGCGAGCATGATCAGCGCGCCGACCGGCGGCAATCCGAACGTGATCGGCAACAACATTGCGACGGTTGCGATGGTGCCGATGCCCGGCAGCACACCGACCAGCGTGCCGACCAGTGCGCCGATCAGACACATCAGAAGATTGATGGGCGAGAAGGCGACGACAAAACCGTGAGCGAGGTTGGCAAAAAGCTCCATGACAGCCTCACTGAGCCAGGAAACGCGGGAACATCGGCATCGGCAAGCCGAGCACGTAGGGGAAGAGCAACGCGCATCCGACGGTCAGGCAAGCGCCGACGATCGCCGCCTCCACCCAGCGCGTCTCATGCGATCCGAGTGCGGCGATCATGAAGCTGACGAAGGCCGAGACCACGAGGCCAAGCGGCCGGATCGCCAGCGCGAAGAACAGGATCGCGCACATCACGAACAGCGGTCCGCGCCAGGAATAATGCGCGAGCGCAGGCCCCTCGTTCAAAAGCCCGGTCAAGGCGATACCGGCAGACAAGGCCACCAGCAATCCGCCGAACATCCGCGGTGCCGTGCCGGCGCCGAACGAGAAGCCGCGCATACCCTGCAGATCGCTCGAGGCCCACAGCGCAAACAGCGCGAGCGCCATCAGGATGACGCCGCCGATATAGTCCTGCCCTGACTTGATCGTCATGAACAGCGTGACGATTGCAACTGCAAACAGCGGATAGGAATAGATCAGGGCCAGCAGAACATCCGACGACGCCTTCTTGGTCTCACCGCCAATCGCGCCGAGCAGCGCGGCGGGCGCGCCGGCCACCAGCGCGGTGGTGTGGCTGATCAAGACCGTGGCCGGACCGCGTCCTGCGCCCCAGCCAAAGATCGTTCCAATCGACCAGATCAATTCGAAAATTTGCGGCGCAACGGCCAGCAGGCAGAAGCCGAGCGCCACCGGCGTGTTTCTGGTGGCTATCGCCGAGTGGCCCATTGTGTCGGCCATGCATGTCTCCTCCGCGACCCGTAAGTCACGAGCACTGTTGTTCTAATCGGCTGGAAAGGATCCATGCCCCGGATCCTTGCCTAGCGATTTTCATTACACAATGCCAGCAAAACCCAACAGGCCGCCCGCGAGCAGAAGCCACAACGGATTGACGCGCGACACGGAGGCGATCACTGCAACCGTCGCGGTCAGAAGCAGTGCAGCAATGCTGCGATCCGTCGACTGCGCGAGGATCAAGGCACTCGCTGCCATCAATCCGATCGATAGCGGAACCAGCGCAGCCTGAATCAAGGCGGGCCAGCGCGATTGGCTCGGCCGATTCAAGAGCCGGCTGACATAATAGGCAAGCAGCGCCGTCGGCAGGCACATCGCCAGCGTTGCGGCCAGCGCACCGGGAATGCCGGCAACTGCGTAGCCGATCAACGTGACGATCAATACGTTGGGACCTGGCGAGAGCTGCGCGATCGCATAGGCATCGGCGAACTGCTTATCGGTCATCCAGTGATGCACCTCGACCGCGATGCGATGCATCTCCGGCACCGCAGCCGCAGCACCGCCAACTGCGAACAAAGACATTAGACCAAAGGTGGAGATCAGTGCCCAGATCGGGTTCTGGCTATTCATGCTGCTACCTTCCGTCGCATCACATAAGTGATGCCGATGCTGAGCGGGATCGCAACCAGCAGCACCGCCTGCAACGGCCAGCGAAGCACGCCGATGGCCGTGAACACGCCGAGCATCAACACGAGCACAACGACATCCATCCGCTTCAGGAGCGGCGTCATCATCCGGAGGACCACGGCGATCAGCAGACCAACCGCGGCGCAGGAGATGCCTGCGAGAATACGACGCAGCACCTCGACGTCGCCGAACCGAGCGTAGATGATCGCGAGCACCGTCATGATCAGGGTCGGCGGCAGCAACAGCCCGGTGAAGGCAGCAACGCCGCCAGCGATGCCACGCAGCCGCGAGCCGAACACCATCGACAGGTTGACGATGTTGGGCCCGGGCAGGAAATGGCAGAGCGCAAAGGTCTCGTTGAACTCCTCCGCCGTCATCCAGCGGTGCTGGTCGACAATGGCATGCCGGGCAAACACCAGGACGCCGCCGAAGCCCGCCAGCGACATCCGGGCAAAGGCCAGGAACAGGGCCAGCAGGCCGGGCGGAGGGGCGTGGGTAGCGGGATGATCCGGCTCTTGGGCGGCCGGTGCTGAATCCGTGGACATGTCAGAAGCTTAGAACGCCGGCCACAGCCCGGCCAAGTTCGACTGCGGACCATCGCGGACCTATCCAAAGGGAACCGCGCCCTCTCCGCTCGAAACCTCTGTTTTTTGAAACCTTTGCCCCCTATATTGGGGGGGCCGGTTCGCCGGCTATGGAAATAAACGGTCGTCGCAATAAACCATTCGGACCCGGGGGCGGTACCCGGCGCCTCCACCAAAGCCCACCAGCGGGCAATCCCAAAGCGGGCTTTGGCGGGGGCGAAATAGGATCGACGAGGGCGTAAAGGGCGTGCTTTTTCCCGGTATTGTTCCGCCGTTATCGGGCTACTGCAATAGTTGCCAACGACAACTTTGCTCCGGTTGCTCAGGCTGCGT
>JAEWHT010000328.1 GCA_023387695.1 Pseudomonadota bacterium | reverse complement strand
TTGCCGCCTCCGCCGCGTCCGCCGCAGCGTGACCTGACGCCGCTCGCGTTCGGCGCAGGCGTGGTGGCCGGCGCCATCGTCGGCGCCACCATCGCCGACTACCGCAATCAGCGGCAGGAAGTGGTCGAAGGCGGCCGCACCGTCTACACCGAGCCGGATCGCATCATCATCCGCGATCCCGGCGGGCAGGAATATGTCCGCGGCAACGATCTCTATCGCTTCCGCTACGGCGCCCGTGACATCCGTACCGAGACTGTCGGCGGCGAAACCCGCACCGTCGTGATCCGTCCCGATGGCAGCGAGGTGATCACCGTGGTCGGTCCCGACGGTTCGCTGCTGCGTCGTATCCGCAGGGACCCCGGCGGGCGCGAGATCATCATCATCGACAACACCTATCGCGATCCGCGCGCGGTCGGCGGCTTCTATGTCGACGTGCCGCCGCCGGTCGTGAACATCCCCTACGATCGCTACATCGTCGATGCGCAGGAAGCGTCTCCCGACGTGATCTACCAGACCATGGAAGCACCGCCGGTGCAGCGGATCGAGCGTCGTTACTCGCTCGACGAGATCCGCTACTCGCCGAACGTCCGCATGGCGATGCCCAGCATCGACGTCAACACGATCAACTTCGAGACGGGATCGTGGACCATTCCGCCGGACCAGGCGGCACGGCTCCAGGTGATCGCCGACGGTCTCAATCGTGCGATCCAGCGCAACCCGCGCGAAGTGTTCCTGATCGAGGGACACACCGACGCGGTCGGCAACGACGTTGACAATCTGTCGCTGTCGGATCGCCGCGCGCAGTCGGCGGCTGAATTGCTCACCCAGCAGTTCGGCGTGCCCGCGGAGAACCTGACGTCGCAGGGCTATGGCAAGCAGTACCTGAAGGAGCAGACCGACGGCCCGAGCCGGATCAATCGGCGCGTCACCGTCCGTCGCATCACGCCGCTGCTCAATGGCGGTCAGGCCTCGCTGCCGCCGCCCCCGCCCGGCACCACGCCGCCGCGCTAAGGCGACACGCACAAATGCAAAATGGCCGGGAGCAATCCCGGCCATTTTTGTTTTGCGTTGTAGGGTGGGTTAGCCGAAGGCGTAACCCACCTCTTCTGTCTCCGTGGATACTAAACGTGGTGGGTTACGCTGCGCTAACCCACCCTACGAGAGCGAGAACGTCAGCCCTTGTCGCTCTCGAGCTTGAAAAGCTGCGAGCCTTCGGTGCCCGACAGCAGGCCGGTCTTCGAATAGAGACCGAGCTTGGTGCGGGTGTCGGCGATGTCGAGATTGCGCATGGTCAGCTGGCCGATGCGATCCTCCGGCGTGAACGGCGCATCCTCGACCTTCTCCATGCTCAGCCGCTCCGGCGCATAGGTGAGGTTCGGGCTCTCGGTATTGAGGATCGAGTAATCGTTGCCGCGGCGCAGCTCCAGCGTGACTTCGCCGGTGACGGCGCTTGCTACAAAGCGCTGCGCGGTATCGCGCAGCATCAAAGCCTGCGAGTCGAACCAGCGGCCCTGATAGAGCAGACGTCCGAGGCGCATGCCGCTGATGCGGTACTGCTCGATCGTATCCTCGTTGTGGATGCCAGTAACGAGACGCTCATAAGCAATATGCAAGAGCGCCATGCCGGGCGCCTCGTAGATACCGCGGCTCTTGGCCTCGATGATGCGGTTCTCGATCTGATCGCTCATGCCGAGACCATGGCGGCCACCGATGGCATTGGCTTCGAGGAATAGCGCGACCGGATCAGAGAAGGTCTTGCCGTTCAGCGCCGTCGGCTGGCCTTCCTCGAAACGCACGACGACCTTCTCGGCTTTCACGACGCAGTCGTCGCGCCAGAACGGCACGCCCATGATCGGGTTGACGATCTTGATGCCGCTGTCGAGGCTTTCAAGATCCTTGGCCTCATGCGTCGCGCCGAGCAGATTGCTGTCGGTCGAATACGCCTTCTCCGCGCTCATCTTGTAAGCGAAGCCTTGCGCGGTCATGAACGCCGACATCTCGGCACGGCCGCCGAGCTCGTCGATGAACTGCCGGTCGAGCCAGGGCTTGTAGATACGCAGGGATGGATTGGTCAGCAGGCCGTAGCGATAGAAGCGCTCGATGTCGTTGCCCTTGAAGGTTGAACCGTCGCCCCAGATGTTGACGCCGTCTTCCTTCATCGCCGCAACCAGCATCGTGCCGGTGACCGCGCGCCCGAGCGGCGTGGGGTGGAAATAGGTGATGCCGCCGGTCGAGATGTGGAAGGCGCCGGACTGGATCGCGGCGATGCCTTCATGCACCAGCTGCGTGCGGCAATCGACCAGCACGGCCTTCTCGGCGCCGAACTCTTTCGCCTTGCGCGGGATCTCGTTGTAGTCGGCTTCATCGGGCTGGCCGAGATTGGCGGTATAGGCGTAGCAGCGCGCGCCCTTCTGCTTCATCCAGAGCAGCGCCGCCGAGGTGTCGAGGCCGCCCGAAAAAGCGATGCCGACTTTCTCACCCTTGGGCAGGCTTTTCAGGATCGTGGTCATGGCGCTTCCAATCGGGGCTTAAGGGACTGACAGGGGGAATGGTTTGACCGCGCGAATATCAAATTTCGCAGGGGTCAGCACGCATTTAATGGCTCAAATCGACGCTGCGGGGCCGGTCTTGCGCCCGAACAGGCGCTTGCGGAGCCGGTAAGCGGGCATGTTCAACCGGGTCAGGGCGGCATCAACCGCCTCGTCCGAAAATCGGGTCCGCG
Source organism: Pseudomonadota bacterium (assembly GCA_023387695.1). GTDB lineage: Bacteria > Pseudomonadota > Alphaproteobacteria > Rhizobiales > Xanthobacteraceae > Bradyrhizobium. The sequence continues at coordinate 14,315 of JAEWHT010000328.1, read as the reverse complement.
GCCAGCGGTAGATCAGTGCGAAGCCGAACCAGATCACGACAAAGGCCACAAGGCCGGCGGTCGCAACATCCGTGAAGAAATGTCCGCCGAAGGCCATGCGGAGCCCGCTGGTTGCAATGCCAAAGGCGACCGCGCCGGCATAAGCGAGCGGCCGCCACTGCGGCGGCGCCAGCGCGGCCGGTGCCAGCGTCCAGAATGCGGTCGCGCCTTCGCCGGAGAAGAACGAACAATTGCGCGCGCAATCGCCACGCGGATCCCACCACGCGACGAACTGCTGATCGCCGGCAAACTCGGTCACCACCACCGGCCGCGGCCGGCCCCAATAGGTCTTGAAGGTAAGATTGGTGAGAATGCCGGCCGACAGGATGATCGTGGCCAGCAGGAACACGATCGCACGCCCCGACACCATCAAGGGACGATCGGGCCGGACCATCTTGACCACCAGCGCGACCAGCGAGGGCAGCACGAACGCCCAGGACACCCACATGGCAGCGTCTCGCGCGAAGCCGGCCCATTCGTTCAGCTTGATCGGAAAGGTCTTCGTCGCGGGATCGAAGAACAGCGCCGCGAGCTTGAGATCGAGCTCGGGATAGAGGCCGAAAACGACGCCGATCACGAGCCACAGCGCCAGGGCGATGAAGAGTCCAGTCCGGTTCATGGCGCGCGGTTTAGCGGAGTGGGACGGGGAAGAAAACCCTTGCTGGTGTCATTCCGGGGCGATGCGAAGCATCGAACCCGGAATCTCGAGATTCCGGGTTCGGCTCTTCGAGCCGCCCCGGAATGACAGACATAAACTACCGCACATCCGGTCGCGAATTCGACGGCAGCGGTGGCGGCGGCCGGCGCGGAGGCGAAGGCGCACGCCAGGCACCGGCGTTGCGGCCTGCGATCAGCCAATAGACGACGCCGGCGACGATACCCGCACCGGTCATAATCTCCAGATGCCGGCGTACGATGCCCTCGAACTGGAACGTCTCAGGGTGGAAGGGAATGAGACCGAGATAGCAGGCGAGCCCGACGAGACCGCCGCCGACGGCATAAGCCAACGCGCTGCGAATATAGAGCGCCTCGGTGATCGCGACGATGACCGCCGCCGGAACCAGCGCGAAGCCCGAGACGAAGATAAAGCCGAAGCCGAGCAGGATGTCGATCGTGCCTTGATCGACCGGACCTGCGCCAAGATCGGCGAACTCCGGAAACAGCAACGCAACGACGACGATCATGCCGCCGATGAAACAGGCGGCGAGAAAGCCGATGAAGATGACGATGAGGCGGCCGATCAGGGACATGACGGAACTCTCTCCGTCATTGCGAGCGAAGCGAAGCAATCCAGAAATGCGTCCGCAGAGATAGTCTGGATTGCTTCGTCGCTGCGCTCCTCGCAATGACGAAGTCGTGCGAGCGCCCGCATCACAAGCTAATCCGTCATCGCCATGGCGCGGAGCGCCTGACGCTCGCGGGCGGAGAGCTTTTCCGTCTCAGACTTGAGCTGGCCGCAGGCGGCGAGGATGTCGCGACCGCGCGGCGTGCGCACCGGCGAGGAATAGCCGGCGTTGAAAATATACTCGGAGAACTTTTCGATCTGGTCCCAATCCGAGCACTCATAGGCCGTGCCGGGCCAGGGATTGAACGGGATCAGATTGATCTTGGCGTGAATGCCCTTGAGCAGCTTCACCAGCAGCTTTGCATCGTCGAGCGAATCGTTGACGCCCTTGAGCATCACATATTCGAAGGTGATGCGGCGCGCATTGGAGGCACCGGGATAGTCGCGGCAGGCCTGCAGCAGTTCTTTGATCGGATATTTGCGGTTGAGCGGCACCAGCTCGTTGCGCAGCTCGTCGCGAACCGCATGCAGCGAGATCGCCAGCATGACGCCGATCTCTTCGCCGGCGCGCACGATGTTCGGCACCACGCCCGAGGTCGACAGCGTGATGCGGCGGCGGGAGATGCCGATGCCTTCGTTGTCGCCGACGATCAAGAGCGCATCGCGCACCGCGTCGAAATTGTAGAGCGGCTCGCCCATGCCCATCATCACGATGTTGGTGACGCGGCGCGTGCCGTCCTCGCGATCCGCCCAATCGTTCAGGCGATCGCGCGCGACCATGATCTGGCCGACGATCTCGCCCGCGGTGAGGTTGCGCACCAGGCGTTGCGTGCCGGTGTGGCAGAAGGAACAGTTGAGCGTGCAGCCGACCTGTGACGAGACGCAGAGCGTGCCGCGATCGGTCTCGGGAATGTAAACGCACTCGACTTCATGAGCGCGCTCGACATTGTCGCCGCTCGGCAAGCGCAGCAACCATTTGCGGGTACCGTCGTTCGAGATCTGCTCGGCCACGACTTCAGGCCGGTCGACGGTGAAATGCTGTGCGAGTTCGCCGCGAATGCCCTTCGAGATCGACGTCATGTCGTCAAAACTCTGGGCGCCGCGGAAATAGAGCCAATGCCACAACTGCTGCACGCGCATCTTGCGCTGCGCCGGCGCGACGCCGATGTCGCCAAGACGATCGGCAAGCTCGGTGCGCGACAAACCGATCAGCGAGGGCTTCGCCGGCGGCACGTAGGTTTCGAGCGGAGTCTTCTCCACCAGCATTGCGTCGCGCGGTTCGGTCGTCGGTTGCATCGAATGGGCCTAGGATAATTGCTGTCTAAACTCGTCACACCCGGGCAAGACGCGCTTTGCGCTTTAGCCCGACCCTGACGGCGAAAATTCTGGAACCGGCCCTATATAGCAACCGAACCCGCCGATTGCGACCTTCTCGCCCGCAGCCTTAACGCCGGCAAGCTTATCTTCGGCAGTCTTGCGCGATCCGGTCCAGGGCCTGGGCGAGGCCCTTCAGCGAGAAGGTGTCGGTCGTCTCCGTTCCCTTGGCCGAGACGCCCTTGACCGTGAGATCGGCGGATTTGCGCATGGCTTCCACCATCCGCTCCTCCTCGGCCGCGTTCTTGATCCAGAGGCCGTCACCCTGCGTATACATCGCAAAGGCGGCGCCTCCGACCTCGACCGAGGATTCCGAGCCCGGCTTCAGCGCATAGCCGATCATGACCGAGACTTCGTTGTTCACCTTCTCGGCCGGCCGGGTCGAGACGAAGGCATAGGCGGGATCACGCGGCCGGTTCGGCGGATTGGTCTTGGACGACGAGGGCTTGGCCAGCGCAAAGCAGACCTTCTTGCCGTTGGGCGTCGCCGTATACGCGCCCCAGGTGCCGAACTGGCCGATCAGGGTCGGCTCCGCACCACCCGCAACTGCCGCGGCAGGGGCCATCGGCTTGCTCTCGGGCTTGGCCGCCGTCTTGGCGGCCGTGGCGGGAGCAGGCTTGGCCGCAGCCTTCGGCGCTGGTTGCGCCGTCTGCGCGCGCGCGGAACCACCTAATCCCCACGCCGCCACACCAGTCATCAAAGCCAAAAAGAGCGCCCGCCACATGCTGGAGTGGTTCCCTCAATATTGTGACTGGAAGATGGCCCGACCGTGCTTTGTCCCCGCACGAGGGATAGCCGGGAAAGTCCAATTTGGGAAGGCAGTTAGCGGGACGACGGGGCTAGCTTCTGGATCGCGCGGCGCGGCTTTCGGCCCATTGCGCGTCAGTCCATTGCAGCAGGTCCTCGGCGCCGGAACTGCGCAGATGCGCGCCGCCGTCGATCACCACCATCTCGCCATTGATGTAGCCGGCGCGGTCGGAGACCAGGAAGCTGGCAAGGTCGGTGAGCTCGCTGTGCTCGCCGACGCGGCCCATCGGGTTGCGCATCAGGCTCGCATCACGTCCTTCGAGCCGCAACTGCCCGGAAGCACCTGCGGTCGGGAACGGCCCCGGCGCGATCGCGACTGTGCGGATGCCTTTCGGGCCCCACTCCACGGCGAGGCTCTTGGTCATCGCCAGCACTGCCGACTTCGCCATCGCGGAGGGGACCGTGAAGGCACGCCCGGTGATGGTCGAGGTCGAGAGGATCGAGAGCACGACGCCATTGTGCTTGTCATCGATCCAGCGCTTGCCGGCCGCGAGCGTGCAGTACATCGCGCCGTGGAGTGTGGGTGCCAAGATCGCATCGGCCGCGCGGAAAGAGAGATGTTCGCTCTGCGCGATGAACGTCGAGGCAGCATTGTTGACGAGAACGTCGAGCGGCGCCTCGCGCCAGATCGCATCCATCATGCTGTCGACAGCCGCGCCGTCACGAACATCGCATGCGATCGTCGTGACCGTGCCGCCCGTTTCCTTGCGCATCTCGTCGGCCGTTGCGTCCAGCCGGTCGAGCTTGCGACCACAGATCATGAGCTCCGCGCCGAGCGCGAGGAAGCGGCGCCCCATCGCAGCACCAAGGCCGGAGCCGCCGCCGGTAATGAGAATGCGCTTTCCTTTGAGCAGACCTGTTTCAAACATCGTTTGAATCCTCACTGTTTCCACGCACTCGGTCATTGCGAGCGCAGCGAAGCAATTCAGAATCCGTCCTGCGGAAATAGTCTGGATTGCTTCGCTGCGCTCGCAATGACGAGGATAGGCCTGCGCTTCGCTTTCAGCAAAGAATCCGGATTGTCGGGCCGGGCTAAATCCGGCAAAACCGACCCAACTATAAATCCACTCGAAACGCTTCAGGTGCCGCCATGAAAGCCATCCTCTGCTCGCAATATTGCCAGCCCGACGATCTCGTGCTCGCCGATGTCCCGGATCCGGTAGCGGGTCCCGGCGAAGCCGTGATCGCGATCAAGGCGGCGGCACTGAATTTTTTCGACATCCTGATGATTCAGGGCAAGTACCAGATCAAGCCGCCGTTCCCGTTCTCGCCAGCCGCCGAAGTCGCAGGCGTGATCGAAAGCATCGGTCCCGGTGTCACTGATCTCAAAGTCGGCGATCGCGTGGTTGCCTCCTGCGGTCACAACGGCGCGCGCGAAAAGATCGCGCTGCCGGCGGCAGGGATCGTGAAGATTCCCGACAATCTCGATTACGACCGCGCGGCCGGCATCATCATCATCTACGGCACGGCGCTGCATGCGCTGGAAGATCGCGCGAGCCCAAAGCCGGGCGAGACGCTCGCGGTGCTTGGCGCTGCCGGCGGCACGGGCTTAGCGGCCTGCGAGCTCGGCAAGCTGATGGGCCTGAAGGTGATCGCCTGCGCCTCGTCAGAGGAGAAGCTCGAATTCGCCAAGGCGCATGGCGCCGAGCTGACGCTCAACTACGCCAAGGAAGATTTGAAGGAAGGCCTGCGCAAGCTCACGGGCGGCAAGGGCGTCGACATCATCTTCGATCCGGTGGGCGGTACCTATGCCGAGCAGGCGCTGCGCTCGATCGCATGGGAAGGCCGCTTCCTCGTGATCGGCTTTGCCGCCGGCGATATTCCGAAGATGCCGCTGAATCTCGCGCTGCTGAAGGGCTGCGACATCCGCGGCGTGTTCTGGGGCGCCTGGACCCGGGTCAACCCTGAGAAGAACCGCGCCAATCTCGAGAAGCTCGTGAAGTGGACGGCGGAAGGAAAGATATCCTCGCATGTCGACCGCACCTTCCCGCTGGCGCAGACCGCCGACGCATTGAAGGTGCTCGCGGGACGCCAGGCCATGGGCAAGGTGATCCTGCATCCCTAAGCGACTGACGCGCGCGCCCACGGCGGCGCGACTACAGTTTCAATTCGTTTCAATGGCCGGGCTCGTCCCGGCCATTTTCGTTTTGATCCCCTCAAGTATCGCCGGCAAAATTGCGGTGCACTCCGCCGCCTCGCCCCAATCAAACCCAAATATCTCCCGATTCGCGCCAACCGCCGTCGTCTTTTGGGCTGATTCCAACTGCGATTTACGGGTTCCAGTTTGCGGGGCGCTTCTGGACAACAACAAGAAGACTGAAGCCGGGAAGGCCCCAGCGTTGCGTCAGTAATGGGGAGCATCACCATGGAGACGACGGCTTACCGTCCGTCCAGGGGGTCGAGGGTGCTCGACTCCGATCGAACTGCATCACACTCATCCACCGCGTCCTACGTCCGTGCGCGTGCACAACGCGCCGATCTTTCACAGGACGATCCGATCCCGCTTTTTCTGTCCGACCCGCTCGGCACGCCCGATCCGCGCGAATTTGCGCCACAGGATTTGCGCGCGGGCCGACGACTCATCCCGCGCGTATTCGCTGCCGTTCTGGCCGCGAGCACCTTGGCGATCCTGGCCGTTCAGTTTCAGCCTGATCTTCGCAGCCTCGTCGTCGCCAATGCCGGTGGCGCAACGGACGCAACTCCAGAGCAGCCGGCGGTGCCGGCCAATGCGCCGGTTGCGCGGCAGGCCGCGCTCAAGGACCCCGCTCGCGTCACCGATACAATGCTGGCGAGTGCCGACACGCAGGACTTGCCGGTCCCGTCGACGCCAAGCCGTGAAGCGATCGCGACCGCCTATCAGAGTGCGTTGCAAGCTCAAACGCCTGTGCCCATCGCGGCCGTGCAGCCCGCCCCACCTCCGTCTCCGCCGGCAAAGACGCTCGATGCCGACACGCTGGCAGGGCTGATGATGCGCGCGAAGAGCCTGATCGGCGTCGGCGACATCGCCGCGGCGCGACTGCTGCTCGAACGCGCCGCCAACGCAGGCGACGCAACGGCCGCACTTCTGCTGGCGCAGGCCTATGATCCGGTCGTGCTCGGTACCAGGGACACGCGAAGCGTCAATGCCGACGCGAGCGCGGCGCGCGACTGGTACAGGAAAGCGGCAACGCTTGGATCCGCGGAGGCGCAACAGCACCTCGCCCAGCTCTCGAACTAGAACTCTTCAGGGGACATCATGCGTAACGCTTTGAAAATGGCGCTTGTCGCCATCACGACGATCTGCGCCTTCGCCGCACGCGCAGAGCAGACGGAATACGATCCGGCAAAGGTCTCGGACAGCCTGAAGGCCATCTTCCAGTTCGGATCGAGCTCGACCAAGCAGGCGCTGAACGCCAACACCGTGACGCTGATGACAGGCACGATCGGCGGCACCTATGTGCAATTCGGCGCCGACCTCGCCTCGGTCCTCGACGACGGCAACAAGATCCGCGTGCTGCCGATCGTCGGCCGCGGCTCGGTGCAGAGCGTGGCCGACATCCTGTTCCTGCAAGGCGTTGATCTCGGCGTGGTACGCGCCGATACGCTCGACTATCTTGAGCGCAAGGGTTTCGCGAAGGACATCAAGCGGCAGTTCACCTATGTGACCAAGCTCTACAATGAAGAGATGCAGGTGATCGCGCCGAAATCGGTGGCGACACTGAAGGACCTCGAAGGCAAGACCGTCAGTGTCGACCTGCCGAACGGCGGCACCTTCGTCACGGCACTCACCGTGTTCGAGCGGCTCGGGATCAAGGCGAAGTTCGTCTATGTCGAGCAGCGCATCGCGATGGAGAAGCTGAAGGCCGGCGAGATCGACGCCGTCATCGTGGTCGGCGGCAAGCCGTACAAATCGGTCTCGACCTTCGGCAATGACGGCCGCTTCCATCTCGCCCGCGTGGATTACGCCAAGCCGCTGCAGAACGACTATCTGCCGGCAACGCTGACGGCCAAGGACTATCCGAACCTGATCAAGGATGGCGAGAGCGTGGACACGATCGCGGTGCCTGCGGTGCTGGCGGCCTATAATTGGGCGCCCAACACCGAACGCTATCGCAAGCTCGCGTTGTTCGTCGATGCGTTCTTCACCAAATTCCCGGCGCTCCAGAACCCGCCCTTCCATCCCAAATGGAAAGAAGTGTCGCTTGCGGCTCCCCTGGCGGGCTGGAGCAGATTGCCGGTGGCCCAGCAATGGCTCGACCGACACGGCGTCGAACCGGTGACGCAGCAACGCTTCGAGGCCTTCCTGAAGCAGAGCCCGACAGCTGCGAAGGTGTCGGACGCCGAGAGGGAGACGCTGTTCCGGCAATTCCAGGCGTGGGATGCGGAGAAAGCGCGCGCGGAGAAGAAGTAACGCGCGCCTCGCCTGCTCTACTGCGCGGCTTCGGCCTCATCCACGCCGCGCTTCAGCGCGGCGCGGGCGGCTTCGCGATGGTCTGACGTGATATGGCCGGCGACCATGCGAATGGCGGTGGCAAGAATGGCGGCGTCATCGGTGAAGCCGAGCACCGGCATCACGTCGGGAATGAAGTCGAACGGCAGGATGAAATAGGCGATCGCGCCCAGCAGCGACGCCTGGACATGGCGCGGCGTCTGCCGGTCGAAGGCGCAGTAATAGGCGGCGAGCAGATCCTCGGCGAACGGCAGATGCGCGACGACGCGCTTCAGCTTGCGCCAGAAGCGGCGGCGCACGCTGTCACGATCTTCCGCGAGCCGATCATCCGGCTCGAAGCCGACGCTGTGTTCGGCAGCCATATTCGAAAAACTCCCGTTCAGCCGGACGTGGCGGATGGCCGCATCCCCTGCCGTATTTCTTTCTTGCCGATCACAACATGGGGATGCGACCCGTTGCTGCAAGATGTCAGCCAGCCGTCAGCTTTGCGATGGCGTTCATCGCGGTGGCGAGGTCGATGTCGAGCCTGGTGACCCCGCCGGCGTCATGGGTCGACAGCACGACCTCCACCGTCTTGTAAACGTTACGCCATTCAGGATGGTGATCCATCTTCTCGGCGACCAGCGCAGCCCTTGTCATAAAGCCGAAGGCCTCGTTGAAATCCTTGAAGACGAAGGTTTTCCCGATGGCGTCGCGGCCCTGGACCTCGGCCCAGCCCGGAATACCGCCCAGCGCCTGCTTGCGTGAATCCGCCGATAACCGCTCTGCCATGATCGCCTCCGTTTTTCAGGGGAACTTTACCCTAACACCGTGCTTACGCTCCGGGTCCATCGGTGATTTCGTCGATCCGCTAACCATGACGGAGATGTAACCCCGCCGGACAAGAAATTTGCTACAATTGCGGGCGTAAATCGCCGGCCAAGATGAAACTGAGCCTGAAGCGCCTGTTCGGGAGATCGATGTCCGGGGAATCCAACCTGGCCGAGATGCCCTCTCCGCCTTCGCCGCGATCCGCGGCGCGGAAGACGGCACTCGTGTCTCTGGCGTTGGTGCTGGCCATCATCGGTGCGCTGGCCGGCGGCTATTATTTCGCAATGCGACCGGTGACGCTGAAGATCGCGGTCGGCCCCGCCAACAGCGACGACGTCAAGGTGGTGCAGGCGCTGACCCAGGCCTTCGCGCAGAGCAAAGGTTTCGTGCGGCTGCGCCCGATCCCGACCGACGGCGCCACCGCCAGCGCCGACATGCTCGCCGAAGGCAAGGCTGATCTTGCCATCGTGCGCGGCGATCTCGACGTGCCCAAGAACGCGCAAGCCGTCGCGACGCTGCGCAAGAACGTCGTGGTGCTGTGGTCGGTGCCCGGCAAGGGCAAGAAGAAGGGCGCGAAGATCACCAAGATCGCGCAGCTCGCCGGCCATCGGGTCGGCGTGGTCGGCAAGACGCAAGCCAACGTCAATCTGCTCAAGGTGATCCTGCAGCAATACGGCGTCGATCCGGCCAAGGTCGAGATCGTGCAATTCCCGGCGAGCGAAGTCGCCGACGCGATCAAGGCCCAGAAGGCCGACGTCTATCTCGCGGCCGGCCCCGTCAACAGCAAGATCACGGCGGATGCGATCGCCGCCTCCGCCAAGGATGGGGGATCGCCGACCTTCCTCGCAATTGATTCGGCGGACGCGATTGCGCAAAACCATCCGGTCTATGAAGCCTCGGATATTCCCGCCGGCACCTATGGCGGCTCGCCCGATCGTCCCGATGACGAGGTGAAGACCATCAGCTTCTCGCACCACATCGTGGCGCGGAAGGGCCTGTCCGAGACCACGGTTGCGGCCTTCACCCGGCAGCTCTTCGCCGTGCGACAGCAATTGCTGACCGACTTCCCGCAAGCTGCAAAGATCGAGACGCCCGATACCGACAAGGACGCCGTCATCCCCGTGCACCCGGGCGCCGCGGCCTTCGTCGACGGCGAGGAAAAGACCTTCCTCGACAAGTACAGCGATTACATCTGGTGGAGCCTGATGGCGCTGTCGGCCACGGGCTCGATCGGCGCCTGGTTCGCCGGCTACCTGAAGAAGGATGAGCGCGACAATAACAGCCATCTGCGCGAACGCCTGCTCGACATGCTCACTGCTGCCCGCAAGAGCGAGACGGCTGACGAACTCGACCAGATGCAGGTCGAGGCCGACGAGATCCTGCGCGACACGTTGCGCTGCTTCGATCACGGCGCCATCGAGGAAGGCGCGCTGACCGCCTTCAATATCGCGCTCGACCAATTCCACACGGCGGTCGCCGACCGCAAGGCCGTGCTGTCCAGCCTGCCGCAGAACCTGCAGCGCGCCGGCGCGCAATTTCGCGCCGCAGGCAACGCGTGAGCGCTTGCGCGCGTAATCGCCGCGTCACATTGTCTCAATATAGCGTCTGACGTCATCGTGACGGCTGCCGCCTGCGCGGCCGTCCCTCGCGATATCGAGGCCAATCCCATGAAGATCAAATTCTCCCGCCGCCGTTTCCTGACCACCGGCGCCGGTGCGCTTGGCGCAATCGCGATGCCGCATTTGTCGCGCGCGGCGGACCGGCCTGTGGTCACGCATGGCGTGCAGTCCGGCGACGTCACCGTCGACGGCGGCGTGGTCTGGGCGCGGACCGATCGGCCCGCGCAGATGCTGGTCGAGGTGGCGACGACGGATACCTTCAAGGATGCCCGCAAGCTGCCGCCGATCGCGGCGCTGCCGGAGAGCGACTTCACCGCGAAGATGCTGGTGGACAATCTTCCTGCCAGCCAGGACATCTTCTACCGCGTCCGCTTCCGCGATCTCTCCCATACTGCCGTCGAAGGCGAGCCGGTGGTTGGCCGCTTCCGCACGGCACCGGCCGATCGCCGCGACGTCAGCTTCGTCTGGGGTGGCGACGTCGCAGGCCAGGGCTGGGGCATCAATCCCGATGACGGTGGCATGCAGACCTTCTCGGCCATGCGCAAGCATCGCCCGGACTTCCTGCTGCATTCCGGCGACACCATCTACGCCGACGGCGTGATCCCCTCCGAGGTCAAGCTTGCCGACGGCAAGATCTGGAAGAACGTGACCATCCCCGAAAAGGCCAAGGTGGCCGAGACGCTGGATGAGTACCGCGCCGCGCACAAATACAATTTCACCGACGACAATGTCCGCGCCTTCAATGCCGAAGTGCCCATCTTTGTGCAGTGGGACGATCACGAGGTGACCAACAATTGGTCGCTGTCGAAGGACCTGCCGTCGACCTACAAGGTGCGCGACATCTCGCTGCTCGCGGCGCGCGCCGGACGCGCCTTCCACGAGATGTATCCGATGCGCGAGAGCATCGTCGAACCCGGCCGGGTCTATCGCAAGATCGCCTACGGTCCGCATCTCGACGTGTTCGTGCTCGACGAGCGCAGCTATCGCGGCCCGAACGGCGCCAACCTCGAGACCGAGTACGGTCCGGCCAGCTACTTCCTCGGGCCCGAGCAGATGGCCTGGCTGAAGCGTGAGCTGCTCAATTCGCGCGCGACCTGGAAGGTGATCGCCTCCGACATGCCGCTCAGCCTGATCGTGTCCGATACGCCGAAGGGAGGCTCAGAGGCGTTCGCACAAGGCGATGGCCCGGCGCGTGGCCGCGAGCTCGAGATCGCCGACATCCTGCGCTTCATCAAGATGGCGCCGATCAAGAACACTGTGTGGCTGACGGCGGACGTGCACTACGCCGCCGCACACTACTACGATCCGAACAAGGCGCAGTTCCAGGAGTTCGAGCCGTTCTGGGAATTCGTCTCGGGTCCGCTGCACGCCGGCACGTTCGGTCCGAACGCGCTCGACAACACGTTCGGCCCCGAGGTGCGCTTCGTCAAAGCACCGGGTGCCGACAAGCAGAACCTGCCGCCGTCAGCCGGCATGCAGTTCTTCGGTCACGTCAAGATCGACGGTGCTTCGGGCCAGATGACGGTGACGCTGCGCGACCGCGCCGACGTGGCACTGTGGTCGACCACGCTCGATCCGAAATCCGCCTGAGCTGACTTAGCCGCCACGCAACTGCAACGCCGCCTCCAGCGCATCGCTGGAGCACGGCTTCTGCAGCCGCGGACGCGCGGCAAATTCCGGGGGAATGCTCGTCTCGGCGCCGTAACCGGTGACGAAGACGAAGGGGATTTCCAGCGTTGCGAGACGCTCGGCGATCGCAAAGCTCTTCTCGCGGATCAGTTCGACATCGAGCAGCGCGAAGTCGGGCGCGCGCCTCGCGATCGCATTCAGCGCCTGCGCGACCGAACCCACCGTGCGCACGCTGCTCACGCCAAAGCCGAGCAGGCGATCCTCGAAATCGATCGCGATGATCGGATCGTCCTCGACGATCAGTACATCGGCAGGGATGTCGGCCGGGCCGTCCGGCGGAATAGGTATCATGGCACTGGCTATCGATGGCTGCATGGTGTCACCGGTCAGGACAGCCTCAGGCCGACGCCTGCGCCCAGCGCATCGGAGGGTTCCCGGAACGAAACTCACCACAGAACAGTTTGGACGTCTGTCCACATGTGCACACAACGCTTGGACGGAACTCGCTAGTGTCGGGAGGAGGATGGGGAGTTCACGATGGATGCACGCATCAGCAAGACCAACGAGATCGAGAGCCGCCCCGCCAACAATCTGCTGCGGCGCCTGAACCCGGCGGACTATGCGCTGCTCGCACCGCATGTTGCCGTTGACGACGTCGGACCGAACCATTTGCTTTACAGCCCCGGCGACGACGTCCAGGTCGTGCATTTTCCCTGCGGGCCGTCGCTTGCGACCTTCCTTGTCCCCAATGAGGACGGCCGCGACGTCGAGACCATTCTGGTCGGCCGCGAAGGCGCGGTGGGCGGCATCGTCAGCGAGGGATTTTTGCCGGCCTATACCCGCATCTGCGTGAAATTCGGCGGGCCGTTTGCGCGCATCAATGTCGCCAAGCTGGAAGCCGCGAAGCAGCGTTCGCCGTCACTGCGCAACATCTTCGCGCGTTACGCCGACTGCATGCTGGCGCAGATTTTCCAGTCAACCGCCTGCAACGCGATCCACTCGATCGAGCAGCGCACGGCGAAATGGATCGTCGCGGCGATGGAGCGGACTGGCGACGAGAGCAGCGTGCCGCTCACGCATGAGCAGCTCGCGACATTGCTCGGCGTCGGCCGCAGCTATGCGAGCCGCGTGCTGCAATCGTTCAAGGCCGAAGGCGTGCTCGACACCAGGCGCGGCTCGATCCTGGTCCGTAACATCGACGGCCTGCGCCTGCGCGCCTGTCTCTGCAACGACGCCGTGAAGATGCACTTCGAGGAAGTGCTGCGCGGGGTCTATCCGACCGAGGAGGCGGGTCACGGCTCTGCCCAGGGCTAGTCGGACCCGATTTGGCCCGCTGGCCCCTAAGCCCCGGGGATTCCCGGACAAAATTCAGTCAACCAACCCAGAAAGAACGCATTGTTTTTTGGCGTTTTTTGCCTATATTGCGGCGCAAACGCATAGGGCTGCCCGGTCGATCTCGCCGGGCTTCCTTTTTGGGTGTAATAGGCCCCGTTTTCCACGTTTCAGCGTTGTCCGTGAAGAGGTCCCGGCTTGACCGGCGAGATCGCGCTTAACCCATTGTCCGACCGCAAAGAAGCTCACTCATGAACCTCCGTAACGTCGCCATCATCGCCCACGTCGACCATGGCAAGACGACCCTCGTCGACAAGCTCCTCCAGCAATCCGGCACGTTCCGCGAGAACCAGAAGGTCACGGATCGCGCCATGGACTCCAACGATCTGGAGCGTGAGCGCGGCATCACCATTCTGGCAAAGGCGGCCTCGGTGCAGTGGAAGGACACCCGCGTCAACATCGTCGACACGCCAGGCCACGCCGATTTCGGCGGTGAGGTCGAGCGCATCCTGAACATGGTGGACGGCGCCCTGGTGCTGGTCGACGCCGCCGAAGGCCCGCTGCCGCAGACCAAATTCGTGGTCTCCAAGGCGCTCAAGGTCGGCCTCAAGCCGATCGTCGTCATCAACAAGGTCGACCGCCCCGACGCCCGCCCGACCGAAGTCATCAACGAAGTGTTCGACCTGTTCGCGGCGCTCGACGCCAGCGAGGAGCAGCTCGACTTCCCGATCCTCTACGGGTCGGCCAAGCAGGGTTGGATGGCCGAGAGCCCCGAGGGTCCACAGGACAAGGGCATGGAGCCGCTGTTCGACCTGATCCTGCGCCACGTCGCGCCCCCGACGGTCGAAGAAGGTCCGTTCCGCATGATCGGCACCATTCTTGAGGCCAACCCCTATCTCGGCCGTATCATCACCGGCCGCATTTCGTCCGGCGTGCTCAAGCCGAACCAGCAGGTCAAGGTGCTGCATGCCGACGGCAAGCTGGTCGAGAC
>JAEWHT010000284.1 GCA_023387695.1 Pseudomonadota bacterium | reverse complement strand
CTTGGTGACACAAGCAACGCCCGTGCCGACCAGCCGATCGCCAGAGGTTTGCCTGAGCTGCGCACGGTGCTGCCAGATCGGGTGCTTTTCGAGCTTGTCGAGAATCTCGGGCGTGCGCACGGAGACGATGTAGGGATTGCCGGTCATGGTCCGGCCGTTCTGCCTCAGCGCATTGCGGCGGCGGAATTCGATCGGGTCGAGCTTGAGTTCGCCTGCGGCCTCGTCGATCAGCGCTTCGAGCGCTGTCATGGTCTGCAGCGTTCCATAGCCGCGCATCGAGCCGGCGGTGACGCCGCGCGAATGCAGCGCGATCGTGGTGACGTCGACCTTGGGAATATCGTAGATGCCGATCGCGCCTGTGGCTGCGACCACGGCGACATTGGCGGAGAAGTTCTGCAGGCCGCCGCCATCGAGCACATGATCGGCGGCGAAAGCCTTGATCAGGCCGGTCGAACGGTCGATGCCGATGCGCGAGCGCATCTTGATCGGGTGGCGTTTGATGCCGCCCTGGAATTGCTGGTAGCGGTCATGCGCGAGCCGCACTGGCTTGCCCGGGAAGCAGATCGCGGCGAGCGCGACGTACAGAATGAACGGCGTGTGGTCGCGGCCGCCAAAGCCGCCGCCGACATGGGCGAATTGCGCGTTGATATGCGAGGGCTTGTAGGGCGCGTGCGCTTTGCCGAGCAGATGCGCGAGCGACTCCGCGGCCTCGTAAGGCGATTGCACGCCGAGCACCAGTTCGAGACTGCCGCCCTTGCCGTTGTACCAGGCAAGGCCGCATTCAGGCTCCAGGAACATCGGGTCGACCGATTGCGTCTCGAATTCGCGATCGAGCACGAGGAGCGAGGCGTTGTCGGCGGCCAATTCAGCGCGGATCTGGTCGCCAAGCTTTGCGGCCTTGACGTAATCGGCCGGCATCTCCTTGGCGAGCGGGGACCACACGGGCAGTGCGGCGTTCTGCACCTTCTTCGGCGAGACCCAGCCGACCTGGATCGGCGAGTAGACGTCGGGCTTGTCGGGCGAAGGGCCTGCGACACGGGTGAATCGGTAGGAGCCGTAATCGGGCGCGATGACGGGGCCGGTCTCTTCGCCGAATTTCACGAAAGTGCCGTCGCGCAGCACCAGCCGGGCCTGGTCGAAGGCGTCGAATTTCTCGAAGATCAGCAGCGCAACCGGCTGCCCCAGATAAAGCGGCGTCTTGCCGAGCGGGCAGAACAGGTCGCCGGCATAGAACTCAGGCACTTGCGTGCCGATGCGGTCGAGATCGCTGGCCGTGACGATCATGGAAGGCTTGAGCGGGCCTGCGAGGCGGGCGAGGTCCATGCCGGTGTAGACATGGGTGGCGTCATTGGCGCGGACCAAAATCGCGTGCGAGGTGGTTTGCGGCCAGCCCGGCAAATCATTGGCGCGGAAATCGGAGGCGTAGAGCTTTGCGCCGGTGACTTTTGCGACGCCATCAACGCGACCTGCGCCTTTGGTGGCGGGGTTGAAATTGCCGCGTCCCGGCAGCGTCTCGTGGGCCGCGAAGGGCGCGTTGGCCGCCGAAGCAAGATGCGACAGGCTCACCGAAATGCCGCCCGCCGATAACCACTTCACGAACTCGCGTCGCGAAGGCCGCATGATCTCATCCTTGTACAGGGTCGCTTTGGCTCACGATGCTTGCGGCATCGCGGCCATGGTTACGCGCCAACGCTGGTCCGAAGCTGTCATGATTCGCCTAAGTGCGAATAGAACAGC
Source organism: Pseudomonadota bacterium (assembly GCA_023387695.1). GTDB lineage: Bacteria > Pseudomonadota > Alphaproteobacteria > Rhizobiales > Xanthobacteraceae > Bradyrhizobium. Next base: position 26,493 of record JAEWHT010000284.1, on the reverse strand, counting down.
TCGGCCGTTTACGAGAGGTGAAGGCGGCTGCGGTGAATGCAGCCGCCTTGTGTTTCGATGTTTCTATTTGAGATCGGCGATGGTCGCGGGGCCGGGGCCCGGCGTCACCAAGGTCGGCCATTGCTTGGAGCCGAACGGGACCAGCGGTGGCAGGAACGGCGTCATGCCGCGCTTTCCGGTTTCAGCGATGATCGCGGCGCGCGCGTCGCCTCCCATCAGCTCGTAGTCCATCAAATGATAACTGCCGAAGAACAGCGCGCCGACCGAGCGATCCGCGATGATCCGCGTCAGCGATTCCAGCATGTCGGACGGCGTGGTCGTGAACGAGACGGTCTCGATCAGCAATAGGCGTGAGTTGATGGCGTCGGGGCCGAAGAACTGCGCGAGCACGCTGAAGATCACGTTGTTCTGCCGCGCGACATAGATGGTGTTGCTGGCGGCATAGGTCTTCTCCCAATCGGAACCGAGCTGCGCCTTCCAGTCGGCCAGCACGCCCATCCAGTGCGCGACCTGGGTCTGCGCTGCCCATGCGACGTTCTTGGCGAGGAATGGTGCCTGCTGCTTGCCGAACGCTTCCAGCCTGGCGAACGGAATGGCGCCGCTCGCAAGGCACTCATCCATGAAGGCGATGTTGTTCTTCAGGATAGTGCGGTTGTTGTCGCGCCAGTCGGCCTGCATCGGCGTGGCGTCGAGACTGTCCAGCGCCGATTGCATTCGGCTGCGAAACGCCAGCATCGCGCCGCGCCAGGATTTGTTGTCGGGATTGTCGACATAGGGGCCCACGACCTCGGCCAGCGCCATGGTGCTGTGACCGACTGATTTGAGCAGCTGATAAACGATCGGCACTTGCGGTGCGTCGAGCGGCGGCTGGCCGGGCCGATAGAGGATCAGCCGTCCGCCGGCGCCGGAGAACAGGCCGAGGATCACCGGATGCTTGTCGAGGATGTTCTTCTGGAACACTCTTGCAGCGTCGCCATAGAGGTCGAACATCGCCGTGTTCAGCGCGAGCACGTCCTTGGTGGCGACATCGCCCGGCGCTGAATTGGTCTTGCCGGAGATCGGCGCCATGTAGTCGGGCAAGGTCTGGGCGATTGCGCTGCCGCCGAGCATCAGTGCGGCGGCCATGGCGAGGCCAAAGCGGGTTTTCATTGGTATTCCTCCCGGGAGCATTCCAAGCGTCAGTCTGGCGGCCGTCCGTCAGAATCGCCGGACGGCGTCGTCCGCGCTTCTGGCCGAAAATTGCTAAGGATTTGTCAGGACGAGCGGAATCCGTAGGCCGCCGGGCTTCCCCTGGGGGCCGGCATGGCCTATTACGCTGCAACGCAAAATTCCCCCAAAGACAGCCATGATCCGCCTCGACAACGTCAGCAAGCAAGCCGGCCACCAGATACTGTTCATCGAAGCCTCCGCCGCTCTCAACAAGGGCGAGAAGATTGGCCTCGTCGGCCCCAACGGCGCCGGAAAGACCACCCTGTTCCGGATGATCGCCGGCGAGGAACTGCCGGACGAAGGGCAGGTCTCGACCGATCGCGGCATCACCATCGGCTACTTCAACCAGGACGTCGGCGAGATGTCCGGCCACAGCGCCGTGGCCGAGGTGATGAATGGCGCAGGTCCCGTCAGCGAGGTCGCGGCCGAGTTGCACCAGCTCGAGGTCGCGATGGCCGACCCCGACAAGGCCGACCAGATGGACGAGATCATCGCGCGCTATGGCGAGGTTCAGCATGCCTTCGAGGAGCTCGACGGCTATGCACTCGACGGCCGCGCGCGCGAAGCGCTGTCCGGCCTCGGCTTCAGCCAGGAGATGATGGACGGCGACGTCGGCAAGCTCTCGGGCGGCTGGAAGATGCGCGTGGCGCTGGCCCGCATTCTCCTGATGCGTCCCGATGTGATGCTGCTCGACGAGCCGAGCAACCATCTCGATCTCGAAAGCCTTATCTGGCTGGAGAAATTTTTGCACGATTACGAGGGCACGCTCTTGATGACCTCGCATGACCGCGAGTTCATCAACCGCGTGATCTCCAAGGTGGTCGAGATCGATTCCGGCTCGCTCACGACCTACACCGGCAATTACGAATTCTACGAGCAGCAGCGTGCGCTGAACGAGAAGCAGCAGCAGGCGCAGTTCGAGCGCCAGCAGGCGATGCTGGCGAAGGAAATCAAGTTCATCGAGCGCTTCAAGGCGCGTGCGTCGCACGCCGCGCAAGTGCAGAGCCGGGTGAAGAAGCTCGACAAGATCGAGCGCGTCGAGCCGCCGCGCCGCCGCCAGTCGATTGCGTTCGACTTCCTGCCGGCGCCGCGCTCGGGCGAGGACGTCGTTGCGCTCAAGAACGTGTACAAGGGCTATGGCAGCAAGCGCATCTATGACGGGCTGGATTTCATGATCCGCCGCAAGGAGCGCTGGTGCGTGATGGGCGTCAACGGCGCCGGCAAGTCGACGCTCCTCAAGCTCATCGCCGGCGCGAGCGAGCCGGACGAAGGCACCGTTGCGGTCGGCGGCAGCGTCAAGATGGGCTATTTCGCCCAGCACGCGATGGACCTGCTCGACGGCGAGCGTACCGTGTTCCAGTCGCTGGAAGACCAGTTTCCGACCGCGGGGCAGGGCTCGTTGCGCGCGCTTGCCGGCTGCTTTGGCTTCTCCGGCGACGACGTCGAGAAGCGCTGCCGCGTGCTCTCAGGCGGCGAGAAGGCGCGCCTCGTGATGGCGAAGATGCTGTTCGACCCGCCGAACTTCCTGGTGCTGGACGAGCCGACCAACCATCTCGACCTCGCCACCAAGGAAATGCTGATCAACGCGTTGTCGGATTTCGAAGGCACCATGCTGTTCGTCTCGCATGACCGCCACTTCCTGGCGACCTTGTCGAACCGCGTGCTCGAGCTGACGCCCGAAGGCATCCACCAATATGGTGGCGGCTACACGGAATATGTCGCGCGCACGGGCCAGGAAGCGCCGGGGTTGCGGAGCTAGCATTCCGCCGCACGCCTTGACGCGTTGATGCCTGCCGTTACGCTCTCTCCCAAAAGGGAGCGAAACAACCATGAGGCAGCTTCGGATCGGCGACATTACCATCGATGCGGTGATCGAGCGGGAGGGGCCGTGGCGGCGGCCGCAGGATTTTTTCCCGGCTTATGACGACGCTGTGTTCAGACACCATCTGCCGACGATGGAGCCGGAGGTGTTCGACGCCGCGCGCGGCATGATGGTGATCACCTATCAGACGTTTGTCGTGCGCACGCCGCGCCACACCATTCTGGTCGATACCTGCACCGGGGAAGACAAGGGGCATCCGCCGCCGTTCGACTTTCCCGGCAAGGAGCGCTGGCGCAACGAATTGTTCGCGCTCGGCATCGGCTTCGAGCAGATCGACTACGTCTTCTGCACGCATCTGCACATCGATCATACCGGCTGGAACACCACCTTGCGCGACGGTCGCTGGGTGCCGACGTTCCCCAACGCCAAATACGTCTTTCACAAGGGCGAGTACGCGGCCTGGGAGGCGGAGAATGCCAAGGGCAATAACCCGCCGGGCACCGTCTTCCGGGACAATTGCCTGCCGATCGTCGAAGCGGGGCAGGCGCTGCTCGTCGATGACGACTACGCGCTGGACGACACCGTCACGCTGACGCCGACGCCGGGGCATTCGCCCTGTCATTGCTGCGTGAACATTTTTTCGAAGGGCCAGCGCGCCGTCGTCGCTGGCGACCTCATGCATCACCAGATCCAGTGCCGCGAGCCGGGTTGGTCGGCAAAACCTGATTGGGACGCGAAGCAGTCGGCGGTGTCGCGGCGGAAGTTCTTTGCTTCCGTCGCCGACACCGACACGCTGATCCTGCCGATCCACTTTCCGGCGCCGACGGTCGGCCTGATCAAGCCGCTCGGCGCCGCCTTTGATTATGGCTTCAAGCGGGAATGAGCGGACGTTCTAGTACGTATAGAACATCCGCTGGATTTCCTTGGTATCGGTCGTCTTGGTCAACGCCAGCATCAGCAGGATGCGCGCCTTCTGCGGATTGAGCGTGTCCGAGACGACGAAGTCGTGTTCGTCGTCCTTGGCTTCGCCATTGCGCGCGACGATGCCGTTGCCGACACGGCTACTGCGAACGATCACGACACCCTTCTTGCGGGCTTCGTCGAGAGCCGGCTCGACCGCGGGGCGGGCGAGGCTGCCGTCGCCGACGCCGGCATGCACGATCCCCTTGGCCCCGGCGGCGACGAACGCGTCGACTGCGACCCGGTTCATGTTGGCGTAGCCGTAGACGATATCGACTTGCGGCAGGACATCGAGATTGGAGACGTCAAACTCGGAGTCCGCTGTGTGGCGGCGGGTCGATTGACGATAGAAATACGGCTTGTTTCCCTGCATGTAGCCGAGGAAGCCGAGCTCAGGCGTGCGGAAAGTATCTGCCGTGGAGGTGTTGTTCTTGGTGACCTCGCGCGCCGCGTTGATCTGATCGTTGAGCGCAACGAGCACCCCCTTGCCGACGGCCTCTTCGCTGCCTGCGAGGATCACAGCATTGAAGAGGTTGATCGGTCCGTCCGCGCTGATGGCTGTCGACGGCCGCATCGCGCCGACGATGACGACAGGCTTCTTGCTCTTGACCACGAGGTCCAGGAAATAGCTGGTCTCCTCGATCGTATCGGTGCCGTGCGTAATCACGATCCCGTCGACGTCGTCTTGCGAGAGGAGCGTGTTGACGCGTTTGGCGAGCTTGAGCCAGTAGTCATTGTTCATGTTCTCGCTGGCGATCTGGAAAACCTGCTCGCCCTTGACGTTGGCCACCGTCTTCAGCTCGGGGACGGCGTTGAGGAGGGTCTCGATGCCAACAGTGGCTGCGGTGTAGCCGACGACGGTCGTGCTGCTCGCTCCCGTGCCGGCGATCGTGCCCCCCGTTGCCAGGACCATCACGTTGGGCAGGCCGACGCCCCTCGCATTTGCTGCTTCAAGACTGATGAGCAGCGCAAAGAGCAAGCTCACAGTTGTCACGATCTGATTACGTACTCGAAATTGCCACATCTTGACGTCCCTTTCCTGGAAAGCCCCGTCGATGTGCCCCAATTCGCTCAGCACCGTATGATCGTTCAGCTGAAGCTTTCTGTCTAGGGTTGTATGGCGCAGGGAGGTGGTGAAAGCTTTCCCTTCCTCCTTTTTTTGGGAAATCAAAACGAAGATGGCCGGGACATCTGTGCGAAGACGCGCTTCGCGCTTTTGCCCGGCCATGACGTCGTTCGTTTGCAGATTGCTCGCTCAGGAAGCTGCGAATGCGCCGGAGTTACGCGCCCATCTCGCACTTCTTCATGAAGCTGTTCTTGGCGGCGCCGGCGAGCGGCTTGCCATCGGAGCCGACGGCCTTGGGCGTACACGCGTCTTCCTTGCACTTCTTCATGAACGAGGTCTTGGCAGCGCCGGCGAGCGCCTTGCCGTCCTTGCCGACAGCCTTGCTCTCGCAGGTGTCGTCGGCCATCGCCGAACCCGCTGCAAAGGTGGCAACGATCGCAGCCAGGAAAATCCGTTTCATCATGGGTGTCTCCCTAAACCAAAAATTGGCGTGCGGATTGGAGCCCGGAATCATGGCGCAATCAAGCAGGATCGCGGCGCGGCATCGGCTCGCGCTTCATTTTTTCCAGCCGTTGACGATGGCAATGGCCTTGACGAGCGCGTCGTTCATCGCCGCCTGATTCCCGGGGACGGACTGCCGCCGCGCCGAGGGCTCGTCGAAATCATGCGTTGCGCCGGGATAGACGGTGACGTTGATCGGGATGCTATCCTGCTGCGATCGCTCGGCGACGTGCTGGCAGATGATCGGCGAGACCTCTTCATCGTCGGAGCCGAGGAACATGGCGATCGGCGCGGCAGAGAAAACGGTCGGGGCAAGGAGGGCGGCCTCGCCGCAGCCCGGATAGAACACCAGGGCGCCGCGATAGCCCGACTCGTGGCCTTGCCGGATCATCACGTTTAGTGCCGTGCTGGCGCCGTTGGACCAGCCTTGAAGAAAGATCTGGCGCCCGACCACGTCGCTGCGGCGGCGCAGGTAAGCCAGCGCGCCTTCGGCGTCGAGCGGGCGCACGTTGAGCTCGTTGACGTCGGCGCGATCAGGATCGTCGTGGGTGAAGCGGCCGAAGCCGTGCGCTTTGCCACGCGGACCAAAGCTGTCCGGCAAGAGAGCCAGATAGCCACGCGCCGACCAATATTCGCCCCACATCAGATGGCGCTTCGACAAGGTGCCCGCATTGCAGGGCGAGACGGTGCCGGCGCCGACGAACGTGCAATCGGCATTGTCGTTGCTGGAGTACGGGCCTCCGCGCCCGTGCAGCATGACGATGGCGGGCCACGGGCCCGGCGTGCTCGGCAGGAACACATAGCTTGTGAGCGCAGTGCGGCCGTCGGCGCTGGGAAAATAGATTGTCTGCGGTGCTGCGTAGGCGGCCGCGATCGGCAGCAATATGGCGAGCAAGCTGACAGGGAACCGACACAAAAACCTCGTCCAGCTTGTTGGCAGCACGATCAAACCCCGCGCATCAGCAAGGCCTTGAAATCGGCGCGTGCACGCTGCGCCTCGGCGCGTGCGACGTCGGAGGCGTCGCCAAGGCCGAAATAGCCATGGATCAGCCCGGCGCCCTCATGATGCTTCACCCGCACGCCGGCGGCCTCCAGTGCCTTCGCATAAGCCGCGCCTTCGTCGCGCAGCGGATCGAACCAGGCCGTGGTCACGATCGCAGGCGCCAGGCCGGCGAGCGAAGAAGCCCGCAGCGGCGAGACGCGCCAGTCGGTGGCGTGATCGGGATCAGCAAGATAGTGGCCGGCGAACCATTCCATCGTGGCACGCGTGAGGAAATAGCCCTCGGCATTCTCGGTACGTGATGGATAGCGCGCATTCTCGCGCGCGTCGGAATAGCTGCCCACGACATCGGTCACGGGATAGACCAACAATTGCGCTGCGAGCTTGATGCCGGCATCGCGGCAGGCGATGGCGGTGGCGGCTGCGAGATTGCCGCCGGCACTGTCGCCGGCGACACCGAGGCGCCCAGCGTCGCCACCGAATTCCGCGATACGGGTGAACACGTCGCGGGCAGCAGCGAAGGCGTCGTCAAAGGCGCCGGGAAAACGCGTTTCCGGCGGGCGGCGATAGTCGACGGACACCACGACGGCGCCGGTCTCTCTTGCGAGATTACGTGCCTGCCGGTCATGGGTCTCGAGGTCGCCTGCGACCCAGCCGCCGCCGTGGAAGAACACCACGGTCGGCGCGGCTCCACTGCCAACGCGATAAACGCGCGCATCGAGCGGGCCGGCGCCGCCCTTCACCTTGATATCCTGTACGCTGTCGACGGACGGGGGCGGCACGGCCGCGCGCGCGGCAGCCAGTGCGCGCAAGGAATCGCGGGCACTCTGTGGCGTCATCGTGGTGGGATCGCGTAGCGGCAGCTTCGGAATGATTTCTGCGATGACGGGATCGAGCGCTGCAGCCATTATCGGGTCCTCACGGGGTTTTTGGTCTTGCTTGCGGGCCAGCATAGATTTCGCGCGCCGCATCGGCAACCGGAGACGTGTTGCGGATGTCATGTGAACGGGCAGGGAGGTCTTGAGGTGGAATTCGAAACGCTGGTCCAGTCGCGCCGCAGCGTGCGTGGTTTCAAGAAGGAGCCGGTGCCGCGCGCCGTGGTCGAGGCGATCATCGAGAGCGCCAAGCGCGCGCCGTCGTCGATGAACACCCAGCCCTGGCATGTCCACGTGCTCACAGGCGCACCCCTGGAAGAAGTCCGCCGCCGCAACATGGACGAGATGGTCGGCGGCGCCAAGGTCAAGCGCGACATCATCAGCCATGGCGAGTATCAGGGCGTGCATCGCACCCGCCAAGTCGACATCGCCAAGAAGCTGTTCGGCGCGATGGGAATTGCGCGCGACGACAAGCCGATGCGGCAGGACTGGGTGCTGCGCGGCTTTCGCCAGTTCGATGCGCCGGTCTCGCTGGTGCTGACCTATGACCGCGTGCTCGATCCCGGCGCAGTCTGCCATTTCGATCTCGGCGCGCTCTGCTACGGCATCGTGCTCGCGGCCTGGGACCGTGGGCTCGGTTCTGTCATCAACGGGCAGGGTATCATGCGCTCGGACATCGTGCGCGAGGTCGCAAGGATTCCCGAGGACGAGGTCATCATGACATGCGTTGCGATGGGCTATCCCGACGACAACTTTGCCGCGAACGCCGTTCGATCAGACCGTGAGGGTAACGACGAGTTCGTTCGCTACGTCGGCTTCGCCGACTGAACAGGAGATGCCGGAGGAGAATATTCCCTCACGATTTTTTTCGTGCGGACTCCTCAGCGCCTCTTGCAATCTCCATCGTGCAGGAGGAACAATGCGTGGACTCAAGGGTTTGATGCTGGCGCGAGGGAATTGACATGCGGCGGCTGGCTAGCCTGGTTCGATGGTTCTTCGGTCCGCGAATGCGGCATCCGATTGATGATGATCCAAGTCTTCCCTTCAGTCCTGACGAATTCAGCAGGCTGATCCGCAGTGGCAAGCCTGAGGACATGAAGCTGCTGGCCGAGGGATTGGCGTGCCGTTCAATCCCGCGCCGCATCAAGTTCCGGGCGACGCATTAGAGCGCGATTTGCGGACTGTCGCGTCTTTCTCATCCGCGAATTCGGTGCGCGCTCACCGTGAAAGCGCGACCTCCTTGAAGGAGGTAACCAGCGCCTTCTCGAGTTTTCCCGTCATCCCGCAAAGAATATTGTAGGCCTCCGTGCGCGGCATCGTCGGCTTGTAGTGCCGGTGCTCGATCAGCGCGGCAAAAATGTCGGAAATCGTGAGAATGCGCACGATGTCATTGATGCTCTCGCCGGCCAGCGCATCGGGATACCCGCTGCCGTCGAGATATTCGTGGTGATGTCGGACCGCATCGAGAATCTCCGGCGAGATATTCTCGTGATCCTTGAGAAAGTCGTAGCCCGCTACCGGATGGGTCTCGATCATCGTGCGCTCGTCGGCATCAAGCCGGCCGGGCTTGTCCAGGATCGCGAGCGGTATCTGGGCCTTGCCGATGTCGTGGAACATGGCAGCCGAATACAGGCGCTCCAGATCGGTTCGTCCGACGCCCAGGCTCAATCCGAAGTCAATCGCGACGCCCGTCACCAACAGGCAGTGCTGATAAGTTCCCTCGTGATGGCGCCGCACCGTGGTGAGCCATTCGGACAGGCCATGCTCGGTGATGCGTTCGGCGATCTTGCGGCCCGCTTCCTTGGTGCCGTCGATGTCGAGAGGTTCCCCCAAAGTGACGGCCGTGAACATCGACGCGATGGCGGTCGCCGCCGTTTCCGCGGTGTTGTCCGGCTTGGCTGAGGCGCTTGCTTGCTCCGATGTCGGCTCGACCGGGTCAGCCAGCGCGGCCAGCAACTTGATCTTGTTGAGCGGGCCGGGAAGGACGAGCGTCGCGCCAAGCGCATAGGCTTGCGAGATGCAGACGTGAGAGGAATGCTCGACGAGGAAAATGCGCTTGGTGGCCTTTGCCAGCCGGGCGGCGCGCTTCTTGATCGCGGCGATGTTGCCGACGTCACGCAACTCGGCGCGGATGACGATGGCAAACGGAACTTGCGACAGCTTGGCTTCCGCGTCGAGCCGTTCGCCTGCGACGTTGAACTGCTGTTCGAGCACCGAACAGATGCCTGACAATTTGTCGGAGGCATCGGCCAGCACATGCACGAAGGGGCGCGCGGACGGCGCCGCGTGGGAGGTGCTGTCGCTCTTGACCGGACCGGTTATGGTTCGCGCATTCTGCACGGTGGATATGGACTATGTTGGAGTTGAACGAGTTGGATGCTCTCTTGAGCCTATTTGCTTGCGGTGGCGTTCTGCGCGGTGGCCGCCTTCGCGGTCGCCGACTTCTTCTTGCTGTCCGCGCTCACGAAGTGGACGCCGGCCGTGGTGCCGTCGATCCAGACCAGCTCGCAGCGCCGGTAGGCGAGCCCCGTCGACGACAGCACCAGGAAGAATTCCTTGGCTTGCAGCACGTCGAGTGTGCCCTCGACCTCGACCTTGGCGCCGGTGCTGGAGACGTCGAGCAGGACGCAGCTGCGCCGCCAGGTGCCGTCTGAACCCATCAGGTTGACGGGCTGACGGTGGTCCATCTTCACGCGTGAGTCCTTGCGGCCGTCGAATCTCATTGGCTATCCCCCATTCCGGCGCCGCGATGTCCCGGATCGCGCTTATTTGTGCTGGCTGCGATTTCTCCCCAGCGCACCGTCCATTGGCTGGTCGACAGAAGAAGAGTCTCGAAGATGTGTTGGGCGCGTTCGCGCACAGCGAAGGAAAGACGTGTGCCGCTGCGATTGCTCAGGATCGCGAGTGTGGTCGCCCAGTTCAGGCGCGACGCGCGGCAGGCCATGACCAGGCCCTCGCAATCGTCATCGACCATGACATGCTCGATGACCTCGATCGGCGTGCCTGAGAGCACCGACAAGGCGGTGAACAGATTGGCGGCCTCGCCGCGGATCGCAAAGCGGTTCACCGTGGAATCGTTGAGCTTGCCGACGCGGTTGAGCGCGACAATCTCGGGTCTGGCGCTCGCATAATCTTCCGCGGAGGGCGGCCGCTTCGGCGCTAGGGGGGGCGGGTTCTGCGCCGGGGGCAGGGCGGAGGCGTTGGGCTTGGTTGCTGTCTTGGTCGCTTCCTTGGTCGTTGCCTTGGGTGCGGGCGCAGCGGAGAGCAGCTTGCGCAAGACGATGTCGGGCGTGCCTGGCCGCAGCGCCAGCGTCTTGGTGATCTCCTCGTCTGACGCCCATTGCTCGATGAGCAACGCATAGGCCGCATCGGAGAATTGGGCGCCAGGGTTCTTGATCAAGGCGAGGTGGACTGCGCGTGTGCCATGGGCGAGGAGCGCGTCAGTCACGGCCGCTTCGATCCCGTCACGGGCAGAGATCGCGAGCTGATGGGGTTCGCTGCAGGATGTCGCGACGGCTGCCAGGTCAGCGGTCGCGAGCGCCCGCGATTTGAGGAGGACGGGGCCGGCGATCGCCGGGTCTTCGTGGGATGCCAGATGCCGCAACGTATCTTGCGGAGCAACATCCAATCCGGCGAGCGTCTCGCTCAGTTCCGTCAGGGCGACGGGGGGCACGCGTTCCGCCAGTCGAAGCAGAACGCCATCGACCACATTGACCAGCAATTCCTGAGGCTTGTCACGACCGGATGCGAGTAGGCGAACAATGCCCGACAGGATACGAGCGCAGCGTTCCTGCGGGCATGCTGCGACCGCTTCCTCCAACTCGACCAGAATATTGGCAGGCGAATTTGCCATCATGGCAGGGCCTGTACAGAAAAAAATTACGACCAATTATCAGAGGTCAGTTCACCCCAAAGTTGTTAATGTGGACTATAGACGTTGATCGGTTGGGTATTGGTGCACCGCTCGCGTCGCCGGAAACGATATCGAAATTTGGCAGGACAGCAGCGGTTGGCTTGTCGTTTTACCTACGTGATCTCCTATGGATCACGAGGTCTCAGGATGATTCCTTCGACTTAACGGGGGCAACCGGAAGGGGGAAATGGATCCGGCGCTATCGCCGATGCACGTCGTTTCGTGACGTTGCGTTTCATTTTGTCATGACCAACATTGATGATGCGCCTGGGTTGGCGCCAAAGATATTTCGCTTTTCAGACGTCGATGAGTTTCGCAGTTCCATCCGCGGCCTGAACGTCGAGTTCACGCCGTTCGTGCGAAGGATTTCGGCCGAACAAATCATCCTGCGTCTGCCCGGCTGCGACGTGAATGTCACGCGCGCCTTTCCGCGCGTGGTCGATGCACAGCTCGTGGCCGATTGCACTGCGATCGGATTTGCGATGGACGATAGCGAGGTGCCCATTCGCTTCAATGGCGCACAGCATGATCGCGCCGTCATCGTCGTCGGGGACGGCGGCGCCGCTTACAATACCATCGAGGAAGTGGAGCGGCAGATTGCCTCGGTCGTGTTCAGGCCGCGGGTGAGGGATCGCGGCTGGCCGGAGGCGCGATCGAGTTTCAAATTGTTCGAGACCAGCGCTGCCGCCATCTATCGGCTGAGGCGAACCGTCACGGAGGTCGTGGCGGCCGCATCCGAGCCGATCGATTCTGCCGAAGTGTCGCTGAAGGCGAAGGCCATGCGGGAATCCCTGATCGGCGCTGTCGATGCTGCGATCGCCGATGTTGTTCCGGTGCGCTGGACTCAGTGGCCCAATGACGAGCGCAACTTCAAGATGTTTCAGCAGATCCGCGCGTTGCTGTCGGATGATCTCGCTCAACCCATTTACAGCGAAGAGATCGCGCGCAAGCTTGGCCTGTCGGTTCGCACCATGCACGACGTGGTGCGGCGTTATCGTGGCATGAGCCTGCATCGTTTCCTGCGTCTGCGTCGACTCTGGCTGGTGCGCCAGCGTCTGCTTGCCGGCGCCGAAAGCGTGAAGGCCGTGGCGCTGGCCTTCGGCTTCTGGCATCTGTCCGATTTCTCCCGAGGCTATCGCGACCAGTTCGGCGAGACGCCGTCGGAAACGTTGGAGCGCGGTCGTAGACGATAATGGGATTGGGGCTCGACTCCGTTTTCGTGCTAACCTTCCGCCCATGAGCAATCGCATCCTCGTCCTTTACGGTTCCTACCGTTCCGATCGCATGGGCATCCGCCTTGCTAATTTCGTGATCGATCGCCTGCGCAGTCGCGGCGAGGAGGTCGAGTTCATCGACGCCAAGGCGATCGGCCTGCCGATGCTCGACCGCATGTACAAGGAACATCCAAAGGGCAGTGCGCCCGAGGCGCTGGAGAAGCTGGCCGGCCAGATCCGCGGCGCCGACGGCTTCGTCTTCGTCACCGGCGAATATAATTGGGGCATTCAGCCCGGCCTGAAGAACCTTACAGATCACTTTCTGGAAGAGTGGTTCTGGCGGCCGGCCGCGATCGTGAGCTATTCCGCCGGTCGCCTCTCCGGTGCGCGCGCCTCGACCGCCTGGCACGGGACGCTGTCGGAAATGGGCATGGTGGTGATCTCGAGCACTATCGGCGTCGGACCGATCGCGCAGACGCTGTCGGCCGAAAGCGAGCCGATCGGCGAGGGCGGCAAGGCGCTGGAACGGTCGTTTCCGCGCTTTGCCGATGATCTCGCGTGGTGGATCGAAGCGGCGAAAGCCCAGCGGGCGCGCAAGGCGCCGCCTTACTAGGCTGGTTTACGCCGCCCTGACTTCACCGAGGAAGCGGTCGAACTGTCCGGCGAGATCGCGTGACTGCGTCGAGAGCTGCTCGGCGGCGCCGAGAACTTCGTGCGCGGCAGCACCCGTATCATCGGCAGCGCGCTGCACGCCGGTGATGTTGGAGTTAACCTCCTGGGTGCCGCGGGCGGCTTCCTGGACGCTGCGAGAGATCTCCCGTGTCGCCGAACCCTGTTCCTCGATCGCGGCGGCAATCGCGGTGCCGATCTGATCGATCTCGGCGATGACGTCGGCAACGTTGCGGATCGCGGTCACGGTCTCGTCGCTCGCGGCCTGGATCGCCGTGATCTGTTCGGAGATTTCGGTGGTTGCCTTGGCTGTCTGGCCCGCCAGCGATTTCACTTCAGATGCAACCACGGCAAAGCCGCGGCCGGCGTCGCCGGCGCGGGCGGCCTCGATGGTGGCGTTGAGCGCCAGCAAATTCGTCTGCTCGGCGATGCTCTGGATCAGCGTGACGACGTCGCCGATTTTCTGCGCGCCCTCGGCGAGCGCGCGTGCGGTGTCGCCGGTGCGACGGGCGTTATCGACGGCGCGGGCCGCGATCTCCGTCGACTGTGCAACCTGGCGGCCGATCTCGGCGATCGACGAGGAGAGCTCTTCCGTGGCGCTTGCGACCGTCTGCACGTTGGTCGAGGTCTGTTCGGAGGCAGCCGCGACGACCGCGGCCTGGCTGTTGGTCTGGGCCGCGGTCGAGGTCATCGACTGCGCCGTGCTCTCCATGGTGGAGGAGGCCTGTGACAGGCCGCCGACGAGCTCGGTGACCTTGGCCTCGAATGCGCGGGTCAGTTCGTCGAGCGCCTGGGCGCGGCGCATCTTGCCGTCATTCTCGGCCTGCTTCTCGGCGGCGAGCTTGTCGGCGCGGATCATGTTGTCCTTGAACACCTGGACGGCTGCAGCCATCGCCCCGATCTCGTCGGAACGCTCGGCGCCCGGAATGTCCTCCGCAACGTCGCCGTCGGCGAGCCGCGACATCCGCGTCGTCAGGCTGACGATCGGGGCGCAGACGCGGCGGCGGACCATCGCGATGAGGCCGGCGCTGGCGATCAGCACGGCAAGCAGACCAACGAGTGCGATGGTGAAGCTGGTGCGTGCGGCGGCGGACGCGCCGGCAAGGATCTGCTCGGCATTGTCATAGAAGGCGTCGCGGACACCGATGACCGAGCCCAGGCCGCGCTGCGATCCCTGGTAGAAGGTCTCGACGTCGATCTCGTATTTGCCGCTCGCCGCGCCGTCCTTCACGAGCTTCAGCTCGCGGCCGAAAGTTTCGACATAGGCGGAGTTGAGCGTCTCCAGCGACGCAGCGACGTTGGCGGGGGTGGTCGGATTGCCGCGCAACTCCATCAGCGACATCACGAGCTGGTCGTTGCGCCCCTGCATGCGGGCGACGTCAACCTTCTCAGTGTCGCTCGCAACCTTCTTCGAGCCGACCAGGTTCTTGTGCAAACTCGCATTGAGGCCGCCGATGTCGCGCAGCGTCATGGCGATGTTGGCGTAGTTGGCCTGGCGATAGGCATCGCCGTTGAGGATCGCCATGCGACGCACCTGCTCGTTGAGCAGCGCGGTCACGCCGGCGTTGAGAACGGCGTTATCGGCAACGATCTTCCTGGCAGCATCCTTGCGCGCATCGGCGGGCCCCGCGATCGCCTTGTCGATGGCTTCGCGCAGGCCGGTGAATTTCGAATTGATACCGTCGATGTTGCTGCCGATGGTGTTGCCGTCGTCGAAGGAGCCGGGCAGCTCCTTGCGCAGCGCGTTCATCTTGTCGCGCGCGCCGTCGGTCTGCTGGCGCAACTTGGCGTGTTCGGACATCTGCGCTGGGTCGACGATCGCCGGTCCATAGAGGATGTTGGTGGCAAAGCCGCGCTCGGGATTGAGATAACGCGGGATGTCGCTGACGGCGCGGACGATCGCGAGCCGACCTTGTGCTTCGGTGATCCGTTCGATCGTCTGGTACTTTGTCACCGCGACGTAGACGGCGAGGCCGCCGCCGACGGTCGAGAGCGAGACGATGGCCGTGGTCAGCAGCGTACCGATTTTCATGATTGGTCCGGCAATTGGCGCGGGTGGAGAATGATTTTCTCCGAAAAATAGGGGGAGGCTGTTAATCGCGGGTTTACGTTGCTCGCGCCGGCACGTGTGCCGGCTAGGTCTTTCGATCGAGGGCTGCCGGAATTCCCGGCGCGAAAAACCGGGAATTGGGCTCTGACGACGCACTGTAGATCGGTAATATCGGTTATATGATACCTCAAGCGGGATTGACGGCCGCGATTATGCCTAACTTTTGGCTCCCAATGTGCTAGCTGGTAATAGAGTCTCCGGGTGGGGGTTGGGCCCCCTGGGGTCGTTTTGGGGATCTGATGGTTTCCGACCGCGCAAGCGCCGAGAGGCTGTTGTCGCGCCGCCGTATTGGGCGAGCGGAGACGATTCTGCTGTCTATGGCTGCCATCGCACTGGCGCTGGGCGCTGCCGCCTGGGTCGCGGATATCGGCGATTCGACTCCGCTGGTGAGCGCTGCCTTGCCGCCATCCAATTCTCCGTCCTTCAACGATCGTTTCGCTTCGGCCTCCGGCAACCCGCCCGCGCGGGAGCTTGGCCTGCGGACGATGGAGCGCTCCGCTTTGAGCGCGGTCCAGCTCAAGCTCCGCGATGCCAAGGCGATGCTCGCGCAAAAGCTTCAGGGCGACGACTGGCGCACGATGCTGACCGACGATCAGTCCGCGACCGAAGAGACGTCACGGTCATCGCAGCGAGCGGACGCCGTCCCGATGCCGCGCTCGCGGCCGGTGCAGGCGGATCTCAACGCCCAGATCGCCTCCAGCCAGGCCTTTGCCGATACCAATCCGCGGGTCGACAATCGCAACTTCTTCGAGAAATTCACCGACAAGATCAGGCTGGCTTCGCTGACGCCTGATAGCGGCCTGTTCGGCAAGGCGCCGGATCTTGCTGCGCTCGGTTACGATTCACGGACTGCGGTCTACGACATCAAGGCCAAAGCGCTGTACCTGCCGAGCGGTGTCGCGATCGAGGCTCATTCGGGCATGGGCGCGTTGATGGACGACCCTGATCATGTCGACCAGCGCATGGTCGGCGCGACCCCGCCTGCGACCTACGATCTCAAGCCGCGCGAAAAACTGTTCCACGGCGTTCGTGCGCTGCGCATGACGCCCGCCGACGGCACCAGTGCACTCGGCCGCGTCGGCCTGCTCACTCACACCTATATGCTCGGGCCGCGCGGCGATTCCAACGGCTGCGTTTCGATCAAGGACTATGATCGCTTCCTCAAGGCCTACGACAATGGCGAGTTCAACCGCCTGGTTGTCGTGCCGAGCCTGAGCGGGGTGACGACGGTGTCGCAGCGCGCGAGCACCGACTCCTGATATTTGCCGAGCGGCGGGGGCTGCCGTTTTCCCTTCGTTAAGCCGTTGTCGTCCAGAAGCAGCCCATGAGTGATCCAGCAAGTTCCGAGACCCCGCTGCGCACGACGTTCAAGATCAAGCTGAACGGTGACACGCTGGCGATCGCAACCGTCGGCCAGGCCTATCAATTCCTCACCAACTTCAAATCAGTCGAGTGGATGGAATTCCGCTCGCTGCATGACGACGCGGTCCATGCGCTCGAGGGCGCTGCCGACAACGCCATGCTCGCGGTGCAGGCGACCAACGCGGTGCGCGCGCTGTTCGTGAGCGCGAAGCTGCTCTAGGCAAACCGTTCCTCTCCCGCTTCGAACCGGCGTCCCCGCGGACGCGACGAAGCCTTGGCGCGCGTGTGCGCCAGGGAGAGACTGCATGGACATGGCCGAATTCATCGCGGACGTCGATAGCGCGGCAGGCGGGGCGCCGACTGAAGCCGCGCTCGTATCGTTCGAGAAGGCGCTTGGCTGTCGTCTGCCGGATGACTATCGCAGCTTCCTGCTGAGCTGCGCCGGCGGCTATTTCCAAAGCTCGGCCGAGTTTAATTGGCCGCAAGGGCATTGGGCCGGCGCGATCCAGGAAGTGTTGGGATTGCGCGACGATGAATGTTCGCTGGTGCGGACGCGAGAGACTCCGCAATGGCCGACCGTCGATGAACTCCTGTGGATCATGAGCGATCACGGCGGCAATCCGATCTGCATGACGATCGACAAGGCGCATTTCGGGCAGATCTGGTTCATCGATCACGAGGTCGCCGAGTACGAGAAGTCCTGGACGCTTGCAGAAGCGATGTCCGACAGATGGGGCTACGTCCTGCCGCTCGCGCCGAACTTCACCGACTTCATGGCGGGCGTGTACGCGGAAGCGTCGTGACGCATTGAACGAGGCATCGCGCCGCAAGGCGTGGCGCCATGCCGCAGCGGCGCTGATTTGGCAGGCCGCTCCTCCCTTATCGTGGCTTGAACTGCGTGGCTGGAACGGGCAAACGGTCGGCCACGAGTTCAAGTTTTGGTTCAAGGGAGAAATTTCATCATGGAACGCCGTACATTCCTCAAAGGCGGCGCAATCGCAGGCGCAACGACGCTGGTTGCGGCCCCTGCGATCGCGCAAAGCGCGCCCGAGATCAAATGGCGTCTGACATCGAGCTTCCCGAAGTCGCTCGACACCATCTACGGCACGGCGCAAACGTTCGCGAAATATGTTGCCGAAGCCACCGACAACAAATTCCAGATCCAGACTTTTGCGGCGGGCGAGCTCGTCCCCGGCCTGCAGGCGCTCGATGCCGTCAGCGTCAACACCGTCGAGATGGCGCAGACACCGCTCTATTTCTACATCGGCAAGGAGCCGGCGCTGGCCTATGCCACCGGCGCGCCGTTCGGCATGAACCATCGCCATCAGGAATCCTGGTGGCATTTCGGCGGCGGTGCAGACCTCGCCAACGAGGCGCTGAAGCCCTTCAAGACGCACGCGATCCTCTGCGGCAATTCCGGCACCCAGATGGGTGGCTGGTTCCGCAAGGAGATCAAGACCGTCGACGACCTCAAGGGCCTGAAATTCCGAATCGCCGGCATGGGCGGCCATGTCTTGGCGCGGCTCGGCGTGGTGCCGCAGCAGCTTGCGGGTGGCGACATCTATGCGGCGTTGGAGAAGGGCTCACTCGACGCCGTCGAATTCGTCGGTCCCTATGACGACGAGAAGCTCGGCTTCCAGAAGGTCGCGAAGTACTACTACTTCCCCGGCTGGTGGGAAGGCGGCGCGATGCTGCACATGATCGTCAATGACGAGAAGTGGGCGAGCCTGCCGAAGCAGTACCAGGCGATCGTCAACCAGGCCGCCTCAGCAGCAGGTGCCTGGATGCTGGAGAAATACGACAGCGTGAATCCGGCAGCGCTGAAGCGCCTGATCGCCAACGGTGCGGAGCTGAAGGCGTTTCCGCCGGCCGTGATGGAAGCGAGCTACAACGCGGCCCAGGAGCATCTGAACGAGCTCGCATCCAAGAGCGATCTGTTCAAGCGCACCAAGGAAAGCCACGACGCGTATCAGAAGGAGCTGCTGTTCTATACGCAGATCGCGGAGAACTATTACGACAACTATCTGCTCGGCAAGATGCGCAACAAGACCTGACCGAGAGAAGAGGGCCACTTATCACCGTCACCCTGAGGTGGCCGCTTCTTCAGCGGCCCTCGAAGGATGACGGAAAGGGATCCACCTCCGCCCGGGGAGCCCTAGCACTACCCACGTAACCCCACGGAGAAATTAACCAGCCATTAACCATATCGGCCGCATCGTTAACCATTCAATAACAGGGAACGAGTCGGCCGCCATGGAGGCCCTAGCAAAACCTCAACGCCAGATGGTGCGCCTGCGCGGGCGCTCTTATGTGGCCTTCGTGTTCGTGCCGACGGTTCCGATCCAGGACTGGCTCCAGGAGATCGATGCCACCATCGCGCGCTCGCCGGGCTTCTTTGCCGGTCGCCCCGTGGTCATCGACCTGTCGTCGGTCGATCTCAGCCAATCCGGCATCGGACATCTCCTCACCAGCCTGCAGGACCGCAACATCCGCGTGCTCGGCATCGAGGGCGTGGAGGAGGCGCGACTGACGCCGTCGATGCCGCCGTTGCTGTCGGGCGGGCGCAGCTGTGTGATCGAGCCAAGCGCGCCGAAGAAGCCCGAGGCCAAGGTTGAAACCAAGCCGACCTCGCTGCTGCTGGAGAGCCCGGTGCGCTCAGGCCAAACCGTGATCTTTCCCGAAGGCGACGTCACCATTCTGGGCTCGGTTGGCTCTGGCGCCGAGGTCGTTGCCGGCGGCTCCATCCACATCTACGGCGCGCTTCGCGGCCGCGCGATGGCGGGCGTGAACGGTCACACGAGCGCGCGCATCTATTGCCAGAAGATCGAGGCCGAACTGCTTGCAATCGATGGATTTTATCAGACCGCCGACGATATCGATGAGGCCCTGCGTGGCAAGCCGGCCCAGGCCTGGCTGCAGGGCAACACCATGCGAATTACCGCGCTGAACTGACCAGAAGGAGATATTTGAGATGGCCAAGGTACTGGTCGTGACATCAGGCAAGGGCGGCGTCGGCAAGACGACGACGACCGCTGCGCTGGGAGCTGCGCTCGCGCAACGCGGCGACAAGGTCGTCGTCGTCGATTTCGACGTCGGCCTGCGCAACCTCGACCTCGTCATGGGCGCCGAACGCCGCGTGGTGTTCGACCTCATCAACGTGGTGCCGGGCGTGGCGAAACTCCCGCAGGCTCTGATCAAGGACAAGCGGCTGGAGAATCTCTGGCTGCTGCCGGCTTCGCAAACCCGCGACAAGGACGCGCTGACGGAAGAGGGCGTGGGCAAGGTCATCGCCGATCTGCGCAGCCGTTTCGACTGGGTGATCTGCGATAGCCCGGCCGGCATCGAGCGCGGCGCCTCCATGGCGATGCGCTTTGCCGATGAAGCCGTGATCGTCACCAATCCGGAAGTCTCCTCGGTGCGCGATTCCGACCGCATCATCGGCATGCTCGATTCCAAGACCGTGCGGGCCGAGAAGGGCGAGCGCGTCGAGAAGCACATTCTCATCACCCGCTACGATCCCTCGCGCGCCGCGCGTGGCGAGATGCTGACCATCGACGACATTCTCGAAATCCTCGCAACGCCTCTGCTCGGCATCATTCCGGAGAGCCAGGACGTGCTGCGCGCGTCCAATGTCGGCACGCCGGTGACGCTGTCGAATGCCGAAGGCGCACCCGCGCGGGCCTATGTCGATGCGGCGCGAAGGCTCTGCGGCGACACCGTGCCGATGCAGATGCCGACCGAGCGCAAGGGCTTCATGGATCGTCTGCTGCGACGGAGGGCTGCATGAGCATGGGTCTGCTCCGGCTTCTCCGCGGCAACAAGGCGTCCGCACCCGTCGCTCGCGAACGGCTGCAGATCCTGCTTGCGCATGAACGCGGACTGCGCGGCCAGCCCGATTTGCTCGGTGTGCTGCGTGAGGAAATTCTCGCCGTCGTCTCCAAGCATGTGATGCTGGATCCGACCAAGGTGATCGTGCGGCTCGAGCGCGGTGACGAGGTCTCGACCCTCGAGGTCGACATCGAAGTGCCCAACGATTTCGAGCGTAAGAGAGTGGCGGTCGGGTAGGGGTACCCGGCCGAAGACTTTGGGGTGGGTGAAGGCGGTCCGCTGGGCACAGCGGGCCGCCTTTGTTTTGCGAGCGATACGGGAACGGGCTCCGTGATGAGATCGTTGTGATAGACCCGCGTGTCGCATTTGCGATGCGCCGCGGGATCATCAGAGCGGAGAGCACTCATGATGTCCGAGGTCCAGGTTCACACCGTCGCCCGGCAGATGCTGGAACAGCACGGCTTCGCGGCGATCGCGAAGGCCGCCCAACAGGCCCAGGCCTGCGACGGCCGCGGCGAGGCGGATGAAGCCAAGGAGTGGCGCCACATCGCCGAAGCCATGAAGATCATCCGCGGCCCGCATCAAAGCTGAGGCCTTGGAACCGGAGCGTTAGCTTGGGCCGGTTCCGTCCTTGATCATATCGAGCACGCGGCTTGCCAGCGCCTCGACCACGAACGGCTTGGTCAGCACCTGCATGCCCGGCGCAAGTTGGCCATTGCCGATGATCGCGTTCTCCGCATAGCCGGTGATGAATAGCACTTTCAGTGCTGGCTGGGTCGCGCGCGCAGCGTCTGCGAGCTGGCGGCCGTTCATGCCGCCGGGCAGGCCGACATCGGTGATCAGCAGGTCGATGGTCGCGTCCGATTGCAGGATGTTCAGGCCGGTCGGACCGTCATGCGCTTCGATCACATGGAATCCGATCTCTTCCAGCGCATCCGTCAGCAGCATGCGGATCGAAGGTTCGTCGTCGACGATCAGGATAGTGTGGCTGGCTTGCGGACGCGGCGCGCTTTTCGGTGTCAGCGCTGAAGGCTTGTCAGCCTCCTTGCCATAGTGACGCGGCAGATAAAGGCACATCGTGGTGCCCTGGCCGACCTCTGAGTAGATGCGCACCTGGCCACCGGACTGGCGTACGAAGCCATAGACCATCGAGAGGCCGAGACCTGTGCCCTGGCCCATGGGCTTGGTGGTGAAGAACGGATCGAAGCAGCGCTCGATCACGTCGGCCGCCATGCCGGTGCCGGTGTCGGTCACGCAGAGCGAGACATATTGCCCGGGTTCGAGATCGCGTTCGCCTGCGCCATGCTCGTCGAGCCAGCGGTTGGCGGTCTCGATGGTGATGCGGCCACCTGACGGCATCGCATCGCGTGCATTGATGCAGAGGTTGAGCAGCGCGTTTTCGAGCTGCGAGGCATCGATCAGCGTCGCCCATAATCCGCCTGATGTCACGACTTCCAGCGCGATCTCGGGTCCGACGGTGCGGCGGATCAATTCCTCCATGCCCATCACCAGCCGATTGAGATCGGTCGGCCTTGGATCGAGCGTCTGCCGCCGCGAGAACGCGAGCAGGCGGTGCGTGAGTGCGGCCGCGCGCCGAGCCGCGCCTTGCGCAGCGGTGACGTAGCGGTCGATCTCCTTGACGCGGCCCTGGCCGAGCCGGGTCTGCAACAGCTCCAGCGAGCCGGTAATGCCTGTGAGCAGATTGTTGAAGTCGTGCGCGATGCCGCCAGTGAGCTGGCCGACCGCTTCCATCTTCTGCGACTGGCGCAGCGCTTCCTCGGCCTGGCGCAGGCGCTCCTGCTCCTTCAGGCGTTCGGTGACGTCGTAGACGAACTGATAGGCCCCGAGAAGCTTGCCGTCGCCGTCGCGCAGGCAATTGAAGCGCATCTCGTAGGAGCGGCGGGCGCGGCGAGGATCGCCGAACTCGCCGATCTCGACAAACTCCTCGCCCGAGAGGGCCTTCGACCACACCGCGCGAATGGCGTCGTGGTGCTCAGGTTGGTCCTTCAGAAGCTCAAGCATGTTGTCACCAACCTTCGGCATGATGCCGTAGATACGGTGAAATTCCGCAGCCGATGCTCCGTTGATGGCGAGCCAGCGGAATTCGGGATCGACAACCTGGACGAAGGCATTGGTGCCCTCGACGAGGTCGGCCATCAGCTTGCGTTCAGCGAGCGCTGCGACCACGCGGGCTTCCAATGTCTCGTTGAGACTCTGGAGCTCGACTTCGGCGCGCTTGCGTGCCGTGATGTCCTGGAACAGCACGGCGACCTGCTTGCGGCTGGCGGGCTCGACCCGGAAGGCCGCGAGTTCGAGATAGCGGGCGGTCGCGACCAGCTCGCGCTCGAAGCGGATCGGTACGCCGGTGCGCAAGACGCCGCCATAGAGCTCAACCCAGCCGTCAGCTTCGGCGGGGACCATCTCGCGCACCTTCTGGCCGACCACGTTGGGGATGCCGGCATGCTGGGTGTAGGCGGGGTTGGCTTCGACGTGGATGTAGTCGCTCAGCGGACCGTGCGGACCATCGAAGAACTCGATGATGCAAAAGCCTTCGTCTATCGAGTTGAACAGCGTCCGGTAGCGCTCCTCGCTTTCGGCGAGTGCAGTCTCGGCCTTTTGCCGCTCGGTGACAACGGCGATGCCCTGCGCCTTGAGGCGTGCGTTTTCCTCCTCAAGCGCCTTCAGGCGGCGTTGCAGGTCCTCAAATTCAATCGAATCCACAAGCGCTCGCGGGGTTGGCGTTTCCAGGGGGCTGTTGCTCAGCCCTGCCCACGGCACTTTATCGAGCCTATCGACCGCGGCAAGCTGCCGGGCTCAACCCGGTTAAAGCCGGCCGGTTCCCGCTCCGTCGGGGCGCTTAGCGCTCGCCCTGTTCGGCGCCCTGCGTCACCGGCTTGTGCTGGGTCTGAGGCTGGGCGCGCTCGCCGGTCTCCTTGCAGGGAAGCTGCTCCCAGGATCCGTCCGCCGCCTGCTGATAGGCGCTGCAGGACGACGAAGCCGCCTTGTCCTCGCCCTTCTGGGCATCGGCATTCTTCGCCAGCGCGGGGGCTGCCAGCGCGAGGCTCGCCGCGAAGGCGCCGGCCAGGACAAGATGTGTGATCCGCATGCACTTCTCCATTCTGAAGACGCCCCGCATGCTGGCCAGGATTGTGACGATTATGGGCCGGGACAGCGGTTCCGTCCCGGCGTCCTTAACGGTCAGGACGCGCTAGCCGCCCTTGTTGCGGATCAGGCCGGCGAGGTTGGTCTTTTGTTTCTCGCACCAATTGCTCATGCCGAGCCGCCGCTGGTCGAGATCGGTCATCTGGGTCGCCACCGCAACCTCGGCCATGATGTCGTCGGCCTGCTTCTCGCCCATCTTGCCGCCGGTGTGCATCCAGGCAATCGCCTTGCGCACCTGTTCGGTGGTGCCGTCGGGCAGCTGCATCTGCTGCGCCTTCTGCACCAGATCCTGGTAGGCGACATCCGTGTTCGGGCATTCGACCTTGGCGGCGAAAGCCTGCAAGACCATCGTCACGTAGTTCGAGCGGGTATGGTCGTCAGCCGCCTGGGCTGGAGCTGCGATCAGCAACAGGCCTGCCATCAGAAAAGGGGCGCGCATGCTTGGGTGTCCTCCTCGTTTTTTGAGGAGGCTAGCGTCCTGCGGGCCACTCCGCAATGCCGCAGGGGCGCGATTATCGCGCCTTCGTGCGGTGCGGGAGCTTAGCGGCGCCAGGCCGGCACGGGATCGAGCGGCGTGCGATAGACCTCATTGTGATCGCGGTCGGTGACGCGCACTGCGCAACCCGTTCGCTGCAGTTCGGGCTTCACCTGCGACAGCTCGCAAGCCAGTTGAACAGCGCGATCGGAGGCGACCTCGATGTCCTCGAGAATGATCCCGCCCTGGTTCTTGAACTCTTCACCAACCACGAGATCGAAGGAATAGTAAGGCATCCGAATTCCCCGGTGTGACGACCCAATTTCTCAAACGAAGCCTTCAACGGAAGGTCTTCAAAACATGATGGATCGTAGCACTGAGTCGATATCCAACCGATGAACGGACCGCGCAATCTCTGTGCTTATGGCGCAGAAATGATGTGCAACGTTCGAGCGCATTAAAGCTTTATTAAATATGTCCGCCTGATCATGAGGCATTGGAATTGCAGCAGAACCGGGCTCCGGGAACCGGCAGCTGCAAGAGAAGGCCGGCGGCATAGATCCCGACGGCCTTTTCTCTTGGGTGCAAATCAACGCATCACCGTAGTCACACGGACAGACATCATCGCTTCGAGTCGGACAGCTTTGCGTCGTCGTTTGATGCAGTCCTAGTGCACCGGCATCGGCGGGCGCACGACAGGTCCGTCATCATCAGCAACAGCCTGCGTCGTCGCGACCGGTGATGCCACCGGCAGTGGAGCCGCTGCAGCCTGTGATGGTGGCGGAGGTGCGAGCGGCGTGGGCGGATAGGCCGGCATGTAGGTGTGCGATACCACCGGCTTCGGCTTGCGAACCGGCGGCGATATCGGCGCCGGAGCTCGCGGCGGCAATGCTGAAACGCGCGCGGGCGGACTAACCGGCGGTCGCGTCTCGGCCACTGGCTTTGGCGCCGGCGGCTTCGCCATCTCGCGGACCATTTGCGCCTGACCGGCTTTCAACTCGGCGATGTTGGCCTTGAGCTGCTCGATCTGCTGCGCCATCGCGGCGATGTCGCGCGTCATTGAGTCGACCGACGGCGTGGCATCGGCTTGTGTTGGCGCAGGTGCTGCAACGGGAGCTGCAGGCGGCGCTGTCGTTTGATCGGCCGGTTGATCCTGCGCGACAGCCGGAGCGGCTTGCGAGGCTGCGACCGGCGCCGGTGTCTGCGATGTCGACGACAGCAGTGACGCCAACGCCGGCTTCCATTCCGCGAGCATCTGCGTCGCGGTGTCGCCATGCTTTTCCCAGGCGATGGTCGCGGCCGCACTGCCGCCTGCAAACAGGACCGTGACGAACGCGCCACGCAACCATTTGCCGGCGGCCGATCGCTTCGGATGACTGTGATTGTCGCTCGCGGTCACGCGCACGGCCGTATCGACTGACGGGGGCGCAGTTGGCGGAGCCGCAGCTGTCGTCTCCACGGCCGGAGCAAATTTCGGCTCCAGATGAATCTTGGGTTCGGGTGCGAATTTTGGCTCCGGACGAGTCGTAAACTCGGGTGCAAGCGTCGGCGCATCGCTGTTCGTACGCGAGGCCAGCACCACGTCGGAGGAAATCTGCACCGCATCATGCGGATCGTTGTCTTTCATCGTGTCCTTTACGATCTCATCGACGATTTGCCGGCTGTTCAACGTCGCGAGCATCGCAGCTCCTTTGACCCCTGGTCGTCCGCATTGGCGCGAGCCGAACTGTTGCGTGAGCCCATCCCGAACCCCATGCCCGAACTCCATGGCGCACGAGTCCAGCCGGGTATGACCAAAGCAAGGCGAGGCGGTGGAGACACTGCGACCGTCTTCTGCCGTTTGTGGTGATGGAACCAGCCATACCGAACACGGGCACGTGTTCCGAACTGCCTTGTTTTCAGCACGATTTGGGCCGCATCTCGTTCGTGCTGGGGGCGCTGCTATCCGCTATCGGGGGCCGGCGGTGCCAAGATCTCTATACGCTTTGTTCGTCGTTGCCTTGCTGCCGCTCGGCGGTTGCATGCAGACGACACTTTCACCATCGACGGATGCGAGCATGACGGCGCGTGACCGCCAGCTGCTGGCACATGCGCCTTACGCCCAGGCCAGCGTGCCCGAGCAATATCTCCGTCACATCGTCGATTATCCGCGCAAGGAGCAGCCGGGCACGATCCTGGTTGATACCGATGCGCGCTATCTCTACTACGTGCTGCCCGACGGCAAGGCGATCCGCTACGGTGTCGCGGTCGGTGAGGAGGCGATGGCTTTCTCAGGCGTTGCGCGCGTTGGCCGTCTCGCGGAATGGCCTGACTGGGTGCCGACGGCA